>JBGCGI010000029.1:0-19223 GCA_045110715.1 Rubripirellula sp.
TCTGCAACTCCATCTGACTTCGATGATCGTCAAGTTGACTCCACATCAAGCCCGGCTTCGTCATCAGCGCAATGTCAGCATTTGTTACGTCGATCGTATTGAGTTGCTCAATCAGACTGTTGCGAATCCGATCATCCACACTGCTTAGACTTGCGAGGCTGCGGCGTGGGTTTGTTCCCGAGCTGTCTGTTTCCAATAGACGCTGCAGCATCGAATCAGAAACGTCGGCTCCCTGAATCTCTCGCACAACGGCAGGCTCGACGAGTACCGGATTGACGGTTGTTCGATCGTTCACGTCATCACTGACACCTTGATCGACGCCAAGCCCGACATCGACGATTTCCACTGACTCATCCGCTTCGGCATCTCCTTCAGATTCTTCCTCAATCGCCTCTTCCAATGGCTCTGGGGCGTTTGTCTCCGAGGCCGCCACTTGCGGCAACGGAACGACTGTCTGCCTGACTCTGATCTCAACAACTGCATCGTCGCTGCTAAGACTGCCATCGGTTGCTTTCCAAACGAACGAATCCAGCCCAGCGAATCCTTCATTGGGCCGATAGACGAAGGATCCGTCTGGCGCGAGCGACAAGGTGCCATTGCTTGGACCGGAAACCTGAACTGCTGTCAGGCTATCACCATCGACATCTTCACTCAGATTCTCAAATCGCCCAGTTCCAGAAGTCAACACTTCACCCGATGCGACCCTCTGTTGATGGTCGGCGAGCGTGGGACGATCATTCACCGAAGCGACACTTGTTTGCAGCCTTGCTGTTCCACTACTGATCGCCGAATTCGCGGTCGCGCCCGACGGATTGACTAGGGCGCGAGCCTCGCCAGAACTGGTCGTGCAATAACTTCCCGTGTAGGTTTCATCGATTGCATGCACAACAATCTCTGTCGGCACGCCATGGAAGTTTGCTACGGGGACGAAGCGAAGCAATGAACTGGATGAAATCGCGAGTCCAAGGTTCGTGCCATTCACCTCACCAATGGCGAACCAGTTGGAGCCATCGCTCGAGTATTCCCAGCGGCCTTCGGTCTCTTCGTCGGCCGAGTTTTCGACCACAACGATTCCGTTCAAGCTAGCGGACGCATCCGCGTCGCCTGCAGCCGAACTCCATAGCGAAGAAACGGTCCCACCAGCAGGCAGGTAGTCATCTTCCAGTGAACTGGCAAGAACCGCGTCACTGATCGTAGGAGCATCGTTGACACTGGCGGCCACAACTGTCGTCCCATTGTTTACGGTAGGCAGTCCGTCATCCACCGTGATTGTCATGGTTGTGGAAACCGTTGAACCAACTGCTACTTGGTTTTCTACTGGATCAAACACCAACTGACGAATCGCAGACTGAGCATCCGCGACTGTACCAGCCGACAATGTGTACTCACCGGCGTTGACCGTATGCTTCACAAATCCACTACTGAGAAGAGAAGCCGCTGTGAACTGTCCATTCGCGTCGCCTCCGCTAAGAGTGACAACGACCGTGACTTGATCGTCTTCCGCATCCGTGATCGTGACGGCTGAGAAAGGCTGTGTCGTTGCGTTGTCAGCTACATTCACGACACCAGAAACCCCATCGATCACCGACGAATCGTTGCTAGTGACCGAAGTGCTTAGAGTTGTGATGGCGCTGAATGAAGTGTCCGAGACACTAGACGTGTCATGGCTGCGCCGATCTTCTGTGCCTGCGGTGCTTGAGAAAGTACCGGAAAACGAATCGTCGAGCCCACGAACCGAAAGCGATGCTGGTGTTCCGCTGAAACTGATGACAGGAAGAAAGCGAATCTGGGATGACGTGTTCAAAACAAGTCCGTTGCCTGTATCGTTGACCGCGCCGATATTCTCCCATTGGGAACCGTCGCTGCTGTACTGCCAAACGCCTTGCGTACCAGCGACCGCATCATTCTGTACCACAACGATACCGGCAAAGCTGGCGGAAGCATCAGCGTCCACAAACGACGGACCAAACAGACTGCTGACTGAAGTTCCTGAAGGATCGGCATTCTTCTGATCCACCGCCGCAAGCGTTGCTGGGGCAATCGCTGGCGCATCGTTGATACTGGTGGTCACGACGGTCGTCTCACTGTTGACCGTTGGCAGTCCGTCGTTGACCGTGATCGTTAGTGTCGTCGAAACGCTCGTTGCCGGCGTCACTTGGTTTGACGTTGGAGCAAATACCAACTGTCGGATCGCAGACTGGGCATTCGCTGGCGTACCAGCCGACAAGGTGTATTCACCTGCATTGGTGGAGTGCTTGACGAATCCGCTACTCAGAAGCGAGGCAGCAGTGAACTCTCCGTTCGCATCGCCACCGCTGAGAGTCACCACGACCGTTACCGGATCGCCTTCGTCATCCACGATCGTAACACCCGTGAAGGGCTGTGCGGTTGCGTCATCGTCCACATTCACAGTGCTAGAGACACCACCAATCTCTGGCAAATGGTTGACACTGACAAACGTGTTGAGGGTTGCGACCGCACTGAACGCTGTGTCCGAAGCGTTGGACGTGTCGTGCACCTGTCGATTTTCAGTTCCCGCTGTGCTCGAAAATGCACCGGTGAACGAATTGTCGAGACCGCGAACCGAGAGCCCTGTCGGTGTACCGTCGTAGCCTGTTGCCGATAGAAAGCGAACCTTGGACGCGGCGCTAAGAACAAGTCCGCTGCCCGTGTCATTGACCGTCCCGATGTTCTCCCATTGGGTTCCATTGCTGGTGTACTGCCACACGCCTTCGGTGCCGGCAACAGCATCGTTCTGAATCACAACAATTCCGACCAGACTGGAAGGGTCATCCGCGTCGGTGAACGAAGATCCAAACAGACTAATGACCGAAGCCCCTGGCGGATCGGCTTCGTCGACTTCGATCGCACCAAGTGTTGCGGAACCAATGGTGGGAGTATCGTTGACCGAACTGACGGAGATCGTGACCGTCGTCACTTCAGAGTCTTGCTGCCCATCGTTGGCACGATACGTGAAGGTGTCCTCGCCGTGAAAGTTATCATTGGCAAGATACGTGAATGATCCATCGGTATTGAAGTTGAAAGTCTGATGATTGGATGGCCCAGTCACCAGAACCGCCGTCATGAGATTGCCATCCGCGTCAATGTCGTTGCCCAGCACACCAGCGGTCGTCTGCTGAGCGCCGAAGGTAACAAAGTTCTCGGTCGCGGCTAGATACTGTGCATTGATCCAATCAGCCGATCGCACTCCGTCCATCAGCTGGACTTCGTCGATCAGACCTTCAAACCCTCGACTGAGCCCCGAAGCGTGGTTTCCGATCGCCAGATCGATGCCTTGATCTGAAGGAGCGCTACCCGTTCCCGTGACCGGAGTCGTTAGCGTCTGCAAAACGCCATCGATGTAGATTTGCGGATCATTCGTCTCAAGATCGCTGTTGAACACGATCGTCACATTGTGCCACTGATTCAAAGAGATGGCATTGGGCTCTGCTCGCCATCGCTCGATCCCAGCAGTTCGGCCAAACTCAAAAATCACGGATTCGTTACTGTCGCTCAATGACAAATTCCATCCACCACCGCCCGGCGTGACCCCATTGGCCTTATCTAGAATTCGCCCGTGCCCGTTCTGTCCCCAGTCCGCAGCGTTGAACCAAGCAGAAACCGTTCCACCCGCTTGAAAGACGTCTCCAAGACTCGCGTCTTGCCCAAGATTGATGATGTCGTTGTCGCCGTCAAACGACTGCGAATCGCCAAACCTTCCTGAAGCATTCACGCTTCCGGTGATCGTGCCGTCGTTATTGTTTGCTGTGGAGTCCAGAGCGTTATTGTTCAGGTGCTGAACAGCATCGTATCCCGCCCATACAGCAGCCGAGTCCTGAGCGTCTGTCGCCGTGGCGTTTCCGTAGTACATCCAGACAAAGTCGCTGGCCGAGGACTGAGCGATTTGGGGAACACGTACCCAAACGTAGGACGTCCCACCCTCGTTCCAGACTTCGATCTCGTGCGCTAGCAGCGTGCCGTCGCCATCCACGAACCGAAGGTCTTCGCCCGCATTCAGCGTTTGCGAGTAGTCAATTCGTGAGGAGTCCAACTGGATCAGAACAGGAAACCCTGCCAAGGTCTCTGACTGCCCAGAGTTGTCGAACGAGAGCGTCCTGCGGAAGGACCAGTTCACATCGAACCATCCAGCATTGGAGTTCAGTGTCGTATCTTCATCGACAACATACGCGTCCGCGGTCCCAACGGGTGTGTTGTCGTTCGCATCCGTCACCGTCACAAGGATCGAAGCGACGTCGGTATCGATTCCATCGCTGGAAGTGACCTCGACTTCGTATTGATTGTCGAAGTCCAAGTCTTTCGGCTTCTCAAAGTCCGCTGCTGCCACGAATGAAAGCTCACCCGCAGCATTGATCGTGAACAGGCTTGCATCCGCACCGCCAGTGATCGTGAATCCAACTGTCGCATCCGGTTCAATGGTGGTTACCGTTTGAACGAGTGCCGTGTTCTCGACAACAGAGGGAGTGAGTGTCGAATTGATCGTCGGCGCGACGTTGGTGACCTCAAGCGAGAAGTCATCAAACACAGTCCCGGTGTTTCCATCGTTCGCCGTGACTCGAATGCTGATCGTTCCGACATCCCCATTAGTCGGCGTGCCCGAAAAAGTTCGCGTCGCAGCGTTGAACACCAACCAGCTAGGTAGTGAATTGGAATCACTGAGCGTGGCGGTGTAGGTCAGCGGATCACCATCAACATCGGTGAATGAATTCGCGGCAAACTGAAAGTTGAACGAAGATCCTTGGGTTGCGACTTGGTCTGTCAGAGAATTCGCCACCGTTGGATCACTATTCGGCGCCAGGTAAGTTACTAGCAGTGCCGGCGCCGTAGAACCTTCCCGACTGGAGTAGGTGACCGAATCGGACCCTGTGTCTTCGGAGGCGAGCAATACTCCATGGTTGTCGACCGACCCATTTTGCCAGCCAATCACCAGGTTCGTCAGATCCCATTCGTGCAAGCCAGTTGAACTTGCTGAGAACGTATCCACAGCCGTGGTTGAGAACGTGCCACCGGCTGCCCAGGGATTGTTCCACGAGGCCGTCGACTCCGACCACGCCTCGCTTAACTCGTAGACCCCAACATTCACCGATCCATCAATCCCGGTCGCTTCCAGTTGGAGAGTCGCGCTGGTGATCGTCGAGCCCACAGGAATGCTACTGAAGTCAAACTGCACCAACGACCGTATATTGCCCTGTTCGCCTCCCTGAGCGCCAACGGTGATCGTACTGGAGCTTCCAAACGGGCCAGCAGAATTCTTATCGATATACGTATCCTGGATCGTCGCCAATGTCACTTCCGTGGTTTCTAGTGGCGCGACATCCGCAAAACTGTTGCCAACGCGAAGCTCATCAACGGTCGAGTTGTTCGAGCTAAATCCACCGATCCATCCAACCTCTGTGAAAGTCCCCAAATCGAGACCTGTTAGCTGTGTCGTAAGCGCACCGCCGGTATCGGGACTGGCCAATCCCGGTGTTGGATCGATGAACAGCGTCACCGTGTCGTCGCCGGACGCAAAATCGATCCTGGCAACCAGCAGGTAGGTCTGACCATCGTTGATCACGTTGCTAATCGACGATGCCCCCGAAATTGGACTGGCATTCTTCGCCAAGAGGAAGCCGTCTCCGCTCGTTCCGATCGAGACCGTATCGTCTGACCCGCCGTCGTCTCCGACATGTAGCGAAATTCCGCCCGACGACGTATCGGCCTCAACAAGAAAGCTAAACCAAGTGGTCGTTCCATCCATTCCTATCGCGGTCTGCAATTCTCGCGACTGCTTGAACAGCGACGACGTATCCATTTGCGCCGCGCCGCCAATGGTCGCAAGATCCCCCGTTGGATCCGTTAGACCGGAAGCGACCACGTTTGCCGAGGATCCAGTGAGGGTCGTCCACGCTGTCGCCCAGCCAGATCCTCCGTTGGCACCATCCAGCGACCCGACGACATAGTCGAACCCGTCATAGGCACCAAGCGTCAACAGTCCCTGCCAATTCGCTTGAACGTCTTGACTGAAAGCCAGCGTGGTTTCGATCGAACCTGTCGTGAACTCGAGATCCCAGTCGCCACCCAGGCTCGCTTGCCCCGTGTCGTCAACACTGGCGGCCACATCCGCCCCGGTCAATGTGCTCAAAGATTCCAGCAACAATTGGCCGTCCGCATTGCCAGCCAGATCACAGCCATAGAACAGAATGTCGCTGTCGAGAGCCAGCGAACTCTTCCAGGACGCGATTTGCCCGGCATAACCAGCTAGATTCGAGTCGGACAACATGGTGCCGCCCAACCTTACCGCAGCGTCATCCGCATGGGAAACGATGTGAATGGAAGACAGATCGCTGCGCGTCTCTAGTATCTCGGTGATCTGGTCAACGCCATCTCGTTCCGCATCAAGAATGAAAACCTCGCTGTCACGACCTGATGCACGCAAGTCATCTAGCAGGCTCTCGATATCGGGCACGGCTGAATCGATAAAAATGATTTCGCCACTTGCCTGAACTGCGACGGAGAAAGCACTCTCTGCGGTATCCTCTGCCGAGTCCTGTTGGGCTTCGACGACCATGGAGACTTCGTCCCCATCAGGCATCATGCTCGGATCAATTGGCGAAGCACTGAACAAGATGCGAGGCTCAAGATCGCTCAACTGCAACGCGAGTGATGGCTGCAAAGTGCCAGCCTGCTTGCCAAATAAACCTTTTGCCCGGGTACCGACTTCATCAGCCGAGATCAGCCAGCGTTGGCACCATTGATGTAGTTTGTCTGGCATTCGTGCCGCCCGGCCGAAGGAGGGATCCTCTGTTCAGCCGAATTCGCCGAATGAAGGATGCGCGTAGATTGGTCCGGAGAAGTCTACGATCCACCTAACGACGGGGCCCAAACGAAAACCTGGGCGATTTAAAAAGGTTAAGGACTCTGTTCCAGATACGTATCCTATGGCGACTCTAACGCGCTCCCGTCTGAACTCCTCGATGATTCGCAGCGACCGACTGCATCCGATCGACAGACACTGCCGATTCTTTCTGTTGAGTGTGTTGTAGCAGTCGAATCGATATCCATCGGTTTTCCACTCAAGTCGCCGAAGACCTGTCCGCCGGAAAACGCGTGAAACACCACCCGCAGCAAACCAAACTGAGCAAACTGGCGATCCTCGCTCTGCTCGTTGCTGCGCCAACTCAGCGTTTGGTGGCGGAAACTCCGGTCAGACCCCAGCGTCCGCAAACCACTACACCGCTGGACATCGAAACCGTCCTAGGATCGCTCGCTGGATCGATGGCGTTTCCTCCTGGCATCAAACCCACGAGGCTGAATGCTCTACCAGCGAGTGCCGTTCCAGCTCGTGCGGCTACGCAAACCTCCATTCATTCAAACAGCATTCCACCAGCGATCCCACGTGGTCCGTTTCAAAACCAACTCGATCCTTATCATGCTCGAGCCAATCAATTCGAAGACGGGTTTCCGCCTGCAGTTGGCATTCAACCACCAGTTGGCACCGTGGACTTTGGAATGTGGTGGCAGGAGGCCCTCTCCGCGCCGCTGGGGTTCGCGAACGAGACACTGCCGATTGGAATCGCTAGCCTGACAGAGACGGCCCTGCGATCCTCGCCGTACATCCAATCCATTCTGACCGAACCACACATTCGGCAGAACGACCTAGTGATCGCGGACGCAGAGTTTGACGCTCTGGCCTACATCGAAGCAAAGTTTGCCGACACGAACGAACCCGTTGGCAGCGCTCTAACAACCGGTGACAACTCGAACCGATTTCGCGACGAGACGTTTTCATCTTCGGCGGGAATTCGCAAGAGGGCCCGCTCTGGTGGCAACTTGGAGGTGATCCAACGCGGCGGATACCAAGACAACAACTCAACCTTCTTGGTTCCCAATCCGCAGGGCACAACACGTCTTGAGATCAATTTCACGCAACCGCTTCTGAAAGATCGTGGCCGCGCGGTCAACAACACCCGCGTTTTACTGGCCAAGATTGATGTGCAACTGGCCAACAGCGAAGTCCGTGAAGAACTCCAAGAGCACTTGATCGACGTCTCGCGTGCCTACTGGGATCTCTTCCAAAGCCGCGCCGAATGGTTGCAGCGCAACCGCTTGTTGGAAGGAGCAACAAAACTGCACTCCATTCTAGAGGCCAGAGAGAACATCGACGCATACCGGCGTCAGGTCCTTCGCGCACAAGTTGCCGTGACGAGTCGGCGATCCGATCTTGTTCGAGCGGAAGCCAGGATCCGCAACGCCCAAGCCCGTTTGCGTCTCCTGACCGGTGACCCGCAGCTGATTCAAAACAGTCGCTGGGAGTTAATGCCACAGGACCAACCGTTGGTGCTACCAGTGAACCTTTCAACGCGAGAGGCAACTCTAACGGCACTGAACAATCGACCCGACGTTTCGCAATCGCTCCGAAAAATCCAAGCGGTCTCTGCGAAAGTCGGCGCGGCCAAGAATCAAGTCCTGCCTCAATTGGATCTGATCCTGAGTACCTATGTTGCAGGTTTGGACGACAAGACAGACACATTCGGCGCCTTTGCCAATCAGTTCTCTGACGGCCGTCCCAGCTATGCGGCCGGACTGCGCTATGAAATCCCAATTGGCAATCGAGCCAGTCGGGCCCGTTTGGCCCGCAATCGCTGGGAGCTGACCCGAGCGACCTATGAGTTCCAGCAAACGATGGAGGTCACGTTCGCAGAAACCGAGATCGCTGTTCGAGAAACGCAAACCGCTTTCGATGAGATGGCAACGAAGAAGCAAGCCATTGATGCCGCGAATCGAGAAGTCAGCTACCTCCAGCAGCGTTGGGAGTTGTTGCCCGACCCCAATGAGTCTTCGCTGCTCTTGATCGAAGATCTGCTGGACGCACAGGAGCGACTAGCAGACGAAGAACGCGCATTCGTTCGCGCTCAAGTTGCGTACGCCATTTCGTGGCTCCAACTTCGCAAAGCAATGGGAGTCCTACTGCGTTTTGATAGTGCTGGCCATCACGCACGGATTGCTAGTGAACCAAGTATCGAAGCAGATGCGGTCACCGCGTCCGCTGAAGCAGCCCTCGACGCGAGTCTACAGCGATGAAGGGCAGGGAACCGGACCCAGTGAACCGGAAGTCATCGGCTCGCCGGAAACTGCGTGAGCTAAGTCAACCGGATTGGATCAACGAGATCGTCTCCGAGTCCAAGCAGATTGCAGAAACGCTGCGTGGTTGCCCGGCAAGTCAACTTCAACGTCACACAAGTCATCTCGCCCGACATTTGCAATCCGATCCTGATTGCGATGACAGGAAACTGATCGTGCTGGCCGCAGGTGGAGTTCTTGAATCGGTTCGACAGTCACTCGACATTCAACTCTTCGACGTCCAATTGCATGCCGGAATCATCGTTTGCTGCGGCGCAATCGCCGAAATGCAAACGGGGGAGGGCAAAACACTATCGGTAGCTCTGCCTGCCTACTTCCGTGCGCTCGCCGGTCGTGGCGTTCACGTGGTCACTCCCAACAGCTACTTGGCTCAACGGGATCACGAGCAATTGAGCCCGGTCTTTGCCAGACTCGGCATGACGACTGGACTCTTGCAAGAAAACGCAGAGCCGGGGGACAGCAAACTCGCCTATCAAGCAGATATTACGTACGGACCAGGGCATGCTTTCGGGTTCGACTACCTACGTGATCAGCTGACGTTGGGCCGCGCCGACGCCAAGCAGCTTGGATCTCGCGTGTACTCGCAAGTTTGCGGCGAGCCAACGGAGTCCGACTTGCTGCAACGTGGACTGCATGCCGCGATCATCGACGAAGCGGATCATGTGTTGATCGATGACGCGGTGTCGCCAATGGTGCTGAGCGGAAGCGCACCGGGCGAGTCACCTGACGCGGATGTGCATCGCCAAGCACGCCAACTGGCGACGCAACTGAAACCGGACTGGGAGTTCAGGATTTCGCGACAGGGCCAGGCAGAACTCACTGACATAGGGTTCAACGCTGTGTATGCGAACGCCGAACTGACGGTGCATCCCCACTTGGTCCGCCCATGGCATGAGTACGTCGTTGCAGCGATCAAAGCCGACGCTGTGTTCAAACGCGACGTGAACTACATCGTGCGTGACAAAGAAGTTCAAATCGTCGATGAGTCGACAGGGCGGATTTTTGAAGACCGCAGTTGGTCCGACGGCATCCACCAAGCGGTGGAAGCAAAAGAAGGTTTGCCAATCAGTCCCGAGAACACTCCGCTGGCAAGAATCACCCGCCAGCGATTTTATCGCTACTACCAGTCTCTTGGTGGCATGACCGGGACAGCGACTGGCTGCGAACATGAGCTTGCTGCAGTCTATGGCGTGCCCGTCTCTGTTGTTCCACCAAGACTTCCTAGCAAGCGATCGACGCTGCCCGATCATATCGCGCTGACTCACGAAGAAAAGCTAGCGGCAATCGCCAGTGAGGCGGCGGCAATCTGCCAACGAGGACGTGCCGTGCTGATTGGAACCCACAGCATCGCAGACAGCATTGATGTTTCGCACGAACTCGAGCAACGCGGACTGAAGTTCCAATTGCTCAATGGCGTTCAAGATGCCGACGAGGCCGCGGTAATCCAGTCAGCCGGAAACGCCGGTTCGATTACCGTCGCCACGAATCTAGCCGGGCGGGGCACCGACATTCGGCTCGCTCCTGAAGTCGCCAACGCAGGCGGGTTGCACGTGATTCTGACGGAGCAGCACGCCTTCACGCGTGTCGACCGGCAGTTGATTGGACGCTGCGCGCGGTGCGGAGACCCCGGCACTACCCGCACATTCGTCTGCTCGGAGGACACGCTGATCCGAGACCACGCACCATGGATCGGCCGGGCCGTGGAGCGTTGGGTGCAGAGCGACCGTCGCAGCGGGCTGGATCTGTCAGCCCGTCTCAAACGAATTCAATCAGAACAACAACGCCATGCGACCTCGGTTCGCTGGCGAATGCTACAGGCCGATCGCGAAACGGAGGGGTTACTCTCGAAGTCCGCCGTGGCGCCTGAAGGCTGCTGGCAAATCTAGGACAACAAGAGCGTTCTCATCGCTTCGAAACCAGACTTTCACGGATGAAACTGATGCATTTCAAATCAACTCGAAACACTTGCTTGATTGCGTTGCTGGTGCTTTCCACTGGGACAAGTGCCGCTGAGGAACTGGAGGCGTTCACCGAACCGTACAACCGCGTCGCCATTCCTGCACCGGAAGTTGGTGTGATCGCTGACATCACTGTCAGCGAGGGAGATGAAATCTCCCACAAACAGATTTTGGCAAAGCTGAATGACGACGTCCTGCAAGCCTCCTTGCAAGTCGCGCGTGCGGCCAAAGATGCGTTGGGCTCCCGGCAAGTTGCCGAAGCGGATTTGGAAGTCCGTCAAAGACAACTCGAAATCTACCGCGAACTGCACGAACACGGCAATGCAAGCCAGCGTGAACTGGATCGCGCCGAAACCGAGCACCAGCAAGCTGCTTCGCGACTGCAAAGTGTTCGCGAAGACCTGAATGTACGTCACTTGGAATTCGAGCGTGTCAAAACGCAGATCAAGCAACGAGTGATCGCATCTCCGATCCAAGGCTATGTCGTTGCAATCGACAAGGAAGTCGGAGAGTTCGTCTCTCCAACGGACCCGGTGATCATGCATATCGTACATTTGAAGACTCTCAAAGCAGTCTTCTCGGTTCCGTTTGCAAACGCCAAAACGCTGCGTCCGGGCCAGATGGTGAAACTGACAATCGGTTACGACGGCATCGTCTGCGATGGCGAGATCGAGTTTGTTTCGCCAGTAGCGAATCCGGAAAGCGGAACCGCTCCCGTCAAGGTGCGAATCCCCAATCCGAAGAACTTGATCCCGAGTGGAATCGCCTGCCGCTGGAACATGGAGACGGAGACTCCCGTGGAAAGGACCGCCAGGCACGGCAGCCACTTCTCTCGATAGAGACTCGCACAGCCACGCGTAAACATGCTTGATCCCTCGATTCTGATCAGCCCAACAACGCCCGCGGTCGGCCATGGCTTGCCGATCGCGCCGGGGGTCGGCGCGGACGCAGTTGTTGACATGCGGAAGCAGACTCGAGTCCTGGCCATGACGATTGAGCTGCTATCCAAACTCGACGCCCACGAGACGCTCGAATCCGCTACGGACGCCCTCACCCACTTGCTGCGCCAATGCCTATCAGCGGAGCAGGTCATCGTAATGTGGAGGAAGCGAACCGACGCGGGGCTTTCGGTGATGGCAAGTGCTGTCGAGATCACAGAAAACGATCACGATCCAATTCGAAGGTTGGCGATCGCGGCAGGTGAAGAAGTCTCAGCTCGGCGGGAATTCACCTGCTGGCCTGCTGACTCCGAGACATCCGCCTCGCAACGGCACGCGATGATGGCCGTCGTACAGTTCGCGAAATCAGTTTCTGCCGAATCGATGCACGGTGTCTGCCTGAGCGATGAAAGCGGACATGATTGTGGCGTGATACTTTGCAGCAATGCGAAATCGGAATCAGCCTCGAGAATCCTGAAGGTGCTGACCTCTCCACTGGCGAGTAAGCTGAGCAGCATTGAGCGATTGCAACCCAGTTCGCTCGACCGCTCTCTGAAGGCCTTCCGCTCGACCGCAGGGCGCGCAAAACGCCGAATCGCGATCGGCATGGCCGTCGGTGCAACGGTTCTGATGATGCTGCCGTTGTCCTACACCATCCGCGCGGACATTGAGTTGCAACCAGTTCAGCAACGATATGTGGCGGCTCCGTTTGACGGCCCACTCGAATCCGCTCACGTCCGGCCTGGTGACATCGTTCGCAAAGGTGACCTGCTGGCCAAAATCAATCCACGAGAGGTCGAGTATGAACTGGCCAGCATTCGTGCGGAGCTGAATCAGTCGGTCCAAGAGAAGAAAGGGATGATGGCCTCGCATGACTTTGCAGGCAGCAAAATTGCATCGCTCGAATCCGAGCGATTGCAACTGCAAACGCAATTGCTGCAGTTCCGGCACGACAACTTAGAGATCCGCAGCCCAATCGATGGAGTCGTGGTCAGCGGCGATCTGAAGCAAAGCGAAGGCACTCCGCTGTCTCGCGGTGAAGCGATGTTTGAGATTGCTCCCTTGGATCAAATGATCGTCGAAATCGCGATTCCAGAAACCGATGTGATCCATGTTCGCGAAGGAATGGCGGTTCGCTTTCACGTTGATGCGCTTCCTAACACAAATTTGGACGCCAAGATTCTACGCGTGCACCCGCGTGCCGAACTCAAACATCACGACAATGTCTTCATCGCGGAAGTATTGATCGACAATCCTGAAAACACAATGCGACCAGGCATGCGAGGCGTGGCCCGAATCGCTGGCGACCGACACACGCTGGGCTGGAACCTCTTTCACAAAGCGTACTTCACACTTTGTCGAACCGTGGGTTGGTAAAGCATGTCGCGACGAGACCCCAACACGCTCGACCTGAATCAGCAAAAGCTTCGAATCGCTGCCGACGTCCTCGTCTGGCCAGTCCAAGAACGCGGCGAGTCCGTCTATCGACTTGAGATCCCCAAAACACACCGCTTCTTCCGCGTGGGCTACGAGGAATACGTTTTCATTTCCTTGCTGGATGGTGAAACCACTCTGCCGCAAGCATGCGGTTTGGCTGCTGCCAAGCTTGGACAACGTGCGCCTTCGGCAACCCAAGCCAGTTCGATTGCGCGTTGGTTGCTGAAGAATAAAATTGCCGTCCTCGAGACTGACCCGGAGCCTTCCAGATCATTGGTGGCAGAGTCTAACAAGGCAACGTCTTCTCTACTGGGAAAGACGCTGCAGCGGATCAATCCGTTTTGGATCAAAGTCCCGTTGCCCCAGAGTTCGCGTTGGACCGACGTATTCGCAAAAGGATTTCAGCCACTCTTTGCGCCAGGCTTGCTAATCGTCGGATTGGTACTGATGTTGGTGGCAGCCGTTTCTCTGGTGTTTCACTGGAACCAGTTCGTCACATCCTCTGTGAGCATCTTCGACCGATCGAATTGGATTTGGCTGCTAGTGTCTTGGATCGGATTGAAGGTCATTCACGAACTGGGACATGCCGCAGCGTGTGGACGGGTAGGCGGGTCCGTCCGTGAATCCGGACTCGTGTTTGTTTTGTTTGCACCGATGGCGTATGTGGACGTGACCAGTTGTTGGCGAATGAACTCAAGGTGGTCGCGGATCGCCGTTGCGGCCGCTGGTATGTACATCGAGCTCCTGATCGCTTCGCTGGCGGTGATCGGATGGATGCTCGTCGACAGCCCTCATGCAAAGTTCCTGCTGCACAATACGATCTTCGCCGCAGGACTCTCGACTCTGCTCTTCAATGCGAACGTGCTGATGCGGTTCGATGGCTACTTCATTTTGGCTGATTTGATCGAAGTCCCCAATCTGTACGCCGAAGCCTCCGCATCGGTGCGGAACGTATTGAAGGTTTGGATCACAGGAGAACGGGCCGCGCCTCGAAACCTCATGGGTTGGCGAAGGCACGTGGTGTTGGCGTACGGATTTGCGGCCTTGGCATGGCGATTCCTGATCTGCGTTTCCCTTGCCATCGCTGCGTCGACCCTGTTCGCTGGAGCCGGAATCGTGATCGCGGCCTTGGGAATTGTCATCTGGTTGGGGCAGCCGTTGATCAAGGCGACTCGCTTCACCGCTGACCTGCGAAATCGGGATCCACTTCGCTTCGTGCGCGCCATGGTTGCCAGTGCTCTGCTTGCTTCCGCCTCACTGGCGGCGATTTTCTGGATCCCAATCCCATCCTCGGTAGCTGCACCAGCGATCGTGCAGTATCTGCCAGAAACGTTTGTCCGGTCTCGGTGCAATGGTTTCATCACCAGAGTGCATGTCCGTGATGGCGATCGTGTCAACGAAGGTGACTTGCTAGTGGAGCTTGAGAACCAAGAACTGACGAACCGGTTGGAGCAATTAAGGATTACTCGGAAGCAAAACGACATCCGACTTCGAAAGGCGACCGAGCAACATGCAACCAGCGAACAATTGATCCTGAAAGAAAACCAAAAGGCCGTTCTGTCACAGATCGAACAACTCCGCGAACACAGCAGCGGCCTTCAACTCCGCGCCCCGCGGACAGGAACCGTCGTTTCTCGATCATTGGCGAATCGAGTCGGGATGTACGTCAACGAAGGCGAGCCAGTCCTGATCGTGGCGGACGAGACCGACAAGCAAATCGTGTCCGCGATCGAGGAGCGGAAAATCAATGTTGTCCGGGCGGTGATCGGTGAGGAAATTCAAGTCCGCACGGCAAGCTTTCGTCGTGTTCGTGGCAAGCTTGATCGAGTTGAACCGCGAGCCAGTCACGACCTCCCCAATCCAGTGCTGGCGGCTACCGAAGGTGGTTCGATGCCGGTTCGTGTGGGAGACTCGGACGCGGGAAATCCAGAATTACTCGAGCCCCACTTCCGCGCCCGTATCGATCTGGCAAGCAACGTGGCAGCGAACCTGCAAGCCGGGATGCGCGTTGAAGCAGCGTTTGGATACCAATCGAAATCGCTGGCCGATCGAATCCGCCAGAAAGTACGCGACCTGTGGAAGTCTGCGCAGGAAGGCACAGAAGCTTCCAGTAGCAGCGGCCCATGATTGCCGTGATAGATAGACAGGCACGAAGCGGCGATGGGTTACGATTGCCGACGTGAGGCCTTGTTCGGTTGGCCAAGACCGGCAGCCAACCGGGGGATCGTTCGGCAACAGAATGCGTTAGGATGCTGGTTCATTTCCATCGCTGTCAACTTGAAATATGCACCATGACCTCGAAACCAGTGGAAGCCTGCTTTCGTTACTGCCCGCGATGCTCCACGGAGAATCCCGAGTCTGGCGCAGTGCCGTTTCGTTGCGTCGAGTGCGGCTATGCTCAATTCTTTGGGCCAGTCGCTGCGGTCGGTGGCTTGGTTTGCAATGAGGCAGGACAGTTGCTGTTGGTTCGAAGGGCCAGGAACCCCGGCTTGGGAAAGTGGGGACTGCCCGGTGGATTTGTTGACCGCAATGAAACAATCGAAGAAGCGCTCGCTCGAGAAGTACTGGAGGAAACGAACCTTCATCTGGCAGAAAGCAGCTACCTGATGTCCGGCCCGAACCACTACGATTACTGCGACATGCTAAGCCCGGTCATCGATCTCTTCTACGTCTGCCGCGTCGAACACCCCGAGCGAATCAAATTGGCCGAAGACGAACTGGATCACTACATCTGGACCAAACCGACCTCCGAACACTTAGATCAAATGGCGTTTCCCTCCAATCGAACAGCGATCCTTCATTGGTTGGACGTGAATTAGCACCAAGAGTTTGGTTGCGTCATTCAATCCAGCTTTTTCGACGGAGCTCGACGGACACTCGACACCCATCGCGTTCGCTCGTTCTGGCAGCGGCCAGGATTTGGGCAGCCCGATAGGCATCATCCAGTTCACTGATGTTTCGTAGCAAACTGGTGACGGAACGATGAAACTGTGTCAGCAGTTGCTCGCCAACTGGCAACTCCGTTTCCAGCGATTCCAGGTGCCGGCCCGCATCGTCGAACCAGACCAGAGAAGATGGTAAGTCGATGAACGCGACGCCTCGCTCACAAACGATCTGCATCGCCGAGGGCGGACGAAAGCTAGCTGCCTCGTGCCATGTGGGGCGAATGTAATTGCCACAACTGATTTGGGCAGTGACCGCGGGAGCTTTTTTCGTGGCGGGGAACTGAAGACTCAAGCATTGGTAGCCGGTCGCTTCGGTCGAATCCGACCCCGTCGACACGACCTGGTCCGGCTCTCGATTGACAACGTAGCGACACCAATCGATCAACTCGACCAAGTCTCGCCGGCGAGTGCTCGAACCATCGCAGCCGAGCTTCTGCTGTTGCGAATCCGCTTGAATGCGACGATGACAAAACACCAACTGAGGCGGCCCTAGCCTGGTCGCGATCAACTCTTTCAATCGCAACGTTGCCGGAGCAAAACGGCGAGGGAACTCCACCATCAAAGTCACGCCGGACTTTTCGATCGCCTCGCGGACCGATGCGTCCGCCACAGGATCAATGTCGAAGTCGCCCGCCCAGTAAATCGCTTTGCCTGCCTCGGCCGCAGCCAGCATCGGCAACCAGCCCAACCAAGTTCGCTTCAACACCATCACGGCATCGATGTCACACCGGGAAACGAGCGCACGATAGCCGTCGACGGCATCCGCTTGAAACTCCGCCGCCGAGTTCTCCGCCAGCTTGGCCACGGGACTGTACACCGCGCGCACATCAAACCGATCGTGCAGCATCCGCAGCGCCGGGCGATGGCGGGTTTGCCATCCGTCGCCCAGTCCGATCAGTCCAATCCGCAGTTTCATGAGGTGTTTGAGCGAAGAGAGCGTGGCCCGCTTGGGGGCAGAAAAGGAATGGATCGCTGCGGCTTGCAAGGAAGCCGAAAACAACCGTTTTGCATTGCTATCCTAGCGTCTGGAGCAGGAAGGCGAGGTTTTTTCCGAGCGTGGCACATCAGGGTGCAGCAATTTGACGCAGCCTTTTGGCACGTCCCAAGTCCAGTGATCGATTGAGTTTAGGGATTTCCGGCCCACTCAATAAGAGGGATCGACCAACATTTGGAGAGGCAGAGCAAATCATTTCCTGGAAATGCCAGCGAAACTACTTGTTCCACCCCCGCTCATCCATATACTCCCGCCAACTCGCAACGGTCACTTGATCGGAAAACTTTTGCTAGCTTTCCGAGACAGACAGTTGCTAGCAATTAGCTCGCTAAGGCCACTGGACGTCCGATAGTAACTAAGTCCGATCGCTGAACGCGGGTGAGACACCCAGGAATGCGAAAGATTCGCCACGGGATTTGGTCCCATCACCGGCGATGAATCGTAAACAACGGATTTGCTGGGTCGAAGAGGAAACCGACAACTAAGCGTTTCTATTCATTCATCCGCCCCCTTCGCAATTTCAGCGTCGTTGGCACTTGATTCGGCTGGAGCCGTTTCACGCTTGGAAGTCCAACCCACTATTTAGGGAGCTACCTATGGTTTCGTTGCTATTCGCTGTCGTACTGGCCGGAGTGACCAGTGAACAACAATTGCAACAGAACTACGCGGAGGCGTACGAGCTGTCTGTCACACAACAGAAGCCGCTGATGGTCGTCGTGGGGGCACCATGGTGCCATGCCTGCAATGTCCTCAAAGAATCCACGATCGAGCCGATGGCTCACACAGGCGAATTGGACGGTGTCAGTTTGGCTGTGATCAACCACGACGAAAATCCCGAATTGGCCGAACAGCTGACCGAGGGTGAAAAGATGCTTCCCCAGATCATTGTGTTCACCAAGGACAATGGCCGTTGGAAACGTCGACGATTACTTGGATTTCAGCCAAAACAACCGGTTCGAACCCTGATCCGCAAAGCATTGGACAACAGCTAAGCCAGCCAATACGCGAAGCCTCGCGAATCTGACTTTCACGAAGCGTCGGTTGGGATTTTTGAATCCCCACCGACGCTTTTTTTCGTCTAATCCGTTATCTTCGTGGCTACTTTGGACAACCGAGCGGTCACCAATTCACGCCTCTACATACAACAAAGACCGAAAGAGCATGACCTTCCCTGACGACTTGATGCATTTGATTCGCACCGATGAGCCACTGGGGCCTTTGGTTTGGTTGGGGATCGGCGGACCAGCTCGTTATTTCGCCGAGCCACTGGAGATCAGCGAATTAGAGCGGCTTGTTCAGTCAGCCAACCAGCAGGACCTGCCCGTTCGCATTTTGGGCGGTGGCAGCAACATCCTGATTCGTGAGGCCGGCGTCGATGGGTTGGTGATCTCGCTGGCCGGTGCTGCCACCAGCCAGATGACGATCTCAGGCACCAACATGACAGTTGGCGCCGGTGCTCGGCTCTCCCACGCCGTTATCAAGGCTGCTGGCGCGGGTCTGGGCGGTCTGGAGCATTTGGTGGGAATTCCCGGAACAGTGGGCGGTGCCATCGTCGGCAATGCCTCCAGCGACGGACGAGACATTGGTTCGGTCGTTCAGGCAATCACTGTCCTGCAAAAAGACGGCACCGCGGCAGAGCTGACCCAACAGGAGGCTGGTTTCTCTCATCGCAAGTCCTCCTTGGCTGGCCAAACCGTGCTCAGCGTCACCTTCCACCTCGAGGAGCGTGATGTCCCCAGCCTGACCAAACTCATGCAGAAGCTGTGGATCGGCAGAAACGCGTCTCGCCCCAGCGAAGAGCCGCGAATCG
>JBGCGI010000030.1:0-12280 GCA_045110715.1 Rubripirellula sp.
CTCGCCTTTCTGCTCAGCCTTTGCCAAGTTCGCGTCGATCACACGACGTCCGTCGCGACGATCATCGACCGTATCCCAAGGTTCCGGAAACTGCATGCCCGGTGGTAGGTTCGCCTCGAATTGATCGGTTCCCCAACCTGCACGGTAGTCGTACGAAAGCCACTCACGCGGTGAATAACTCTTGGCGTCGGGGTTGTGAGGAAAAATGCCCGGGTGTGCAATCGAATAGCTCGGTCCCCAGAACATGTGGCTGGATTTCTTGCGGGGCGCCCCGAATGGCTTCCCACTGATTTCCGCGATGTGCCCGTAGTCATACCCCTCCGCTTTCCCTGGCACGGAGCCCATGTGACAGTCTTGGCAGGTGATGCCCTTCTTCGCGGCAGGACCACTACGGTATTGGCCGTGCACCACCTCCAACCAAATGCCGGGGTGCACTGCGACTTGGTGACAGGAAACGCAAACGTCACTATTGGTCAGTGGCTCAAAGAAGTAGCTGGATGCATGAATGTCTTGGCCTGGTCCCGTCTGATGTGGGCTCGTTTTCAGCTTCAAATCGGCTGCACGACTGACAGCATTGGCAACGCCTGCACCACTCGAGCCACCACCGATCGGTTGATGAATGTCACCAGGTTCGATTCGTCGGTCTCCATTGCTTCGCCAGTAGTGCTCACGGACGCGATGACAGGCGATGCAGGTGACTCCCTCGCGAACGACTGGCGGTGATTCCAACAGACTGGCAGCTCGAGGAATCTTCAACTGCGTTCCGACGGGCGAGTGACAACGTACGCAGAACGAACCAACGGTTCCCTGCGTGTATTCAGTCATCGCTTGTTCGAAACGGTGGAACATCGGCGAGACCGCGGAATAGGCGTGCCCACTTCCGCGCCATTCTTCATATTGGCTGGGGTGGCACTTTCGACAGCTCTCAGCAGATGGGTAGCTGTTTTCAGTCCAAAGAGCCTCGTGCGGATCGGGTTCCGACTTGTCATTCGCTTTCGGTTTCAGCGGTCCGAGGCCGCTCAAAGGATCGGCTTTACCGACTCCCGACAGAGGATCCGACCCAAGCAGATCATCCCCGCCAAGCAGATCATCCCCGCCAAGCAGGTCATCGCTTGCCGCACCGGTTGCTTCGGTGAGCAAAGAATTGTCCTCTGCCATCGCTGGTGACAGAATGGCCGCCAGCAGCATTGCAATGGAAAGAGATCGTCTCATCGAATTCATCGATTGGTTCGTCGAACGCGGAAAGGCACCAAGTCATTCTTGGTTCTCTGGTTCTTCAATCGATCGACATCTGAGAACCGGTGTCACTCCCCAGATGGGATCGCTTCGCAAACGTCCCGTAATCGGAAAACCTTCTCGCAGCAGACCTAGCGTAATCGTTACAGCTTGAACGACTGGCCCGCTCGTGTGCCGTTAAGCACACCGACACCGTTAAAGTTCCCGTCCTCCCCCCTACCTATCAGGTATCTTTTTGTGTCGAGCCGCGCCTTGGGGGGAAGCAGCTTGATACGAGCCCAGGATGGACACTCGGGGGACCAGGAAGCTCGACCATCATGGTCTAGCACTCTTCACTTCTAATTCACCGTCTTTGATGAGCCGAGATGAACTTGCCCCCACAAACCAGCAAACAAGACCAGGATGGTTTCTTCCGTTGCCCCGTTCAGTCCGAGAACAGTAAAGCCACCATTTGCGTGGGGCGACGCAAAAGCCAAGCTTCTGTTCAAGAAACATCCATTGATGGTTTCACGGTCTTGGTTTCACCACGTGACGCATCAAAGTTAAGTGTGGGACGCACCTGGGTAATGGAGTACGAGGGCACGCGAACAGAGGTTCATCCCCAGTGGTTCTTCAATGCACCTGATGGTCATGTGCAAATGGGGCTTCGCCGGTTGCGCGACCTGACCAAACCAGATCCAATTCGCAGCTCATTGCTCACACGTTTCGGTGGTAAGCGATGCGAAGACCCCAGCTATGCTGCGGCCATCTTCGGCGGCTTTGTACTGCTGCTGTTCTCGCTGATGGCACTCCCTGGATTGGGAGACCGCTTAGGCACGTCTGACCGAATCCAAGACGCCTTCCGCTGGGTCATCAAAGGAGTCGACGACTCGTTGGGCAACTACCTCTGATCATGAGCGTCTGGAGCTAACCCGGAGCCGACTTAGACTTGGCGGCTTCGATCGCTTCTTGGATCAATTGAAGTGTACGCTCGAGCACTTCTTCGGACGTCATGCCATCGCTTTCAATCACGATCGCATCGACCGCCGGACGTAGCGCGCCCAACGGCCGACTGCGGTCTTCAGCATCACGCCGGTCTTGCGCCTTCAACACATCTTCCAGTGGCATGTGCCTGCCCATGTTCGCTAATTGCTGTTGTCGACGACGGGCACGTTCCTCGGCGGAGGCGGTCAGATAGATTTTGCAGTCCGCATCGGGAAAGACATCAGAACCCTGATCCCGACCTTCCGTCACGATATCGCGTCCTTTGGCAATGCGTCGTTGTTGAACGGAAAGCTGTCGCCGGACCTCTGGCAAGTCCGCCAAGAATCGAATCGCCCCCGTGACTGTGGGTGAACGAATCTCATTGGTGACGTCATCGCCGTTGAGAAAAATTTGGTGGGCGTTCCACTTCAATGTCACGCCGCGAGCGAACTCGACCAACGCATCGCCATCTTCTAGCTCAACTTGCGCCCGAATGGCTCCTAACGTCACGGCGCGATACATCGCACCCGTATCCAGAAACTCAAACCCGAGTCGATCCGCGACCTGCCTGGCAATGCTACTTTTCCCAGCGCCGGCTGGCCCGTCAATCGTCACAATCACTTCGTTGAATCCACCTTGTTTGAATTGACCGTCATCAGGTCGACGCTGTGTTTCAACTCCAAGAGAGCATCGTCCACTTCGCGACTTCGCTGTCGAGCATGTTCGATCGGCCCCCCCATTTCAAGGTCCCCGCGATTTTCGACACTGCCGAACCGCAACCGGTAAAAGGTGTTTGTCAACGTTTCCAACGGCGTCCGAACGGAGGGAATCATCGGGTGATCGAGTTGGAGCGAGGCATCGTCGGCCAATTCGACTGGCGTTTGCGAGGCCTCCCGATGAATGCCAACTCGTGCCAATTGCTGGAGCGTTTCTTGGTAGAAGGCAATTTTCGGCTGAGCAACCGGATCTCCTCGCCCCCGCTGAATCCGCTTTCGCAACCATTCTGGCGTCCGAACTTTCATCAGCACCAACGCGAGCAGCGCCAGTCCGACCCCCAGAACTGCAGCAGGCCATGAAAACAAGTCCCGTCCAGCAAGTGAACCTCCGCCCAACTCGCCAGCTCGAATTCGACTGATCGCTAGGCTCAACCAATCCACCATTCGCTCATAGGAACCACTGATCGGGGCAACACCTCCGCCAATCAACCGACTGTCTTGCCGTGAGCTATCCATCTCGACCACATAGTCGTCCCACATTGTTTGGGCGAGGTCCAGCACTTGGCCCACGCTACCTCTTGTTTCGCGAAGACTTCCATTGCTAGGAGTCGGATCCAATCGAAGCCAGTATTGCTCTGAAACGGGTTGCCCGTAGATGTTGCGATTGCTTCCCAATTCTTCTCGATCGATCAACGCCTCGACCCAAGCATGCGCATGAAGTTGCCTGGCAACATAGCGTCGATCAAGTTCGTTGTACTCATCGGTGAAATAGCCAACCACAACGCGTGAAGGGATTTTCTGGCTTCGCAGCATCATCGCCAACGCGGAAGCGAAGTACTGACAGTGCCCCTTCTTGTCCAGCGTCACAAATTGCTCGATTGGGTCCACCCCGGGAACGGACTGGGAATCCAAGTTCAGTGTGTATTGGAAATCCCTCGAGGTTGCCAGATACCGCTCCATGACCTTGGCAACTTGATAGTCACTTTTGTCTCCAAGTGGCACCGACTCAGCCAAACTCTTGGCGGTCGCAGCGATCATCGGCATCGAATCAGGATCAAAATCCAACAACTTTTCGATGTAATTGTCGACGTCTTCGCTGATGCCCGCCATTCGGATGCGGGCTGTTGCGTCTGACTTCGCTGCTGACTCCGAAACGGACTCGTCGGTCGGCATCCAATGAGCCTGCAAGTCCGACTGAATCCCCTTGTTGAACGCATGCGTCCCGAATTCGTATTCCAGACGTGGATAGATCCAGCCATCTTTCTTTTTCCTAGCCAGCGTCCAAGAGTTGCCAAAGTGAACAACCGCAGGGTTGTGCTTGATCTGGTAGTAGGGAGCGACTGAGAACAGGGAGGAACTGTTCATCGATTCGCACGTCACGCTCACGCTCACAGGTTCATAAAAGTTTTCGTCGGTGTTGCGTTCGGGAAAGTACTCACGAGGCAGGCGTTGGGGAACAGCAAGAGCACTGGGGGTCGTATCCGTCCAGGTTGCGTCGTTGCGATCCCCTGAAAATCGAGCGCGGTAGGCATCCAAAACGCGTCCCCGAAGATAGATCCCCCCAAAAACTTGATAGGGTTGATCGGTGGCCCGATCCCGCACTTGCAATCTCAAAGCCGCTTCGCTGCTCTGAGACAGCTCACCGAGTTGGGCAAGAAAAAGCTGCTCCGAAAATCCGACCAACGCGTTTCCACGATTGCCAGCTCGCGCGGCATCGGTGGTGCGAGGTAATGCATAAAAGAAGATGGCTCCAACCAGCAATACCGAGGGAGCCAGCGTCAGCATTGCAACTCGCGGCAGACGCAAAGCTGCGGAGGCCATCGACTCCATCGAGTCGGGTGCGGAAGTTGTGATGCTTGTTGAGTGCTTGGCTCTGCCGAACAAACCGGCCCCTTCATCGCTCGACTCGAGCCCTTCAATCGGTTCCAAACCCTCTGATGCCGACAAGGCTGCCAACAGACTGAGCGCCCACGCACCGATGATTCCAATCGGAATCAACAACAACCCATAGTTGATCGCGTTGTTAAAAACGGCGGCAACGATCAACTCCAGCAAACAAAAAACTCCCAATTGCTCAAAAATCCGGCGAGACTTACGTTGCAACATGAGGATCGCTTGGACGAAGACCAGCAACTGTGCCACCGCCACCATCTGATGATTTCCCGGCGCATTCAGATCCGCAAAATCGCTGACGCAATACAACGCGGCCATCGCCATCGCTGCATAAGCCGCGATCGCGGGTAGTGCGAATAGCTCCAACACGTCAACAAACAGATAGCCAAAGATCGTAAAGAAAACAGCGATCACAGGAATCGAGTACGTATCGTTCCCTGCGGTCAACACCATCCCGCCCAAACAGGACAACATGGCAAAGTAGAGTTTCAAGCGACGAGCAATTCTGGGCGAGCTTGATGAAAGGCCGATATTCGTCATTTCAGGTCCGCTCCGATACCAGCGTCAAGTCGTCTGCTGCCAATGAATCCGGTCGCAGTGCCAAAACGGTTTCCCGAATCGTCCACTGGTCAATCTGCCTGCCGACATCAATCCACTTGAACGATCCACGGCGCATCCAAGGCGCGATCGTGTCACTGAAGTCGGGATCACGCTGCTTGGCTTCTTTCAAAGACCGCGGGCTGATCACAATCAAGTCTTGCGTTTGCCCTACCACTGCCAACGCTCGGCGGGCAGCCTCCGAAAGATCCGGCTGCTCGGTCGCAACAACTTCGGCCAACGTCTTCAACATCCGTCGCTTGCCTTCCCCTGAACCACCACCAATCACCGCATCCGCCTCGATGCCCGCGACCGAGACGACAACGCGATTGGACGGCGAGTTGGCCAGCTTGACAAGAATGGTTGCTGCGAGGCTGATCGCGAGTTCAACGTTGTCCTCATCCTCGTCGGACACCTGAAACGCGTCGACCAACAAACAGAGATCGAATCTGCGTTGTTGCTCGAATTGACGTACTGCGGGTTCGTTCAGGCGAGCAGTCGTCCGCCAATGAATCCACTTCGGGCTATCGCCGGTCTGCCACTCTCTGAGTCCAAAGAATTCGCCTTCGCTGGGCCCACTACGGCGGGCCGTCGTCGCCACGCCATCGTTGCGACTGATCAAGCGTTGCTGCCAACGGTCTTTCAAAGTCAACAACTCGGGGAACACAAAGAACTCCGACTGCTCGCTCGTCGTTTGCCGAGAATTGAACAGGGCAAACGGAAAAGTGGTCATCAAAGAAAGCGGACCGAAGTGATACTTCCCACGCTTGCCAATCACGCAGTCGTAGTATGGCACCACAGTTTGCCGAGGCGAAATCACCCCCACGCCGCAAAGCGCCGTGGCGCTATCGGTCTGGTCGATGGAGGAGATTACATCTTCGACGCGGATCATCCAAACAGGAATGAACCGACTCTGGTTGAGGAGACGGTATCGCACACGGAAAGAGGTGCC
This sequence comes from Rubripirellula sp., assembly GCA_045110715.1. Lineage (GTDB taxonomy): Bacteria > Planctomycetota > Planctomycetia > Pirellulales > Pirellulaceae > Rubripirellula. The sequence goes on from JBGCGI010000030.1 coordinate 6,358, forward strand.
GGCAAAGGCTTCACCGGGCAGTCGACGTTTGATGTTGATCGCTTCCACCGTTCTCCGCGACCAGCGCCATTGCATGATCAGCGCCCCCACCAATAAGCCCGCCAACACCAACAGCAGATTGAAACCTCGCAAAGCGCCGCCAAGCATGGCAAAGGCGCCCACGAACAGAAAATGGAACCCCAATCGAGTCAAACGATGCCGTCGTCGCGGTTCACTGCTATTGCTCATGCGAGTCTCCTCCAGCAAGAACCAACCTAAACGGGTACGGGAACCTGATGCACCAAATCAGCGACTTGAGTCTCGACCGCTTCGCGATTCGCACCTTGGAAGATTCCTTCGGGCAAAACGCGATGGGAAAGTGCGGCAACCGCCAGAAACTTGATGTCATCGGGAGTCACAAAATCACGAGACTCTGTGATGGCTCGAGCCTGACAACCTCGATAGAAACTGAGCGCCCCTCGTGTACTCACACCGACCTGAAATCCATCGTGATTTCGCGTCGCGTCCACGATGTCTAATAGGTAGTCGACCAAGGTCTCATCGAACTTCGCATCGCGAACGACACTTTGCGCCGCAAGAATTTGCTCGACTCCGACCACCGCTGAAAGCTCATCCACTGGTTCGCCAGCACGATGCGTTGACAACACCCGCTGCTCCATCGCGCGATCGGGATATCCAATCGAGGTGCGCAGCAGAAAACGGTCCAGTTGACTCTCGGGCAGCGAGTAGGTGCCTTCAAACTCGAACGGATTCTGTGTCGCAACCACAATGAAGGGTTTGGGCAGAGGATGCGTTGTGCCATCAATCGACACTTGCCCCTCACTCATCGCTTCGAGCAAAGCGGACTGAGTCCTGGGAGGAGCCCGATTGATTTCGTCGGCCAAGATCACATTTGCAAAAATTGGCCCGGGACTGAATTCAAAGTCGCGGGTATCGCTGCGATAAATCATGCTGCCGGTGATGTCGCTGGGCAACAGATCCGGCGTGAACTGAAGTCGCGAGAAACGCCCATCAATACTCTGGGCGAGCGCTTTGGCGGCCAGTGTTTTCCCAACGCCAGGAACGTCCTCCAAGAGCACGTGTTCGCCAGCCAGCAGCGCTGTCACGAGCATCTGAACCAAATCTGGCTTTCCCAGTACCACTCGCTCGATGTTCTCGCGCAGTGAACGTGAAGTTGCGTACGCTTCCTGCGACATGGATGTTCGAATCCCGTTGTGAGTCATGAATGACGAAAAGTTCTACCGCACAACTTTCACGAAGAAACAAGATTGCGATCAGTGGTGCGAAAGCAACTAAAATCTCTTGCCCATGATGAAAGTGGCAGGGCGGACCAAAGAGAAAGTGTGCGTCGGCTGATAAATCCTTGCCGAAACAATTTATCCTCGAAGGTCAAGCTATTGTAGCAGCCAGAATTTCGCCGGTGGCTTTACCGACCCAGTGTCCGATTAATGGGGAACCCCAGGCTTGCGGAACTTGTTGAGGAGAAGTTTGGTGATCGCAGGGAAAGCTCCCAGAAGCCCAAAGGCGATCAAGAATTGAAGTAACTGATCAGGTGAGAACACAGCCGACGCCCCTTCCTCTGCCAATCGAGTCAGGTTTGGAACACGCGATCCCGCGTACACGTAGACCATCGTGCCGGGCAGCATCCCTAGCTGGCTGACCCACCAAAACGTGGAGGTCTTGATGGGCGTCAGCCCCATCACCAGGTTGATCACGAAGAACGGCAATGGAATCAGCCGCAGAGTGAACAGATAGAACGCTCCCTCCTCTGTGAGGTGCTCATTGAAGGATTCGAGTCGATCTCCGAACTTCGCTTGAATGGAATCACGGAGCAAGTAACGACTGCTTAGGAACGCAATCGTCGCTCCCGCGGTCGATGCGAAACTGACCACCAAGAATGCTGGCCAGAAACCGAAGTACCAGCCGTATACCAATGTCAACACCGCAGCTCCGGGCAATGACAACCCCGTCACCGAAACGTAAAGCAGAAACGCGAGTCCGTAGACCTTCCACGGATTGGCGGCTTGAAACTCCCTTAGCTCAGCTTCCTTGGTGGCCAAGAAATCAAGCTGAAAGTACTGGCCGTACTGAGTAAAAACGACCGCAAAGGCAGACACCATCACCAGCAACAACAAAGGCTTTGCGTACTTTGACTTCCCAAGTGATCGGCCGGCTTCCAGCGCATCCTGAGTTTCAGGATCGCTGTTCGATTCAGGTGGCGTTGTTGTCATGATGAGTCAGTCACGAAGGGAGGTCGTTGCGAATCTACAATCGCCATTGAGTGGTGTTGACCGACGCCGGAACGTGCAAAGATGCCAACAATTCGCACAATCTAACAGTTGGCGGGTCGAGCGTAGGAAAGTTCATCTCAGAGGCCTTCACCTGCTTACCGCACTTCCTGCGAACGTTCATCGATGTTGGAAAATACGATGCAATCAGCCTTTCAAAGCACCGTCAGAATCGCGTTGGCTTTCATCTCTTGGGCAGTCTTCACAATACCACTCTCGGCAGCAAGTCCGGTCTACGTCGGAAAGAAGTCATCGGCGGGATCGTCGATGGACAAAATCGATCACACTCCATGGAGCCAATTGCTTTCCAAGTACGTCGACAGCGATGGAAAAGTGAACTACCAGCTTTGGAAGTCAACCGCCGCTGACGTGCTTGCCTTGGAGCAATACCTGCAGCATCTGTCAGATGCCAGTGCTGCCGTATCGGCAACGCGAGCTTCCAAACTGTCTTTCTGGATCAACGCATACAACGCAGTCACGGTTCGCGGCATTCTGCGAGAGTTTCCGACCTCCAGCATTCGAAATCACACCGCGAAGATCTGGGGCTACAACATCTGGCAAGATCTGCAGTTGCATGTTGGTGGCAAGCCTTACTCGCTGGAACAAATCGAGCACCAAGTCTTGCGTAAAATGTCCGAGCCGCGCATTCACTTTGCGATCGTTTGCGCCTCCCTCGGATGTCCGCGACTGCTAAATGCCGCGTACCTGCCCGCGACTTTGAACGAGCAGTTGGAAACCAATTCCAGAGACTTCTTCTCTCGTCCGCAGAACTTTCGCCACGACATTGCCGGCAAACGATTCTATCTTTCGTCGATTCTGGACTGGTTTGCGACAGACTTTGGAAACGGCCAAAAAGCTCAGCTGGCAAAGATCGCGAAGTGGCTTCCCACACAATCCGCGTCGGATGCTGCGAAAAAGGGCGCAATCACGGTTTCTCATCTCGGTTACGACTGGAGCCTGAACGACCAGTAAGAATTGCTCGTTTGCGTAAACATGGGGCATCTGGGATACTTAAGTGGTCTTAGCGGCGAATCAGCCGTTTGCCAAAATAGCCCCCACAAAGCACCGAGAGTTTTTACATGAGACGGTCAATTACCCTGTTCGCGGTCGGCCTGATAGTGACTGCCGCTGGAGCGGAATTTTGTAGTGCCGGAAATTGGCGTTGCCGCCAGAAATCGAGTTCTTGCTGCCAGCCGGTTTGCCAACCAGCTTCTGTCTGTGTTCAGACCTCGTCAACGGTTGCTTTCGATTCATCATCCGTTGTGATGGAAGACGCCTACGGGGAGACGATCATCTCCTATGACGAGGTGCCTTACGTTTCGAATTCGCCGACTCAGATGTCTGATTCGCATGTCGCTACGGAAGGAACGTCGATTCTCGCAGCAGACCAAACTGCCATTACGAGTGGTGCGGACGTAGCGGCGACGGCCGCGAACCACTCGGATCATGAATCCGAATTGGCGAAGCTTCGTGAAGAGATTGCTGAGCTGAAGAAAACCAATGCAGCCAAAGACGCAGAACTAGAGCAGTCGCGCAAGCTTGTTGGCACTCAGGAGAAGTCCGCGGAAGAGAGCCTGAATGCCCTTCAAAAGCAGGGCAAGAAGATGGAGGCAGCAAAAAAGGAATTGGCACTTGCCAAGAAAGAGTTGGCCGAGCATCAAGAAAAGTCGGCTGCAGAGATTGAGGAGCTGACGAAGAAGGTTCAAACGCTGGGCGCTGACTTGAAGAAAACGCGTCAATCGAACAAGGGCATCCGCAAGCAGAACGAGAAGCTCAAGGAGCAATTGGCCAAGGCGACCGAAGAACAGCCGGCTCCAAAACGCGAACCAGAAGAGAATGCTGCTCCCGCTGCTGAAGCAAAGGAAGAGTCGGCTGAGTCACCCGAGAATGATGTCGAGGGTGACAGCGCCGAGGACGATGGCGGCGAAGACGCACCCTCCGAGGAGAAGTAGGGGGCAACGTTCACCACAATCCTTCGGATCGAACTTTCACTGGCTGGTTGGCAAATTGCTGACCAGCCTTTTATTTTGGCTTTGAAACACTTTCGGGGACAGCTGTGAATCGCTCACGAAGAGTGTAGGATTGTGTGCTTCCAAACGAAGCCCTTTGTCCGCAGCACCAACGTGGAACTGACCACAATATGAACGCCGATGTTTTTTGCGGGTGCATACCCGCGTTGATGACGCCGTGTCTTCCTGACCGATCGCCGAACTACGCCGGTTTGGTCGCCAAAGCGAAGAGCCTCGTTGATGCTGGAATGAACGCAGTGGTCTATTGCGGATCGATGGGTGACTGGCCGCTGCTAACCGATGCCCAACGTCAGGAAGGTGTACGGCAATTGGTGGAGGCTGGAATTCAGGTGGTCGTTGGCACTGGTGCTCAGAACCCTGTGATCGCAGCAGCCCACGCGGCTTACGCGGCGGAAGTTGGCGCTCATGGACTGATGGTCATCCCGCGTGTGCTTTCGCGAGGAACATCGCCGATTGCCCAGCGTCACCACTTCGCAGGAATTTTGGCGGCAGCCCCCGAGCTTCCAGCTGTGATCTACAACAGCCCCTACTACGGATTCGAGACGAAAGCAGACCTGTTCTTCGATCTCCGCAACCAGTTTCCGAACCTCGTCGGATTCAAAGAATTCGGTGGGGCTGACGCGTTGAGCTATGCAGGCGAGCACATCACCCACGGATCCGATGACGTGGTTCTGATGGCAGGAGTAGACACACAAGTCTTCCACGGCTTCGTTCACTGCGGGGCCGCGGGCGCGATCACGGGAATCGGAAATTGCCTACCGACGCAAGTATTGAAACTGGTCTCCCTTTGTCAAATGGCGGTGGCAGGCGATTCAAAGGCTCGTCGTTTTGCGAAAGAACTAGACGAAGCGTTGATTGTGCTTTCGACATTCGATGAAGGGCCCGATCTTGTGCTCTACTACAAGTACCTGTTGGTATTACTAGGCGATGATGATTACCAATTGCACTTCAACGAGACAGATACTTTGAGTGCGAGCCAAAAAGGTTTTGTCGAAGTTCAGCTGAAGTTGTTTGTGGATTGGTGGAACGATTGGGAGGGCAAATCGCATGGCGAATGAACCGAACGCGGCAGAGTTCGATGCAACGGATCCAATTCATGCTTGTTTTGAAGACCAGACACAGGCGGTCGCCGAAGACTCGATTCAGCAGATTCATGCAATCGATTCCCACACCGCTGGGGAACCAACGCGAGTTGTGATCGAAGGTGGGCCACCTCTTGGCACCGGATCTTTGCAGGAGCGGCTCAATCGCTTTCGTGATCAGCACGATGCATACCGAAAGGCAATCGTGACGGAACCGCGTGGGTCGGAAGTTCTGGTTGGCGCTCTTCTGTGCCCGCCTACCGACTCGAGTTGCCTTACCGGAGTGATGTTTTTCAACAACGTCGGTTACTTGGGGATGTGCGGTCATGGAATGATCGGCGTGATGGAAACGTTGAAGTCGTGCGGTCGTGCCTCGACTGGCAAGCACCGAATCGAAACCCCTGTCGGAATCGTGACATCGACGATTCATGAAGATGGAACCATTTCCGGCAGCAACGTCCCAAGCTACCGCGTCGCCAGCGATGTCAAAGTGGACGTCGATGGTGTGGGAACGGTTGTCGGC
>JBGCGI010000031.1:0-56803 GCA_045110715.1 Rubripirellula sp.
GATCGGCAGCGCGCCATCGACGTTGTCAAAGATGATCGTTGCTTCAGCAGATCCAGCGGCACTTCGAGTCTGCGACCCTTTGAAGATGACGTCCGACATCTCCTTGCCGCGAAGGCTCTTGGCACTCTGCGATCCCAGGACCCACTTCATCGCATCAACGATGTTTGACTTTCCAGATCCGTTGGGGCCGACCACGACCGTGATCCCGTCAGGAAAATCGAATCGAGTTCGGTCGGCGAAACTCTTGAAACCGGCAAGTTCGAGCGCTTTGAGCATGCGGTTTCTGGAAGGTCTCTAAAAGGCGTAAAACGGCGGTTTTCAGGCCAAATACAGAGTAAATGAAAGGCTGTGCCGGGCCTAGCTCTGTTTTCCCAGACGAATGTGAATTTGAGCCGAATTTACAGGCCCAGAAGCATGGTTTTGGGGGGATGGGCAACCTTTTCAATGAGCCAGCCCCAGAGCGAACCTGGCAGCGGGGCACACCACACACTGCAAGGAGCACGAAAATCCGAGCGAATCCACCAAACGCGGATCGCTCACTCGGGTGCGAGGCTTGCTTGCAAAATGCCCCTTTCGCACAAATCCTGAGCTGCGGTTCTAGAATCAGAAGCCGAAGAAGCCAGAAGGTTTGGCACCAACCTTGAAGGATCCGTAAAAGATCTCCTGCTCTGCTGCTTCCAATCCACGATCGACCTGCATTTGCACCGATGGGTCAGCGCCCATGCTGAGCGGAGCGCATCCAAGAATCACGAATCGTCCGTCAACGTGAAAGGCTTCGACTTGCATTCGCGGCAGGAACAAGCTTCCATCCAACATTCCTTTGATTCCAGGGTAGCCATTACGCGTCATGTCTGTCCCGCCAAGAATCTCACCGCCAAGTTGCCGGCCAGCCTTCTTGCGCATCTGGTCTCCATCCAAGGGTCGCGTTCCTCCATCCATAGCGCCCATAAAAAACGTTGAACCACTGGCCGCGCTTTCGGTGGCCGCGCACTCAATCATGCTCGGGAGGCTCTTCGGGTCCATCTCGGAACCCTTGGGCATCAAAACCACCACACCTTCGATGCCAAAGGCTTTGTAACCATCGGGAGCGGACGCTTTGGCCGCAGCCAACACATCTTCATTGGCAGCTCCTCCGCCACCGCCGCCGCTCATCATGGCGATGCCCGCGACTCCTGCGATCAGCACGATTCCGAGGCCTGCGAGGGCACCAATCAACACCTTGGGATTCTTTTTCTTGGCAGGCGCCGCTTGCGCGACATAGGGCTCACCAGCCTCGGCCGCCGCAGCTTCCGCCGCGGCTGCATTGTCGGCTTCCAAGCCAGCCAGTGGGTCACCCGGAATGGGGCCCTCATAGACGTCCGCGTTTCCGCTCACCGGAAATGCGGAAACCGCGTTCGCACCAGAGGCGCTGGGGAAATTGATTCGCCCGAAGTCGAATGCATCGTCGTCAGGATCAACCGGGGCAGCTGCGCGTTTCGGTTGCCCTGCTGGCTTCCCCGCTGGTTTCCCCGCAGCAGCAGCTTTGACCGGGACAACGCCGGCGCATTTGGGGCACTTAACTTTTCCTGATGGCGGTGCCTGACGTAATTTCAATGCGGTCGAACATTGAGGGCACTTGATCGTTAGCATCAGCGATGATTCCTAGGATAATTCAGTGGCGAGCCCCACCATCTTAACCCCGCTACCATCGCCTTCGCCAGAAGCCGGATACAGAATCGGGAACGTTCGCTACAATGCCGACCATTGCCGAATTCAATCATATTCTCGACTGTGGGTGCAGATCGCAGCCCACCTAGCAAGGACGACGGAACCCGAATGAGCACTGCCACTCTCCCGCCCCGCAATGAAGTCAAGCCGGAAGACCGCTGGGACCTGTCTAGCCTCTACCCAAACGACAAGAACTGGGAAGCAGACTTCGAGAAGCTTGAGCAGCTGATTCCCAAGTTCGAGACCTTTCGAGGCCGCTTGGGCGAATCCGCCGAGGTGCTGGCGGAGGCCTTGAACTTCGATAGCGATTTTGATCGCACTGCTGAGCGGCTTGGGACGTATGCCTTCCTGCGAACCACAGAAGATCAGGGCGACAGCCAATACCAAGGAATGAAATCGCGGTTCCAAAACCTTGCCGTTCGTGCCAGCCAGGCATCCAGCTACATGCGGCCTGAATTGCTCATGATCGATGCTGATGCAATGTCCCAACTGATCGAAGACGAATCGGTTGCTCCGTTCCGTCTGCAATTGGAACGACTGGTTCGCTATCGCCCTCACACGCTGACGGACAACGAAGAGAGGCTGCTGGCGATGCAGGGCGAAATGGCATCTGCTGCCGGCAACGCGTTTCGTCAATTGAATGATGCCGACCTTCGTTTTGGCGAAGTCGAAGATCACAAAGGTCGCACCGTCGAACTTTCACATGCGACGTTCGGCCAACTGCTGATCAGTCCCGAGCGGAAAATACGTCGCAATGCCTTCGATCAATACTACGCACAATTCGAAGCTCACAAGAACACGTTGTCGGCTACGCTTTGTGGCAGTGTCCAACGCGACGTGTACTACGCAAAGGCGCGGAACTACGAGTCCAGTTTGGACGCCGCGTTGTTTCCCGACAACGTGCCGGTTGATGTTTACAACAACTTGATCTCTGCGGTCCGCGAGTCCTTGCCGAACGTCCATCACTACTTTGAAGTGCGTCGGCGCAAGATGGACTTGAAAGACATCCATCACTACGACACGTACGTTCCGATTCTCAGCAACATCGAAAAGAACCACACTTGGGATCAAGCCACCGATCTGGTGATCGATTCACTGGCGATCCTGGGAGACGAGTACACCGGAGTCTTGTCCGAAGGCCTGCGCGGTCGCTGGGCCGATCGATATCCCAACCGCGGAAAGCAAAGCGGTGCTTTTAGCTGCGGTTCGTTCGACGCAGATCCTTACATCCTGATGAACTTCAAACCTGAAGTACTCAATGATGTTTTCACGCTCACGCACGAGGCGGGGCATTCGATGCACAGCTGGTATTCAGCGCGCAGCCAACCCTATCAATACTACGATTACACGATCTTCGTCGCCGAAGTCGCCAGCACCTTCAACGAACAACTGCTGACCGATCACCTTCTGAAGAATGCTGCGGACGATAAAGAGCGTGCCTACCTGATCAACAATGAACTGGACAGCATCCGCGCGACGGTCGTTCGCCAAACCATGTTCGCTGAGTTCGAGAAGAAGACTCACGAGATGGCGGAGGCAGGAGAGCCATTGACCGTTGAGTCGTTCCGAAGTGTCTACCGAGAGTTGCTCCAAGCCTACTTTGGTCCCGATTTCGTGATTGACCAATCATTGGACCTGGAGTGTTTTCGCATCCCGCATTTCTACCGAGCCTTCTACGTTTACAAATACGCGACCGGTCTGAGCGCCGCAGTGGCTCTTTCTCGCCGTGTGCTCGAAGGTGGCGAGCAAGAACTCAACGACTACCTTTCCTTCTTGTCGGGTGGGTGCAGCAAGGACCCATTGGACCTCTTGCGCGGTGCTGGGGTCGACATGACAAGTCCAGAGCCGGTGAAAACGACGCTGGAACGCTTTCGGACCCTGACCGAAGAACTGGACCAGCTGCTGTAGGTCGCGCTGGTCATCGGGATCGTGCTCGCCGATTGCTTCCAAAACGCGGCGGCAAACGGGGGTTCTTCTTTGTGAAAGCCCGGCCGCCCCGCTAGGATAGAGAGATCTTGTCTATCGTCGCTCACCTCTTCCCTCGTGGCGTCCCCAATGATCACTGATCTCTTCGGTCGCATTCGCGTCGTGCTTGGTTGCAGCATGCTCGCGGCACTCATGGTTACTTCGGCTCATGCTCAACGAAGACCAGGAGCCGCCATTGGAATGCTCGGCGGTGTCGAACCAGGGGGACAGTATCCGTCGCCCAAACTCTATATCGCGCTCGAGGCCTATCGATCAGGAGATCTGGAAAGCGCGATCGACCTTTTCGAAAACGCTCTGCGGGATGGTCGCCGGGACATCCATGGACGATGGATCGACTCGATTCCTGCCTTAGCGATGCTGGCAGAGTGCCACTACCAAGCTGGCGACTTGGTGACCACTCGCCAACACCTTGATCACGTTGCACAAATCGCGATTCGCAATCGCGGCTGGATCAGTCGAGTTGACTGGAAGTCGTCGATTCAGGTCGGCACCGTTGCTGCCACGTCGCAACGATTGTGGAAAGAGGCTCAAGCAGTCAAACGAGTTCCAGTCTCCAAGAAGATGATGTTCAGTTCCGGAAAGCGTCTGACGGAAGCCGATCTGGCTGCTGGAGGAACAATCGAGGAACCGAGTCTGCGGACAATGGACATCGTTGAAATCATGCGTGGGTTGGCCATTGCCTCCTATCGTCGACGTGTGATCCTCGGTCCACTCGCTGAGAACGACCCGCTTTCAGCTGGCGTCTTGGAATCGACGAAGTTTCCGGCGGATCTTCAGGTCCCCGCCGGTCGCGCCTTGATCGGAGCCATGCGCACCAGTGGTTACTTTTCCAACGGCGATGACAAACGATGCCTCACCGAAGGTGCCAAGTCGACGACCTTCGACGGCGGCGTTCATCCACTGACGCCTATCTCAATGTTGTCACAAGTGTCAGTGATCGCCGGCAGCGCCAAACCCGCAGCAGCAGTTCCGCTCGCGCTCACACTGGTCAACTACTCGGCCGCATTGAACCAATACGAATTCATTGGCCCCGCGCTTGAACTGGCCGCTGGCTGCACCACCCCCGAACAAGCTGGTACCGTTCGACAAGCCGCATCGGCCGTCGCAACCGCACTTTTCCGTCAATCCGATCTCGCCACTGCTCATGCACTGGTCGCTGGCGCAGACGCCGCGATCACAGGCGGAGACTTGGATTCTGCGGTCACGATGATCGGTCAAGCACAATCGATGCTGGGGCGCCGCAGAGTCGCGCAGCCGCGACTGTCGACCTACCTCAGCTATGTGACTGCGAGACTGGCTGCCGCACGAGGCATGTCGATCGGCCAGAAACAACCAACTGACTTGGACAATGCGCTCAACCAGGTTTCCGCATTCGCACTGAGCAACCGCAATCGAAAATCGCAACTCGTTTCGATGCCGCGGATCTACCAATTGAATCTGATTCTTCAATCTTTAGGTGGCTCGATCGGTGGTCGAAGCAGTGACTCGTTGCTCAAGAACTATTGTGACGATCCGCCAGCGGAAGTCTGGCGTCGCGATGCGGTCGACGGCTTGGCCATCTGCATGGTCGATCGAGCCAAGGCCCACTTGGGTCGCATCAACATTGCGGCTTCTCGAGGCTATGCCGAACCGACGCTGCAAGCGGTCGACTACATGCTAGCCGCGCGGTTCAACCAATTGTTGCCACTAGGTGGTCGTATCGCGCAGGTTCGCGCGATCGCTCGTACAGATGCGACTTTGCTGGGAGAACCCGCAATTGAGTTTCAAAAGACAGCGGGCCGCAACTTCAAGGAACTCGCTACCGCCGCCAAAGCGATGGCCGATCCCAGTCCTGAGAAAGCTCAGGCGTTGGAAGCCAAAGCGATCGCCGTCGCGCTTAGCCGTGTACACATTCCAATGTCGATGCCACCGCTGTTGGATACGAAGATGCCGATCTCGAAATTGCCTGCGAAGACTGGTCTGCTGACCTTCACTTCGGTTGGAAACAAATTGATCGGGACCATGTCCACCAATGGCAAAGTGGTGATGTGGAATGTTGCCGGTGGAAGCCGACTGCCGGGCCAGATCGGCAAAGTCCTCAAGGGACTCGGTGTTGGACGTAGTCGCGGCGGTCGATTGCCGGAAGACGATTCTTGGCGAGAAGACGCTGTCACGCTGCGAAGGCACCTGTTGCCCGATGACTCAATGATTCGTGCCGACGCATTCGACGAGCTGATCATTGTTCCCGACGGCCCACTTTGGTATTTGCCATTTGAAGTGCTGCCGATACGAGAGCCCAGCGATCCTTTGATGGGTGACAAGATCACGGTGCGATATGCTGCGACACCAGGACTGGCGATCAAGCCTGTTGCATTGCCTCCCCATAGCCGCGCTGTTGGCTTGGCCTCCAGCCTATTCTTTGCACCTCGCGACCCGGACTTGAACGCGGCGACGGTTCAATCGATTTTGGATGTCGTCACCGATCCCGTCCGAATTCCCGAAGTGACCGACGTGCCCAGTGGTTTGCTGGGCAGCAAGATTGGACACCTTGTCGTCGCTGCACCGAGGACTCCGACCCCCAAGACTCCGTTCATGATGAACGTGTCATCTCATGACCAGGGTTCTCCGTTCGGAACGCTCAACGGCTGGATGCGTTTTCCTGCGACGGTTCCTGGTTCGGTGATACTGCCAGGCTTTCGCACCGCAGTGGATGTCGGCCAGATGGGTAGCGGCAATGAAGTCTTCTTAACACTCTGTGCCCTGCATTCCGCAGGAGTTCGCAGCGTGCTCATGAGCCGCTGGGCAGTCGGCGGTGAATCGACTGCAATTGTGTTGCGAGAACTCCTACAGGAATTGCCCTTCACTGGCATGAACGCATCCTGGACTCGTGCCAAAATGTTGCTCCGACGCAGCGAACTGGATCCAACCGCCGAACCATTGCTGACTCAGGCGGACCAAGAGAAAGAGGACCTGACCGGCGACGAACCGTTGTTCTGGGCCGGTTACCTGATATCCTCACCGCCGCACCCCGAGTAATCTAGCTGCGGCGAATCCGCATCCGCACCAATCCCCCCGCAAACCTCCATTGATCGTTCCCGATGGCACACTTACGCACAGCTGTTTACACGGGCTCGTTCGATCCCGTCACGTTAGGCCATCTTCACATCATTCAGCGCGCTGCGCCCTTGTTTGATGACTTGGTGATTGGAATCGGCTCCAATGCCGACAAGAAATCGCTGTTCGAACCGCAACAACGAGTCGACTTGGTCTCTCGCGTGACTGCCGATCTAACGAACGTTCGCGTCGAGGTCTTTACCGGACTGGCGGTCGACTTCGTCAAGAGCCTTGGCGCACGTGTGATGGTTCGCGGAATTCGTCCACTAACGGACATCGCGGGCGAGTTCACCATGATGATGGCCAATCATCAGTTGGACCCAGAAATCGAAACCGTCTTCTTGATGGCGGCAGAACGCTATGCCCATGTCAGCAGTTCTCTCTTGAAGCAAATTGCTGCTTTTAGCGACGATTATGAGAAATTGGCAAAATTCTTCCCGCGAGAAATCATCTCCCCGCTGCGAAAACAACTCAGCAACTGAGTTGATTTGAGCAGAGCACCGCTCGGCATAATCGTTACATTCGGGCAGCCCATCCTGTTTGCCAATCGTTTCCAATTCGGCAAACCGCAACCAATGATTATCCCGCCCTCGTCTTTTGGGGTGAGCAAGGCTTCCAGGTGGCCCAATCCGCGCACGGCGGGGGCGTTTAACTGGATAGACATTGGATTGTCCCTTGGGGAAGATGTACTTCGCATCGATGAGATTGGCCTTCGCACTTGTGTGCGTGGGTGCTTGTCTCATTCTCGGAGCACACTGGTTCGGTTTCCTACCGGACTCAGCCGCCGAAAAGGTACAGTCGCGCAAATCGCTAAGCGAAGCAATCGCGATCAACGCGGCTGCCCACGTGCGAAAGCAACAGTGGATCGACCTAACCACGACGCTCAAAACCCACGTTGATCGCAACCCCGAGTTACTTTCGATAGGGATTCGCAGCGATCTGGGCACGCTTCGTGTCGACACAGGGCATCACAAAGAGATTTGGCAGGAAGACCAGAGTCCTGAGTCTGCCGCGAAGACCAAAGCGAACATCGAAGCCGTGCGCGTACCCATCACTCTCAATCGCCGGGAGTGGGGGCAAGTCGAACTGAGCTTCCACAAACCAAACTTGACGCCTTTTGCGGCGTTCATGCATCACCCGTTGATACGCCTCTTGACGTTCTTCACGGTCGTCGGAATCTTCTCCTACACCGTGTTTGTCGTGCGAATCCTCGGGCTGTTCAACAACACTCAGGTGGTTCCCGATCGCGTTCGCCAAGCCTTGGATACTTTGGCGGAAGGCCTGCTGGTACTGGACGAGCAAGGAAAAATCGTTCTGGCCAACCGATCGTTTGGGGAGATCGTCGACACGCCAGTCGAAGAACTTGCCGGCCTCAAGGCAGGCGACTTGACCTGGGTATCCGAGGACATCGAAGGTGCATTCCCTTGGATGACGGCAATCACCGACAACGAAGTTCAAGCGGAGATCATGCTGCGTTTCCAGCTAGCGAACGGTTCGCAAAGAATCTTCAGTGTCAACGCCGCACCGCTGGGCAAAGAACAATCACAGCGTGGTGCATTGGCGACCTTCCGTGATGTCACCCACGTCGAAGAACACCGCGCCGAACTTGAACGAATGCTCGGTCTGTTACGGGTCAGTCGTGATGAGATCAAACGCAAAAACGTTGAACTGGAAATCTTGGCAACTCAAGATGCGCTGACAGGCTGCCTCAATCGCCGTGCGTTCTTCGAGACCTTCGAGAGCATGTGGAGCGAATCGAAGGCGATCGGCACACCGCTTTCTTGCCTGATGATTGACGTTGACCACTTTAAGAATGTCAACGATACCTATGGACACCATACCGGTGACGAGGTGCTCCGCCAGGTATCGCAGGTCATTCGCACGATCCACAAAGACTCTGGTCTGGTGTGCCGCTACGGTGGTGAAGAGTTCTGTGTTGTGCTACCGCACATGCAATTGCAAGAAGCCAATGCCGCTGCGGAGCGCACCCGAGTAGCCATCAGCGAGATTCGGTTACTGGAACCCGAGGAGCTACGTTTGACCGCTAGTGTCGGTGTCTCCGAACTCCGCTTTGCCGCTACCGATACGCAGGACCTGATCAATCAAGCTGACATCTGCTTGTACGTTGCTAAGAAGGGCGGTCGAAACCGCGTTGTCTCGTACAATCCAAGCATGGCAGTGCAGCAGGAAGCAGCGGAGTCGGCGGAAGCGAACAAGCACGCCCATATCGACATCCCATATCAGGCAGTGACCGCCTTGATCACGGCTCTGTCTTATCGCGATGCCAATACAGCCGAGCACAGCAGGCGAGTTGCCGACTTGTGCGCAAGAGCCTCCGATGGCCTGATGGATCCAGCTGAAACCTACCTTCTGGAACTCGCTGCGTTATTGCATGACATCGGCAAGATCGGTGTACCTGACGAAATCCTGCTGAAACCCGGACCGCTCACGGCCGATGAGTGGGCGTTGATGGGACGTCATGATCGGATCGGATCGGAGATCATTGCCAGCGCCTTTGAAAACCATGAACTCTCCCAAATCATCAGATGCCACCACGCCTCCTATAGCGGCAACGGACGCGACGGTCACCTACCAACCGGTACCGAGATTCCAGTCGGAGCAAGACTGCTAACAATCGCCGACAGCTACGATGCGATGGTTTCAGATCGAGTCTATCGTAAAGGACGTTCACACGAAGAAGCGGTTGCGGAACTCCGACGATGCGCGAACGATCAATTTGATCCTGAACTGGTCGAACACTTCGTGAACAAAATCTCGGCACAAGCCCCGCTCGTTGCTGCAGGAGCGATTGCGATTCGAAAACAGACTGCGATTCAAATCGGGCAGCAGGTTGAACGACTCGCTGACGCCGTTGCTGCTCATGACATTGAAGGCTTGAAGGCGCTCTCTGAGCGGCTAAGCTCCATCGCCAGGTGCTCTGACATCGACGCGATCGCCAACGCCGCCGATAAAATCGCGGTCACAGCAAACTTAGAAGAGACCCAGTGGATCACTCTCCTGCAGAACACTCATGAACTGCTCGATCTCTGCCGACATACTCAAAGCGAATACCTCAAGACGTCGCTGGAACTCGAAGTCGAACGCATCAACGGTTAGTACGATAGCTTGGCTAGCTTCTCGCCAAGCCAAGATAGTACAGAACCCAAAATGGCAAATTGACCGAATTGATTGCCCAGGCTGTGATCAAACGACCTCTCAGACCTTGCTGCTTATAAGCTTCTGCAGGAATCCCAAGCAGAAGATAAAAACCGTACAGCGTTAGCAACGGTGGCAGCAAAAGCACACCAACAACCGATGCCAACACCGCTCGCCGGACATTTCCACGATCCTCTTCGCCGATCTCGTGAGGGACCGTGTCCATCACCTGACCGGGCCCCGCATCCACGAGAACAGGCCGATAGGGATTGCCGTCGCGAACCAAGTCAGGTGAATTGACCGGATCAACAGCGACTTGCCCGACAATGCCTGCCTTCGCAGCCATGCCTTCCTTGGCGACGTCAATTCTCCCCAAGCGGTCGCCTTCTTCCTGCGGCTTGCTGCACTTCCAACAAACTTCAAACGCAGGTTCATTCTGTTCGTCACACCGAGAACAGATCCATGGCTTCGCATTGGCTAGGCGTTCGCGATCTTCCAGCAAGAGCGTCATCGCTTGGTCAAAATCGCTTCTCGCCACTTCCACCCTGACGAGTCGATCGCTTCCCGCACCACCCATGCTGAGCGCAGCGGCTGCATCGGTGCCTGTCACAATCGCCTGAATCCCAGCAGCTGCCAATCGAATTCGAATCGTCTCAGCCTGGAACGCATCCGCGAAATCAGAAAGCGGAACTAGTTTATCCGACAAAATTCACTGCTCCTCGGCGTCCGCCCTCGCCTCGACGATCCGGTAGATCTTTGCCAGGCGAATCATCAAAGGTTCCAACTTGGCCTCGTAGTCAGCCTCACTGAGTTCCGATTTTCGTTTTCGCAACTCGTCGAGTTCGACCTCCACCGTTCGTCGCTGCTCGATCTCTTCTTCGGTAAACGGCAGTCGGCTTCCCTCTGGCGTGAGCGTGATTCGTGCAGCAATCGCCCCGTCTAACTTGGCACCTTTTTTGGCTTTCGCGATCGCCCGCGTGCCGCGAAACATCGATGCAGGTGTACCTTTCCCGTCGCCGTTGTCATCCAACAACGCGTGCTCCGTAATGATCCTCGCATCGGAATCGTAAAACACTTTCACATCAGCACTGGCGCGCAGGAACGCTTCCTGCACGGACACTTCATCGTCATGATCCAAGTCCGAATCAAGTGCTCCAATCGCATTGGCAAAGTACTGACCAAAACGGGCGAAGTTCTGTTCGGTTCCACTCTTGGTCGCCGTCACAATCACCCGCTGTGGCCCTGACAGGCGATTCACAAACGGACCGCTAGAGCTAGCACAATTCACAACCACGATCGGACGCTGGATTGGTTGTAACCAACCTGACAGTTCGGTGGCTGAAACATCTAAGCCTCGCAAATTGAACTTCGCGACGTTTCCTGCAAATGTACCGTGACCAATCAACACCAACCAAACCGGAGTGATCGCGTTCTTGTCCAGCGCGGTGATCGCTGTTTCTAGCCGCTCACGATCGCTTTGCTTCTGCACTTCGTCACGGCCGATGGCAACCACATCGCTGCCAGAAGCTTTCCCTACCTGATCCCACTTCGCCGCCCACTGAGAAAAACTCTCGGCATACTCATCGGTCCCAGCTGCTCCCACCACCAACAGGATCTTGGTTCGAGCAAGTTTTTGGTCCGCCTCTTTCTTGCCAACATCCTGAGCGCTGGCTAGTGACAGCATGATCAATGCCAGCGAAAAGGCGATCGTTGTGCGTTTCGCAATCATCATGCCAACCCCTTCCATCGCCGCAGGCCCCATTCCATGCACAGGCACATCATGGCCGCAAACATCACCCAAGCCCGATGCCAAATCGGATACACCCAGTTCTCCGTCACCGGCACTTTCTTGCTTGGCAGAGCAGTCGCGAATTCGTCCAAGTCGTCGTCATCAACGATCTCGCCACCGGTTTCCTGAGCGATACGTTCTAGGAATGAACGGTTCGTTCTTAAATCAGCGAACTCGGCTGCTCCTGCCTGCGCCGTCCAACCTGATTGGGCGGCTCCCACTTCGGAGCCGTCCGCCGCAGTCACCATCGCCTCAACACGGTAGCCATCTGGTTCCCGCGACCAATAGCTGGCCCTGTAGGTACCTGCTTCGTCCGGATCCATCTCCGCCTTCAAAGTGAAAGGTTCCCCCGAAAGCGGTGTGATCGTCAACTCAACCGTTGCGTTATCGATTGGCAAGAAAGACTCGTCGCGGGCCATGCAGACAATCGAGACCGGTTTACTGGGATCATTGGTCGACTCGACTCGCAGTTCCGCCCGTTTGGGAACGTCGTTCACCAACCAATGAGTCAATTGACGCCACGCTTGCCCGGGGTCATCGGCTTCTTTTTCATCACGCCGCATCGACCACCGCCAAACATCACCAATGGTCAGCGCGGCTGTCCGACCTTTGCCGAACCGCTGAGCCACAAGCGCGGGCACGATCTTCCCACTGGGTGTTACGGCCGAAGCCAATTGCGAAGCGCCTGGTTTCACGTCCCCAACGGAGTTCAATGTCTTGAACGTTGTCATGGTCTGCAACCGATCCAACTCTTGCGTTTCAGTCTCTCGCAGTCGAACCCAAGGCTGCAGCAATCCTTCTCGTGTCAGCTGCAATTGGTAGGGACCGTCTTCATGTGCTGCCGAAGCGCGTGGCGAGTAGACCGGCGAGAGTTCCCCCAGCGGCGTTTCAGCAAACTTCTTGCTCGCGAATGACTCAGCACCTCCCAGCATCAGCAATCCGCCACCACGCGATCCAACAAACCGCCGCAATAACAGCATTTGGTCTTGTGTGAAAAAATCGCTTTCAATGTCATCCAAAATGATGCCGTGATATCCGAACAGTTCCTCGGCGGACTCCGGGAATCCATCACTGAGCTCTTCTGCCTCTTTCACACCAAGCCGGATGATGACGGGTTCGTCGTACTGCTGCGCAGCCTCTTCCTCATCGGCTCCCAAACCTGCGAACAGAGGATTCGAATCATTGACGCCTTTGTCGCGAAAACTGAACTTTGCTTCCTTGTTGGCGACACGAATCAGAGAAACCAATTGCAACTCAGCGTCTTCTTCTAGTGCGCGTCGCAAGAACTTGTATTCCCAGTTCGGCCGACCTGCCAGATAAAGCACACGGTAGGGTCCGGACGTTCGGTCAATCGTCAGAATCCGTCGGTTGTTCTCCAGCGTGGCTTCCTGCGATACCTGATCATCCGCTTTCCCCTCCATCGCCTCCCGA
Source organism: Rubripirellula sp. (assembly GCA_045110715.1). Taxonomy (GTDB): domain Bacteria; phylum Planctomycetota; class Planctomycetia; order Pirellulales; family Pirellulaceae; genus Rubripirellula. Next base: position 13,163 of record JBGCGI010000031.1, read on the forward strand.
TCCACTTCGCGAAAGACTGAAAGTGTGTGAAAGGAAACGCCAGACTGTTCGGGCCGAAACCGGAACCGAACCTCTTCCGAATCTCCGTCTGCCCCCAGCGAGACCGTTTGTTCCGAAACCAGCTTTTCCGTCGCGACGTCCTTCAACTGAACCACCACCTGCTCGCCCTGCATTCCGATCGCGTCGATCGCAACATTGACCGTCGTGGGCGCCGACTCGAAGTCAGTCTGCCTCACGCTGACCCCTGCGATTCGAATGTCCTGCATACTGCCATCGGATTTTGGCAACACGGGATAAACCGGAAAGCCAAGAGAGCTCCAATCAAAGTCCGCTGATGGCATGTCCGTTAGATTGCCATCTGTGAACAGAATCGCTCCGGCGACAGGTCGATCAGCGAATCGTTCCGAAAGCGATTGCAGACTACCAGCCAACGATGAAACGTAACCGTCTGCTTGAAGCGATGAATAGTCCTCGACGCGTTCCAACCTTGCATCGAACGCGTAGCTGCGCACATCGAAAGCCTGTGAGACGCGCGTCCGCCATGTTTGATCCTCCCCAAGCAATTCAACGACTTGATCGCGTCGGCTTTGCCTATCCGAGGAACTCTTCAATCGCATGCTCTGGCTATTGTCGACCAGTATCGGCATCACATTGGCTTGCGGTCGAGGCCGCGTTCCGCTCCGCATTGGCTCCAACAGGCAAATCGCCAACAGCATGATTGCGATCAGTTTCAATAGGCCTGCTGTCGCTCGAACAGCGCCAGTCGTGTCAGGACGAAGGTAGCTCCACAGCACCAATCCCGCCAAAACGATGGCGATCATCGCTGCTGGCAACGCCCACTCGGGCGCCCCCCACAGCAGATCACCGGGGCGAAACCCTTCGTCTGAAGCCGCCGCCGAGGCTTGGCCTAACAATTCGATTGTGCTGGCTTGAATCAACGACCACTCCCGAGACTCTCGTAGTACTCACGCACTGCTTCGGTGAATTCGGCGGGCACGGGATCACGATCGATCGGCACCAAAGCATGTTTTTCAGCGCTGCGACGAAGCAACTGTTCCGACACATTTCGTTTCAATTCACGAAGTGGGTCGGCAATCATTTTGTCCACCAAGTTCCATTGGGGAGCCTTGCCGTGTCGACGTAAATCGATGCGAACGTCCCGCGCACGATCGCGAATCCGAGCAGCTTGCGAACGAAGTTCCGGGTCATCCACCATCTCTTCAACGTCTCGTAGCCGATCCGACCAGTCACGGAATCCGTCACCGGCAAGCGGAGCCGCCTGTGTCTGAGGACCATCTGCCGCAAACCGATTTGGCCCACCCGACTGCTGATTCGGCTGCCCAGGCTGTGACGACTGACGCAGTCCTGGCTGCTGCCTGCCTTGGCCTGGCCGCTGGCCTTCACCCGGTTGTTGACCTTCGCCCGGCTGTTGACCTTCACCGGGCTGCTGACCTTCACCGGGCTGCTGACCTTCACCGGGCTGTTGACCTTCACCCGGCTGTTGACCTTCACCCGGCTGTTGACCTTCACCGGGCTGTTGACCTTCACCGGGCTGTTGACCTTCACCGGGCTGTTGACCTTCACCGGGTTGTTGACCTTCACCTGGTTGCTGACCTTCGCGCGGCTGTTGACCTTCACGAGGCTCACTTGGCTGCCGCCCTTCCTCCCCGGGTTGCGTAGCCCCCGTCTCACCAGGCTGCCCTTCCTCTTTTGCTTGCTCGCCTTGTCCTTGGCGAATCTCGCTGTCCAACTCTCGCTCCAATCGCTCCAATTCATTCAGGGCCCGCTCGAGCGCCTTTGTTTCATCCCCCAGCACGGATCGAGCAGCATCTTCCAATTCCTCTGCCAACTCACCAATCGCTTTCCCAGCTTCTTGCTCTTTCGCTTGAGCCTGGGGATCAAACCCCTGACGCAACAATTGCGAAGACTCTTGTAGCTTTCGATCCACCTGTTTCTGCTGCGTCCGCCGAAAGGAGTCGTACAGCTTTTGCGCCAGCAGCGGTTCAGCCGTCTCCGCCTGCTCGACGGTCTCCTGCATTTTCTGCAACAGTTCATCCAACTGTTCGCGTTGATCTTGAATCGCTTCTTGAACGGCTTCACGTTTATCCGTCCCACGAAGCCCGGCCGACTCTTCCGTTTCGTCCACGTTCTTCAATTCTTCGGCCAGTTCCTGCTCCTGCTCGTTCAGTTCCTGAGCATCGTTCCGCATTTCACGAACGGCATCGTTGAACTGTCCCGCAGCCTGCTGACGAAACTCATCTCGCATTTCCTCGAACTCACGTTCGGCTCGGCGACCAGCTGTGAGCGCTTCTGACGCATCATTTTGCTCGAGAGCTTCACTCGCTTTGCGAACGTTCTCGCGGGTCTCTTCCAGCTTCTCACTCGCTTCCTGCATTCGCTCTTGGTTGTCCGGCTCCTGCATCCGTTCGGCGAGTTCATCCGTCTCACGTAGCAAATCTTGCTGTTGTTCGCGCAGTCTCTTCAGCTGACGCTCGATCTCTTCTTGCTCTTCCTCTGTTTCCGCTTGCTCCAGCGCGGACTGCAATTGCGCCAGTTCTTTGTTGAGATCCTCCTGCCGTCGTGCCAAATCACGCAAACGATTCAGCACTTGGCGTGTTTCTTGCTCTTGTTGCTCCTGCTCGGATTGCTCCTGCGCTTGCTGTTGCGTCTCGTAACGATTCTCGTCCTGCTCCAACTCCAGCTCGTCCAACTGCTTCTGCCGGCGCTGCTGAGATCGCGACTGACTCTGGCTAGGCTTCTGGGGCGATTTATTCACCTGGAATTCACGCGCCCGAAGCTTCAGCAGTCCACCATAGGCCGCCTGCTCGGAGATCAACGCAGGATTCAGTGAACCGACATCTGCATCACTGACCGCCTTCTCAAGGTGAGTCAAGGCGGTTTGCATGTGACTCTGCACTTCTTCGACGTACTGTTTGGACTTCGCGTCCTCGACTTCGCCAGCCAACTCTGCCAACTGTGCAATCGCGTCTGCCTGCGACTCACTGAGCAAGGTCACATTCGCCTCATATTCGGGCGTCCGTTCTTTCTTACCGCGTTCATCTCGCAAGACTCGCCAAGTGGCGTTGATGATTTCTTTCTGCAACTCCGCGAGCTCTTCTGCCTGCTGTCCGTTTTGACTCTGCTGCTGCGACGGCTCGCCTCCCGCAGGAGGTTCTCCCTCACGAAAGATCTCGTCGAAGGGTCGAACTTCTGCAAAGAACATGTCGCTTTCGGTTCTTCGCAGAGTCCCGTCGGGTCCATGATCCTCGGCCCAAAAATGGTAGGCCAACAACTGATCCGGCTCGGCCTGCAAGGCTTCCAGTTCGATCATGTGCTCGAACTTCGTGGTCGCTCCTCGCGCGATCGATTCGCCCAGGGTGATCTCTTTTTGAGCTGACGACGCGAAGGTGTAGGAAAGGCCGACCTTTGCGACACCAAAATCGTCTCGCACTTCTGTCCCCAGAGGCAGTTCCTCCAGCGGAGAAACGCTCACATCGCTGCGTGAAGTGAGCTTCAGCTTGGGAGGTTGATTGGGTAGAACGCGAGCGATCAATTCCGGCGGATACTTGTTCTTGCGCCCCGCATCGTCCACCAATTCCAACTTGAATCGCTGAGTCTCGCGGAGGTCAAACTGCATCACCATCGCGTCTGGATTCGATTCGTCGGCCGTCAAAGGAATCCGCGTCCCATCCTTGGAAACCAACTCTGCCGAAGCGACCTGCTTGTTCAGAAAACACAACCAAGTGACTTGAGTGCCCTCCACGGCCGAAACCCGAACCGTGTCCTCGATTCGTTTCTCGTCGATTTCCGTATACTCGGGATACTTCAAGTTTGCATCACTGCGGACCAACGACGGAAACTCAAAGACGTCAACGTTGTAGTTCGGACTTTCCCACTGCGGCGTCACCACACGGTATTCAAACGGTTGCTCGACCGAGGACAGGAAACCGCCAACGACGGGGTCACTCAGGTTCTGCGTCATTGTGATCCTTCGCTCGCTGCCGTCTTTGGAAACGCAGATCAGGTCCGCTTGATCAGGAACATCACTGCCCTCAAACCGCGCTGTCACCACGAGACTCGCCCCGCGTTCGATCTCTGTGTCGCCAGGAACCACGGTGATGTTTGGTTGTTTGGGCAGACTTGCGATCGCACTTGATCCACCATCACGATCCGGACTGATGGAAGACAAGAACGCCAACACTCCGACAAAGAGTGCGATTGCACCAAGGCCCGTCAGACGGCTCCAGATCAACTGCCCCGTTGGAACGGCCTCGATCCAACGATGAGTCCGCGAGTGGTCGCGAGCCTCGCGAATCACCCTTTGCTGTAAGTAGCCCAGTTTCTGGTCGCTTTGACTCAGCGCAGTCAGCAGTCGTTGATCCAAATCAGGAAACTGCTCCTCGACGCGTTTGGCAATCTTGCGAGGGTCCCGAAAACTGAATCGACTAAACAGGGCTGCCCCCAGCGCCGCGACCACAGCAGCTACCAACAACTTCAGCGTCAGGGTGGAGCCCGCCACTTCCCCCGAACCAACCTGTCGCCTCAACAACCAGCCGACGAAACCAGCAATCAAGGCAATCACCGCCAGCAATCGCCAAAAGCGAACGCTTTGCATTCGGCGTGTGACGGGCGTCAATCGATCAAGCAATGCGAGATTCATCAGATGGATCCTATTCTTTGAACGCAACGATCGGTGGATAAGAAATCCCCATGTGGATTCCGTTTCATGCCGTCACCTCTTTCCGTCGACTCAATTTGGCGCCCCACCATGTTTCCAAACCGAGCAAACCAAGCGCTGTCAGTAACAACCATTGCCACAACTTTTGGCGACTCTCTAGTTCAACATCGCGAAGTTGTCTTTGATTGGCCAGAGACTGCTCCGTCGTTTCCGTCTTCCCAAGCAAAACGCCAAACCGCTCGAGGGAATCATCGCCTAGCGGTTCGGTACGACTTTCTGTCTCGCCTAAGTTCACCGCAAAACGACTCGTCTCATCGCCCTTGCGATACTCGTAGATCCCCGGTTGTTCGATCACTTTGTCATTGGAGCTTTGAAATGGAACTTCGATTCCTGTCGGCCCAACGATCGTCGCCAGATCGGAGGGTTGATACGGGATCGGTTGACCAACAGAAAAGCCGCCTTCGCTCCGATCGGACTGACCTCCGTCAAACAAACTAAACACCAGAGGAATGAATTTCGTCGATAGCGCCAACTGACTTTCGGCAGGCTGCCAGCCTGCCGCCAAGACCAGCAGTTGACCACTCCCAATTTGCGTTTCGACCATCGCCGGATCACCGTCATCAAACGTTGCGATCAAGTTCCATTTTGTCTTTGATTTTTCGGTGGTTTCATAGGCAAGGTTCGACAGTTTGCGATGTGACCAAAACCGCACTTTGGTGAAGTCATTGAATTTCGGATCCGACATCAACCGAAAAACGGAATGCCGAAAGTCAATCTTCGAGAACATGACGTAGTCATCCACACTCGCTTCCTGGACTTCCAATTGCGTGCCAGCGATCTCGTTCACGCTGGCCACCAAACCACTCCCGCGTTGCTCGTCAGCCAGCACGACCAACAATCGTCCGCCTTGCTCGACGTAGGATTTCAACCCCTTGGTTGCCTCGATCGGAACAGCGCCCTCCATCACGACCAGCGGCACGCGTTTCGCGTTGATCCCGGCAACCAATTCGCCCGCGTCTTGAGGTACGCTCGTCTCGACATTCACCACGCGGTAGGGATTGTCCAACGGAACTCGGCGCAGATAGTACAGCAAACTATCGCGTGGATTCTGTGTCGCGTCACCAAGGTGCAACAGCGAGTACTGGCTTGGCTTGGGGCTCACGACATAGTGCAGGTTATCGAAGGCATGCGCGTCCCCCCGTAAAACCATCGATGTCACGCCTGGCTTGGGTTTGGGCATTCGCACCACACGAGACTCTCCGGGCGGCACTTGGACGGGCAGTTCCGCCAACTCGCCTGCCGATGAATCCCCCGACCAGCCAAGGCGAAAACGCGACTCCGTGGAATCTTTCGCGTTGGAAACTCGCACGCGGACGCGATCAGCATCTTCGCCGGCTGTATCCGAGTTCGCGGCACTTGCCAGAATCGTGACCGAACCGTTCGTACGATCTTTCGGAGCGACATTTCGCACATCCAATCGCAACTGATCAGGCCAGGCGTAGGTTTGCAAACTCTCGATCTGACTGCCAGATTGCATGTCGCTGATCAACACCAGATGCGCGGCGGTTGACGTCGCTGTGGCCGGACTCTCCTCGTCTCCGATCTTGATGTCTTCTTCTGGCTCGAACGAAACCGCCAAATCGGCTGCGTAGCTGATCGCCCGGCCCATTTCAGTGGCATGCCAGCTTGGGGAGGCGTCTCGCAACAACTTCTCTGCAGTTCTACGCACCTGCTCTGCCGTCAGCCGACTCGATTGCTCGAAACTCATCAGTGTCGTTGGGCTTTGATCGAACGTCACGATCGCCAACTGATCTTCGCGACGAAGATCCGCGATCACGTCCTTGGCGCGATCCAAACTTTGTTGCCAGAGTCCAGCGCGTTGCATACTAGCGCTCGTATCGACCACCAGCACCATCCTGCGACCGGGGACATCGGCATCCGACAGCGTGGTGCTCCGCCAATACGGTCTCGTGAATGCGGCCGCCAACAACATCAGCACCAATGCCCGCAACAACAGCAGCGGCCAATTGTCCAAGCGACTACGTCGAGTCAATCGAGGCGGTGTGGGTTGTAAGAAGATCAGCGAACTGAACTCAACTTGCCCTTTTGGTTGACGTCGGATCAAGTGGAACAGAATCGGCAGCCCAACTGCCAACGCGCCAAGAAAATATAGCGGAGCAAGAATACTCATTTCGCAGCACCGCCTTTCGATCGCGTGCTGCTGGCCAGCATGCCGGCTCTCGCAGCGCCACTGCTTCGTTGCCTTTGCGTGCTGACCAAGTGAAACAAAGCCTGTTCCAACGACTCATCGGTGCGAACCTGATAAAGATCGACTCCCAACGAATCACAGATCACCTGCAACTGCGTTTGATGATCGTCAAACTTCTGTCGATACGTTTCTCTCGCTGCCTCGGGATCCAGATAGATCTCTCGCCCCGACTCCATGTCCACGACCATGCTGGGCGATTCCAGCTTCAGTTCCAACTCGGATGGATCCAAGGTTCGCAGAATCATCACTTCATGGCCGCGAGATCGAAGATACCCCAAGTTCGTGCGAAGCGTCTCGATGGGCGCCAACAGGTCCGACACAAGCACGATCAGGCCGCGCCGTCGAACCAGAGAAGCGATTTGCTTCAGAGGCTGATCAAGATCGGTGCCGGTGCCAGCAACCTCTTTCGAAAGTGCGATCATCAATTGACGGAGATGCCCGGGACGTGACTTGGCACTGATGAAATCTCCGACACCTTCATCGAAGGTCATCAAGCCCACGCTATCGCGTTGCAGCGTCAAATAGTGCGCGAGCGACGCCACCATCGTCTGCGCATATTGAATTTTGGTGTACTCGAGCGACCCGAACCCCATCGACTTACTTTGGTCCAAAACCAAATAGCAACGCCGATTCGTTTCGTCTTCAAACTTCTTGATGTAGTAACGATCGGTCCGTGCAAAGAGTTTCCAGTCCATCCCGCGAAGATCGTCACCGACCGTGTAAGGCCGGTACTCGCTGAATTCTACCGAGTAGCCATGGAAGGGACTGCGATGCAAGCCGTTGTAGAAACCCTCAACGACCGCTTTGGCGCGCAACTGCAGATTCTTGATCCGCATCACTGCCAGCGGGTCAATTCCAACGACGCTCTCTTTCGGCGTGCTTTGCTCGGTGCTGGCCATTTAGATTGCCGAAGTCGATACCGTCGTCAGGAGTCGGTCAATCACATCCTCGATCGTCACTCCCTCTGCTTCCGCCTTGTAGCTCAAAATCACACGATGACGCAGCGTCGGATGTGCGAGTGCTCGAATGTCATCCAAGCTCACGTGTGCGCGACCGTTCAATAGCGCCCGTGCTTTGGAGCACAGCACCAGCGTTTGCGCCGCTCGAGTTCCCGCTCCCCAACTGACCCACTCGTCGACGAAGTCGGGAGCCCCCTCACGGCCAGGCCGGGTGGCCGCCGCCAATCGAACGGCATAGGCACCCACCTCTTCTGCGATGGGGACGCGGCGGACCGCCTCATGAAACTGTTGGACATCTGCACCAGTAAACAACGGCTCGATCGTTTCTGGTTTCTTGGACGTCGTCTGCAAGACGACCGCCAACTCATCTTCTGGCGGCAAGTAATCGATCAAAATATTGAACATGAAGCGGTCCAACTGAGCTTCGGGCAACGGATAGGTGCCTTCCATCTCAATCGGATTCTGCGTGGCCAGAACGAAGAAAGGTTCTTCCAGTGGGTAGCGACGCCCGGCAGCGGTGACTTGATGCTCTTGCATTGCCTCCAGAAGCGCGGCTTGAGTCTTGGGAGGTGTCCGGTTGATCTCATCGGCCAAAATCACGTTGGCAAAGATTGGCCCTTTTACAAACTGCAGACGACGCTGACCGTCCTCGGTTTGCTCGAGGATCTCAGTGCCAGTGATATCTGCAGGCATCAAGTCCGGTGTGAACTGAATGCGATTGAAGTTCAAGTGGAAGATCTGTGCCACACTGTGAACCAGCAAGGTCTTTGCCAACCCAGGTGCCCCCGTGATCAAACAGTGGCCTCCCGCGAACAGGCAAACCAGCAGCTGCTCAATCACATCCTGCTGCCCGACGATAACTTTCGACAACTCGGCCGTGATTCTTTCACGTCCCTCACGAATCTGCTCGACCACGCGAGCTTCCTCTTCGACGGACAGGGATTCGGTAGACATAGGCAATTTGAGAGTTTCAATGGAAAGGCTAAAAAGGCACGTCATAGATTGAACCGCCAATATAGCCGTTGGTACCGCCCAAAAGTGTTGGCGGGGCGAAATGCGACTCCTGAATCACCCGCTCCCATCGAGACGGCAATTCACAATATGATCTGATCTTCCTGATTCACCCTACAGTGGCTCGAATCACTCTCTTGAAGGAACTCCATGCGACCGATCGTTCAAATCTCTCTGGATCTAACAAATATTGACGAGGCTCTCGAAACGGCGCAAATCGCCATGCGGGCCGGAGTCGACTGGCTGGAAGCGGGAACTCCACTGATCCTGGCCGAAGGACTGCACGGGGTCCGCGCCCTTCGCCAAGCCTTCCCAGACACTCCCATCGTCGCAGACCTAAAAACGATGGACGGTGGCTATCTCGAGGCCGAGATGATGGCGAAGGCCGGAGCCACCCACGTGGTCGTGATGGCCCGCGCTCATCAAGAAACCATCCGCTGCGTTGTCAAAGCAGGTGCCGACTTCGGCTGCAAAGTGATGGGTGACAACATGGTCTGCGAAGACATGGTCGCTGGCGCCAAGTGGCTGGAAGACCTTGGCTGCGACTTCGTCATTCATCACATTGGATACGATGAGCGACGTGGCATCGCGGCTCGAGGCGAAAGAATGCCAAGCCCAATGGATCAACTCCGCGACGTCTGCGGCGCGGTCAAGATTCCGGTGCAAGCGGTCGGCGGCCTGTCTTTGGAACAAGCCATTGAGTGCCCAAAGTACGGAGCCCCCCTTGTTGTCTTGGGTGCACCGCTGACCATCGATGCCGACGCATTTAAAACGGCGGACGGCGACTTAGAAGGCTCACTGCGATTGATCTGCGATGCCGTCCATTCACAGGAAGTCCTGTAACCCACCGAGATGACTCCGATGAAATCTGCTGCTGTTGTGAACTTTGCCCCCGAACAGGGCTCTGTTGAAATTCGCGAAATCGAACGACCTGAAATCGGCCCTGAAGACGTTCTGCTGGAGGTCGCCAATGTTGGCGTCTGTGGCAGCGACTTGCATCAGTGGACCGCCGATCACTCGTGGCCCGTCAACTACCCGGTCGTGCTTGGACACGAGTTCGGTGGCCACATCGTCGAGACGGGCACCGCCGTCGATGGTTGGCAGGAAGGTGATCGAGTCGTTAGCGAAACGGCCGCCATCATTGACCAGCAAAATCCAATGTCGCGTCGCGGGCTGTACAACCTCGACCCAACCCGCAAGGGATTCGGCTACGGTGTCAACGGTGCGATGACCAAACACGTGCGTGTTCCAGCTCGGATTCTGCATCGAGTCCCCGATTCCCTTGCGTTCGAACACGCCTGCCTGACTGAACCCTGCTGCGTCGCGTTCAACGCCGTCGTTCGCAACGCGCGTATCGAGCCCGGCGATCGCGTGGTGGTGCTTGGCCCCGGAACAATCGGCATTCTTTGCGCTGCAATGGCTCGACTATGCGGGGCCGAGGTCGCATTGGTGGGACTGGAGTCGGATCGCAAACGCCTCGAGATTGCACAATCCCACTACGGCTGTGAAGGCATCGTCGGCGATGTGAGCGAATGGGCGCTGCAGCGTGACGGGCTGGGATGCGACGGTGTTATTGATGCCGCTGGTGCCAGCGCAACCCTCAAGATTGCGATCGATGTCGTCCGCCCAGCAGGCTGGATCAGCAAAGTTGGTTGGGGACCGCAACCGCTTGGATTCAACCTCGATCCGCTCGTCCAGAAGAACGTTACGCTGCAAGGCAGCTTCAGCCACAACTGGCCCATCTGGGAACGTGTACTGGCCCTATTGAGTAGCGGGCAATTGAACGTTGAACCAATCATTGGTGGAGTGTGGCCGATCGATCAATGGCAAGAAGCCTTCGAGAAAATGCATCAAGGCGAAGTCGTCAAAAGCGTGCTTCGACCAGTCTGATCGCTCCTAACACGACGCCAAACTTACCTAACTGCTTCGATAGAGACTCCATGCCCAAACTCGCCGCCTTTCCCAAAGCCTACATGCAGGCGCTCTGCAAAGATGGTTCGATGCTGCTTGCCGAATGGTTTGCCCTTGCTGAAACCCTGAATGTGGATGGCCTGGAATTCTACGCCGGTTTCCTGGAGATGGAGAACGAAGCGAACTGGTCGGTTTTTCGCGCGCAGGTTGAAGAACTGGGCATGACGATTCCAATGCTCTGCTGCTCTCCGGATTTCACGCACCCCGACGTGGCATTTCGTCAGGCGGAAATCGCCAAGCAGAAACGTTGGATCGAAATGACTCACACGTTGGGTGGTGGCTATTGCCGCGTGCTCAGCGGCCAGCGCCGACCGGAACTCACCGTCACCGAAGGAGTCAAGTTGGCGGCCGACAGCATTCAAGCATGCTTGCCTTTTGCAGCGGAACGCAACATCACCTTGATTCTTGAGAATCATTACAAAGACGACTTCTGGGAGTACCCCGAATTCGCGCAGGCGATGGATGTGTTTTGTGATCTCGTCGCCGCTATCGATCACCCGAACTTCGGCGTCAACTACGACCCCAGCAATGCATTCCTTGCCGGCGACGATCCGATTGAGTTGCTCAAGCGTGTATCGCATCGAGTCGTCACGATGCATGCGAGTGATCGATACCTTCTGGAGGGAACGATCGAAGATCTTCGCCGCGAGGAAGGCGGATCACTTGGCTACGCGAAACGTCTCAGTCATGGCGAAATTGGCAAAGGACTCAATGACTACGATGCGATTTTCAGCGAACTGAAGAGCAAAGGCTTCGACAGTTGGATCAGCATCGAAGATGGCGTCGATGGCATTGACCAGCTACGCCGCAGCGCTGATTTCCTGCGGGGCAAAATCGCACAACATTGGCCATGACGAAATTTTGGTTTCAGGAATCTTTAGATACCCAGAAACTGGGAGCGATCAGTCTTGCGAAGTCAGCAACCACGAATCAATCGAATCACACGAATGAAAGACAAGGGTGCCCAGGTTTCTTTGGTCTCGGCGTGTTTGCCGAGACACTGACTTCTAACAAACCTAGCCAAATCATCCCGAAGCAATCATTCGTGTGATTCGTGACATCCGTGGTTCACCAAAGCAGACAGCGCCGGTGGTGATATCATGTCACGCGAAGTCGTGTTGACTAGAATCATGCTTCTCGGAATCACCCGCCCTACGCTCCTAAGACCGTTCCATGAAAAGATTCGCACTCTCGCTCGCATGCCTCTTGCTGCTCTTGGGATTCGCCAAAGCAGAAACGCAACGTCCCAATATCATCTTGCTGATGGGTGACGATCACGGCTGGGACGAAACCGGATACAACGGCCATCCCCACTTGCAGACGCCGGTTTTGGATCAGATGGCCGAGTCTGGACTGCGGCTCGATCGATTCTATTCCGCACACCCTTCATGCTCACCAACGCGGGGCAGCGTGATGACGGGACGACATCCCAACCGATACGGCACGTTCTCGCCGGGTTACTCGATTCGCCCGCAAGAGGTGACGATCGCGCAACTGCTTCGTGATGCAGGCTACGCCTGCGGGCATTTCGGCAAATGGCATCTTGGACCGGTCAAGGCTGCTTCGCCAACCAGTCCGGGTGCGATGGGTTTTGAACACTGGGTTTCCCACGACAACTTCTTTGAGCTCAACCCCACCTTCTCGCGAAACGGTGGGCCTCCAGAGAAATTCACAGGTGAGAGCTCGGAGATCGTGATTGACGAGACGATCAAGTTCTTAGCGACCGCAAAAGAAGAGCAACAGCCGTTCTTTGCCGTCTGCTGGTTCGGTTCACCTCACGAACCGTACAGCGGACTCGAGAAAGACTTAGCGTTGTATGACGATCTGCCCGCCGAGTACGCCGACAAACAATTCAAGTTAACGTCAAACGAAACAGGCCGTCCCACCAAGCGACCACTGCGTGAGGTCTTGCGAGAACGTTATGCTGAAATCACTGCGATGGATCGCTCCATCGGCCAACTGCGAAAATGGCTGCAACAGGAAGGTCTCCAGGAAAACACCATGCTTTGGTACTGCGGGGACAACGGGACGCCAGGTGACGGAATCATCACCTCGCCATTTCGCGGACAAAAAGGGAATCAGTACGAGGGAGGCATCCGCGTCCCAGGAGTGATTGAGTGGCCTGCGGGAATCGCCAAGCCAATGGTTTCCGATGTCAACTCAGTGACCAGTGACATTCTGCCAACGCTATGCAAACTCACGGAAGCAGAGCTCCCGACACGCCCCCTCGATGGAATCGACCTGACCCCGATTCTTCACGGTCATATGAAAGAGCGATCGCAACCGATTGGCTTTTGGAGCTACGAATCAAAAAGCGAGGCGAAGAAGGATCCCTTCATTGACGAGGAATTGCAGCGTGGCACAACTCCGCTAGTCAAAATGATGGGAGACATTCATACCCGCAATTTCCGCAACTACCATCACCCAAAGATCGCAGACACAGACTTCGCTGGCACACGTGTGCTGCTGGGGAATCGCTACAAACTGATTTTGACGAGCAAAAAGAGCGGCAAAATCCAACGCGAGTTGTTTGATGTTCGCGACGATCCAGCAGAGAAGAAAAATTTGGTTGACGCCAAACCCAAAGTCGCTGCCAAAATGCAGTCCGATCTAAAAGCATGGCAACAATCGGTACTCACAAGCTTGACCACGGCCGACTATCCATGAACGCTGGCTCTCGATCACTCTGATTCGTGCCCAGCGATGGTCAAGAAACGGACCGCAAAGCTCGGTACACTAGTGCCGCAGCATCACTTTCCCAAACCCGAGAGGGATGTAGCAATCACCATTGCAAAGCTATCTCGCGAGGCCCACGTACAGATGTTTCGATTTTCTCTTGTGTTGCTTGCCGTTCTGATTTGCGGCCGCGCGACGGCTGAAACCAAACGCCCGAATATTCTCTGGATTGTGGGCGAGAATTTTGACTTGGACTTCGGGTGCTACGGCGCCAAGAACGTCTCTACCCCCAACGTGGATCGCTTGGCTGCAGATGGCGTGCGATACACAAACGTCTATTCAACATCGCCGGTTTGTGCCCCTAGTCGATCTGCGTTTCTGACGGGAATGTATGCGACCACGACCGACATGCATCACATGCGTTCGCACCGCGACGATGACTATCAACTGCCCGAAGGGGTACGACCACTCACCCATCGCCTGCATGATGTCGGATACCAAACCGCCAATGTCACACACATCGGGTCGAAAGTCGTTGGCACCGGCAAACTCGATCTGAACTTTGTCAATGAAGGCGATGTCTACCAAACGAAGTCATGGGCTGAAATTGACAAGTCGAAGCCATTCTTTGCTCAGTTCAACATGCCCGAAGCCGAGTACGACATCTATGACCGCAAGTCACACGAGAAAGAACGCGTGGTCTGGGTCGGCGAAGAATGGCACCCGAAAGTTGCCACGCCAGAAAACGTTACACCGCCGCCCTACTACCCCGATCATCCGGTCGTTCGCCAAGAGTGGGCTCGATACTTGAACTCATGCAGCGGTATGGATGTTCGGATTGGTTGGATTCTTGAACAACTCAGGGCAGATGGAGTAGCCGATGACACCGTCGTGATCTTCTTTGGCGATAACGGTCGTTTGGAAGCACGGGGGATTCACTGGTGTTTCGATAGTGGCTTGCACGTGCCCATGGTGATTCACTGGCCAAAAAACCATCAACCTCCGCAGCACTATTCCGCCGGCAAAGTTGACGATCGCGTGATCAGCTTGATCGACCTGACGGCAACCACCCTGGCCGTTGCCGGAATCGAGATCCCAACCAGCATGCAGGGAAAACCGTTCTTGGGAGACGACGTGGGGGTTGATCGCCGTTATGCATTCAGCGCTCGAGATCGAATTGACGAAACGGAAGTTCGACAGCGTTCTGTTCGCGACAAGCGTTATCACTACGTTCGCAATTTCACTGCCGGAGTCGGATTTCCAATTCTGAACCGGTACAAAGAGAAGTGCTTCCTCGTGAAGCCACTGATGCGAGAACTACTATCGCAAGGCAAGTTGTCTGGTCCGCCAGCCGATCTGATGAAACCTTTTGGCAACGAACAGCTGTTTGACACCCAAGCGGATCCCTACGAGATCAAGAATCTAGCGGGATCCGAGTCGCCGGAACATCAACGTGTTTTGCAGGAGATGCGAGCGGCACTTGATACTTGGATGGCTGAAACAAGAGACAGGGGACACTTCCAAGAATCACGCGATATCGTCGCGCCGTTCGAGAAAGAGATGCATGATTGGTTTGGCACGCCGAATTGGGTCGGGAAGTGATGCGTCAGGCAATTTAGCCAGCCGCAGTCACAGACTGGCAAGTTCACGCCCAGCGATGCGGACGCCCGATCAGTTTTTCGAGATCCGCAAAGAACTCGGGATAGGTTTTCGAAGTGCAGGCTGGATCGAGAATCCGCACGCCTGGGATCCGCAGCCCTGCCAGCGAAAGACTCATCGCCATCCGATGATCGTGATAGGTTTGCAACTTAGCGGCGTTCGGTTGCTCGGGCGGATGAATCGTCAGCCCGTCTCCGTGCTCCTCAATCGCCGCACCTAACTTCCTCAACTCGCAAGCCAAGTCGCCAATTCGATCGGTTTCCTTGAATCGATTGTGGGCCACTCCGCGAACACGCGTGGGTCCATCTGCAAACAACGCGACCACCGCGAGTGTTTGCACCGTATCGCTGATGTGATTCATGTCCACATCGACACCGCGGAGAGGATGCCCCGTCACCGTGACATAGTCATCCTGATATTCGACGTCACACCCCATGTGCTGTAGAACTTCGCAGAATTCGACATCTCCCTGCATTGCGTCTCGCGAAAGACCTTCGACTTTGATCGTGCCACCGGTGATCGCAGCCGTCGCCCAAAAGTAACTCGCAGCCGAAGCGTCCGGTTCGATCTCATAGTCGACCGATTGATAGGAACCGTCGCCTTGCACCAATACTTCCAACGCCTCGCTGTCAGTCGCGGCATCCGTCTTCGCAATCAATTCGACCCGTGCACCGAACGAACGCATCACTTCGGCAGTCATGTCAACGTAGGGCCGTGAGACCAACTCACCAACGACCTGAACCACGTTTCGAGGATTGCTGGTGATCGTGGCGGCCATCATCAATCCGCTCAAGTACTGACTGCTGACAGCGCCTCCAACGCGGACATGATCCGACTTCCACCCGTTGGACTCGATCTCAACCGGCGGGCAACCCTCCGGCGATTTCGCTACAGTCTTGCCGGCGACGACCGATTCGATTGCATCGACCAGATCCCCGATCGGGCGCTGGTGCATGCGATCAACACCGTGCAAGCGGTAATTTCCTCCAGCGGCCGAAAGCGCGGCGGCCAAAAACCGAATACTGGTTCCGCTATTGGCAATGAACATCTCGACGGTCGGGTCGTCGGCACCCAACCGATTTCTTCCAGAGGCGTCCACCTCGAGGGTGCGGCCACCTTCAGAGACTTGAACGTCCACTCCGATCGATCGCAGCGCCTCGATCATCACTTCGGTGTCTTCGCTTCGAAGAGCGCCGCGAAGCGTGGAAACACCGTTTGCAAACGCAGCGCAGATCAGCGCTCGGTTGGTCAAGCTCTTGCTACCAGGTGGTCGAATCATGCCGTCAACACGATCGCCAGGCACAACCTCGACCCAAGATTCTTCGGCACCTGATTCTGAATGGTGTTTAGCGGGCAATTCAGACATCAAGAAGTTCGTGTGGTTGGTAAGTCGAGCTGGTCAAGATGACGGTGTTCGCGCCCGGACTTGATCTACCTGACCGCCACCGAAGCATCCAAACTGGGAATCACGAGCGACCCCACAATCATCGATGCGAGCGTCGTGGTGTGAACCAGCCAAACTTCATCACAGTGGATAACGGTTCGGAGTGTCACCAAAGTGATCGCTACCAAGACAACGAAAAACTGGCGTTCTGCCCAACGTTTCGATTCGCCTTGGCTGAGTTTTGCGACCAATAGTGCGAGTCCACCGATCAAAGGCAGGATGATAGCATCCATGATTTCGGTAATTTGGGGAAGATCCATTGGCGACAGAAACTCCATTTTCTGTTTGAAAGATAAGCAGCCTCACCAGGATCCTTCCGGCGTGACGTCTTCCTTCTCCCATTTTCAAGTTGATCCGCGAAAGACTGACTTGAGCGAATCTTCGGAAAAAACAGCAGATTGTTTTTGCGTATCGGAATCGACCGAGAATCAGCCATGCTGAAGATTGAACGAATCGAACTGGGCGACGTGGAACTCCTGTGTGAAACCGTTGGCGAGAGGAATGCCTCCTGGAATGAGCTCACCGGTGTTCAAGACCGACGAACTTTGGCAACCGATGATAAACCAACGAACAATCGTCAAAGCTTCCCTCAAGCCGTCAGCTTCGCTAACCGATACAAACCGATGACCACTTTGGTCCTCGGTTTTTTCATTGCGCAACCGCGCCAGACACCTCTCCACCCCCGTCGTTGTCATGGACGCTCACTCCACCGATCGTCGCCGCTCACCCAGTAACGCTCGTTGCTGGATGTTGGTCACTATCATTGTCGCAGGGCTCATACCATTGGGCGGATGCCGAATCTGCGCGGATTGCGAAGACCTCGCCTATCCCGCTTACGGCGGCGCTTGGCAACGAACACGTCGGGATACCGGCCGTGTTGGCAGCCTGTTTGATCCAGGTGGCGCTCGATCTTCGGAATTGGTTTCTCGCGACACCCCCGAGCACCCAGACATGCTCGAGCGTCAACGGCAAGACGAGCGAAGCGACGAGACTGACGAGGAGAAGAAACTGCGTCAGGAGGAAGAAGCTCGCGAACTGGAAGAGTCCGATCCGGACGACGAGCCCCAAGATACCGAAGCGGACATCGAGCGAAAAGAAGACGAACTTCGCAACAAGAAGCTCGAAGACATTGAACTGGAAGACGAAGACGAGATGCGTAAGAAAACGTTGGATGAAATCAACATTCGCATCGTTCCAGGACAACCCACTCCGCCGATCATCCAATAGACATGGTTCTGATCGTCGCACATCATCGGTGGCCAACGAAAAAGACCACCATTCGTTCGATACCCATCAAACAAATGGTGGCCTGAACAGCCTCGTTGTTCTTCGCCAAACGAGCTAGCAAGCTTCGATCAGCTGGGCACAAAACTCTTGGCGTGCGACTCGCGTTGGGCCATTTCCAAGTCGTGCACAGTCATGATTCGAGCGAGTTCTTCCAAGTCGGTGGTGGCTTCCCAACCCAACTTTTCTTTGGCCTTGGACGCGTCTCCTAGTAGCAGGTCAACTTCTGCCGGACGGAAGTATCGCGGATCGATTTCAACGTAGTCTTCGTAGTTCAAATCCAGTTGCTCGAACACCAACTTGCAGAAGTCACGGACAGACTCGGTTCGGCCGGTTGCCAACACGAAGTCATCTGCTTCGTCATGCTGCAGGATTCGCCACATGCCTTCGACGTAATCTTTGGCGTAGCCCCAATCGCGTTTCGCGTCCAGGTTGCCAAGGTATAACTTCTCTTGCAGTCCAACTTTGATTCGTCCAGCGGCGCGAGTGATTTTACGTGTTACGAACGTTTCTCCTCGACGCTCTGACTCGTGGTTAAACAGGATGCCGTTGCAGGCGAACATGTCGTAACCACGGCGATAGTTCACCGTTTGATGGAACGCATAGACTTTGGCACAGGCGTAGGGTGACTGCGGATTGAAGGGAGTCGTTTCTTTTTGAGGCGTCTCCAGAACATCGCCGTACATTTCACTGCTGCTGGCCTGGTAAACCTTGACCTGCTTTTCTTTATTCAGCAGGCGGGCAGCCTCCAGAACATTCAGTGCACCAACGCCAACGGTCTCGAGCGTATAAATGGGTTGATCATAAGAAACCCGCACGTGGCTCTGAGCACCAAGGTTGTAGATCTCATCGGGTTGAATATCGAGCACCAAGTTGGTCAGCGCTTGCCCATCCGTCAGATCGCCGTAGTGCAATCGCATTTGCGAGTCGTCGTGAATGTCCTTGTAGATATGGTCGATCCGCTCGGTCGAAAACGTACTGCTGCGTCGCACAAGGCCGTGGACGTTGTAGTTCTTCTCGATCAGAAGCTCGGCAAGGTAGCTGCCATCCTGTCCAGTGATTCCGGTGATCAGTGCAGATTTAGACATCGAAGATTCAGTGTGGTTAATGGAAGATTCGGGTAATTCGGATCGTGGAACGACGCTCAAACGGAGCGTAATTGTCCCACGCCTGTCTCAGAAAGAAAAGATTGATAAGTGCGTTTGAGCCCCTCGGAGAGCTCAACTTGGTGCTTCCACCCCAGACTATGAAGCAGCGTCGCATCGGTACATTTGATCGGTGTGCCGTCTGGTCGATCGGGGTCGGTCTTGATTTCTCCTTCGTAGCCAACGGTTTTAGCAACCAACTGAGCGACTTCAAGAATGGTCAAATCGACACCGGTCCCAACATTGACCCAGTCGGGCGGTGAATCCACGCCGATCAAATGGACTGTTGCATCGGCCATGTCATCGACAAAAAGGAACTCACGACGCGGCGTCCCCGTGCCCCAAATCACGACTTGGGGCGTACCCTCGAGCTTGGCTTCGTGAAATCGCCGGATCAGTGCCGGGAGCACGTGGCTGTGTTCTGGATGGTAGTTGTCGCCTGGCCCATAAAGATTGGTCGGCATCGCACTGTGGAACATCACTCCGTGTTGCCGGCGATAGTACTGGCACAGCTTCAAGCCAGTGATCTTGGCCAATGCGTAGGCTTCGTTGGTTTGTTCAAGCGGCCCCGTTAGCAGCGAATCTTCGCGAATCGGCTGCGGACAGTCACGCGGGTAGATGCAAGTGCTACCGAGAAACAAGAACCGCTTCACACCAGCCTCGAAAGCAGCGTTGATTGCTGCAACCGACATCTGAACGTTCTGAGCCAAGAACTCAACTGGAAAAGTATTGTTGGCGACAATGCCGCCGACTTTTGCCGCTGCGAAGATCACCGAATCTGGCCGGTGTGTTTGAAAGAAGTCTCGAGTTTGGCTTGAATCACAAAGATCCAATTCCTCGCGACCGGCGGTTAAGACTTCGCAAGGCGCCTCAGCCAGTCGCCGGCAGATGGCCGAACCGACCATCCCTCGATGTCCTGCGATGAAAATCTTTCCGATTGGATGTTGATTCATAGTGAAGAAGACTACTTGAAACACCCAAATCCGTCACCCACCAAAGACGGCAAATTGCCCCATTGCCCCGCAAATTGCGGGCAAAGGGGCATATCAGTCAATGCCGTTAAAATCCGACCACCAGAGGCTGGAAGGGGGGGGATTCGACTAGAGCGATGGCGTGGGCTCGTAGGGTGCGTCCTCTTCGATCGAGTCCATTGGCAAAGGTCGAACCTCGACGCCAGCCTCTTTCGAGATTGCATCGACAGCTTGCTGAGCACGTTGAACCAGACTTTCGCGTGTTTGCCCCTTGTAGCACTGACTCGAAGCACTTGGACTGACCGGACCGTCGAATCCGATTTCCTTCAAACGCGAAATGATCTTCACGTGATCCAGTGGGCCATTCAAAACGGGTACCACTCGCTGATTGGTCTCGGCCTTCGATGTGTCCACGTCGTCTGGAACAGACGCGAGACGGACGGCGACAATTTTCTCCACGGTCAGCTCATTGAACTGATCCATCGCACCGTCTCCGACGACCCAATCCCAGGTGTCAATCAACGCACCAGCGTTCGAGCTACTCAGTGCGTTGATCAATGCAAGGAACCCTTCGACGTTGCGAATGAAGGGGAACTCCTTGCCCTCTTCCAATTCCTTACCCGAGGCGAAACCAACCGCCATTTTGATCTCACGAGCGGCAAGCACTTCCGCGATCTGATCGAGGCGATTTCGCTGAACATCGAAGTACTCGTGGTAGGGCAAGCGGTCGGTTGCGGCTGGCACGCAGACGTAAGCACGCGAAGCGCCCAAGCCTTTTGCAAAGTCAGCAACCGGGTGCAATCCGCCAACTTGACTGGTGAAAGCCTCGTCGTCGGAGTCCAAGTCAACGTTCAGAGGAAACCCGCCGACCGAAAAATCGGTCGCAGCAGCCAGGTACTTGGATGCATCTTCGACGGTGGTTCGCTGAGCACGACGCAGCATTTCGTGCATGTCGACGTCCATGGCGTTGAAGCCATAGGTTAAAGCCAGCTCAATCAACTCGCTTTGGCGGCCGTTGATTCCAAGTGCGGAGGGTGAAAAATTCTTCAACATGAGTTGTTCCTGATGGTTTGATTGGCAGCGTCAAACTCGCAAAGACGCGAGGAAAACCGCTGATGTGTAATTTTGAATTGCAAAACGATTGTTCAATCGTGGGTCGGCATGATCACCATCAGGCACCGCTCTACCAGTTGATCAAGCCTTCAAAAACGGTTGGAGTTATAAAGAGAGACGGCATCACGTCGGCAACAAAGGAAAGTTGAATTCGCTTTCTGAGACCGGAAAACCGTCGAGTCGAGTTTTTCGAAGGAGCGAGAGTATCGCAGAATCACCCCATTTCGGCCAAGGGGCGTTTCCTTCGCCGCCACAGGTGATCTGTGTTTAGTTTCCACGCGTGAACGAACCACGGGAACTCGCTCGACACGTGTTTCTGCTAGAAATAGTTCGATATCGTGGCCCAAAAGCGTCGCCATCGCCCCAGAATGACTCGGAAAACGCAACGAGAATCCGTGTTCTTGGGAGCACGGATTTTGAGAACCTGCCTGTTCAGCTAGAACCAAATCGACATGCCAGACTTCCCCCTGATCGAAACGCCCCAAGATCCCGCCCTGGATCAGCTATGCAATCAATTGAAAGAGTGGGCCCCCCGCTGGAAGCGGACAGAGGACTGGCCCGCAGAAGCCCTGCAAGCTTGCGGCAAAGCTGGCGTTTATCGATGGTTCGTGGCCGAAGATCAGGGAGGACTGGGCTGGACCAGCCATCAGCAGACACAGGGTTACCTGAAGTTGGCCGCCGCTGACCTGACGACCACCTTTGTGATCACCCAGTACATGGGCGCGATCCGCCGTATCGCAACGAGTAAGAACCAGACTCCCGCAGACCAATGGCTCGGGCGGCTGGCAGCTGGCGAAGCCTACAGCACCGTCGGCATCAGCCATTTGACCACCAGCGGGCGACACCTGAAGAAACCGGTCCTGATCGCCCGCGAGAATGAACGCGGCTATGTGCTAAACGGCATGTCGCCTTGGGTAACGGGTGGCCCCCATGCCGATGTAATGGTGATTGGCGCCAGCTTGGAAGACGGTCGTCAAATCCTGGCTGCAGTACCTGGATCGCTCTCCGGAATCGAAGCTGGAGCGGGTTGCGAGCTGGTCGCATTGTCAGCCAGCTGTACAGACCGAGTCCTGTTCAACAATGTTCAGATTGACCACTCAATGCTGCTCGGCGGGCCGATCGAGGAAGTCTTGAGCACCGGGAAAGGCGCCACCGCGGGCGGACTTCAAACGTCGACACTTGCAATCGGGCTGTCTCGTGCAGCAATCGATTTCCTGATCGATGAAGCATCGCGCCGGGAAGACTTACGAGCCGCCACTAACGAACTGGATCGTGAATGGAAGGAACTTGCAAAGACACTGCTACTGGCAATCGGTGGAGACGAACGCTGTGACGCGGCAGAAGTAAGAGGTAAGGCGAACGGCCTCGCGATGAGAAGCACCCAGGCAGCACTGACGGCAGCGAAGGGTGCAGGATTCGTGGAGGGGCACCCCGTTGGAAGGTGGTGCCGCCAGGCCATGTTTTTCCTGGTGTGGAGTTGCCCTCAACCTGTCGCGCAGGCCCATCTGTGCGAGTTGGCCGGCATCCAATGATGCCTGCTGCCAAAAAAATGTGACAGTAAAAAGCGCCCCGCATCCCCATGATTCAGGCCCAAAAGAGCTCCCGAACTCGAAATCCCACCTCACCCGCTGGATGCGCATGTCGGCTACTGCTCCCGACCAACCGAAGGCCGAAACGACAGCTTCGATTGCTCGACGTCACGATTTGGACGCCCTGCGAGCGATTGCAATGCTGCTTGGTATCGGCCTGCACGGGGCGCTCGCCTACATGGTTTTGCCGAGGGGCGGATGGCCTGTGCAAGACATCCATCAAAGCTCTTCCTTTGCAGCCTTCATGGCGGCGGTGCACGGTTTTCGGATGCCACTGTTCTTTTTGATCAGCGGTTTTTTCACCGCCATGCTATGGCGTAAACGAGGCCTCAAGGCTTTGATCCAACATCGGTTCAAACGCATCTTCCTGCCGTTACTGCTGGGAATGTTCACCTTCGTGCCCGCGGTTTGGATCGTCAGCATTGGCGCCGGTTTTCTGGGGGCTACCAGCACGACACTCTCTGCAGATCGCGACATTTGGTCGGCAACTCAGCTTGCTGATCGCGAAGCCATTCTTGGACATCTTGATCGCGGCGCGGACGTCAATGGAATTGAACCAACCCTGGGTGCAACGCCGTTGACGGTGGCAGGTTGGACTGGGGATGTCGACACGATGAACTTGCTGATCGAAAAAGGCGCCGATGTGAACCGGATCAATCGCGACGGCAACGTTGCACTGGCTGGGGCAACTCTGTTTGGTCGGTTTGGCGCAGTCCGAGTACTCGTCGAAAACGGAGCTGACATCCACTTCGTCAATAACGACGGAAACACTGCGTCTATGATTGCCGAAACGTCGTGGGGAATCACCAATTACGTCGCTGGTCTAGTCGAAGTGGACGTGACTCAGGAAGAAGTCGATGCGGGTCGCGAAGACATCCTGGAGTTACTGCGTGAAACCAGTGCTGCCGCCCCCGCATCAACGGCAGCGAAAGCGAGCGAAGAGCAATCGAAGCAAGACCCCTGGGCTGGAATCATGTCGCTGCTCTTGATGTTTCCGTTCTACCATCACCTCTGGTTTCTCGCGTTTCTGTGCTGGCTCGTGCTGATGTTTGCCGTCTACGCATGGGCATTGGATCGCTTTCCATGGAAAACGGCGTCAACGCGATTCGTGGTCTCGCCCTTGCGTTACGCCTGGCTGATTCCCCTCACGTTGCTACCTCAAGCGACAATGGGACTGGCATTTCCAAGCTTCGGTCCAGACACCTCCGTTGGGATCCTGCCGTTGCCCAATGTGCTGTTTTACTACGCCATCTTCTTTTTCTTCGGCGCGATGTACTTCGACAGTGACGATCAACAAGGCCGCGTTGGCAAGTACTGGAAACTCACCATTCCGATCTCACTGTTTGTCCTGTTCCCAATCGGATACGAACTGACGCATGGAGGAATTGGTTTCGCTAACCAAATCGACAGTGACCTGAAGCGACCTTTGTCGGTCCTGACGCAGGTTCTGTATGCGTGGCTGATGACCTTCGGACTGATCGGACTGTTTCGCAGCCTGTTCTCTGGCGAAAGTAAAACGCTGCGATACATATCGGACTCGTCTTACTGGCTTTACTTGGCCCATCTCCCGCTGGTCATCGTTCTGCAAACAGCAGTCCGAAACTGGCCGCTGCCAGCTTTCGTCAAGTTCGCGATCGTCTGTCTCGCAACATGCCTGATCCTGATCCTCAGCTACCAATGGATCGTTCGTTACACCCCCATCGGCACTTTGCTGAACGGACCACGTACGCGGCCATCGAAAACCGATCCGCAACCTGACCCCGTAACCGTAACGGCTAGCTAATTGGCTCTGCGATCAGTCCAACGATTCCAAGTCGGCCCGTTTTCCTTCATAAGTCTCGTGGAATGCCAGCGCGACTGGATCAGGTGACTTCCCCCAATGCTGACAGGCTTGTGTATAAATCTCGGGCCACCAGTTGCGATGCTCGGTCAGGCCCTGATCTCGATATTCACGCCACTCGCTGAGCACTTTCGACCAACATTGGTCGCCATACTTCAAGGCTTCGTTGAGTGACTGGTAGCGGGGCACGTACCATCGCCTGCCGATCTGCGCGTGCAAAACTTCATCGGCCCAATCGAAGTCCTGAAACAGCTTGGAGAGAGGGTCTCCGCTTTCGGTGGCAACCTCCCACTCGTACCGCTTTCCCGTCTTGGGCATCAACCCTTGCTCAATGAAGAACAGCACACCATGCCGTTCACGCGCATTCAATTGTAAGTTCAGGTTGCGAGACCACGTGAAGTTGATCGGAATCTGTTTCCAGTCGATGCCTTGCGCAACAAAACCGACTTCGCCCATGATGGCATGTCGTGCCTCGTCCCAAAGTTGACGGGACATCTCCATGTGAAACTCCCACGGTTCCTCTTCTCGAAGTTCGACCAAGATACTGGCCATCATTTCAGGAACATCGATCTCGCGAATCCGTTTGTAGTACATCATCAACGTCTTGTCGCGCGGCGAGTAGTCGTCGCTGTACAGGAAGGCTTCCGGATTGACTCCAGCGTTGAATGAGTCTTGAAACCGTTCGTCACGCTGCGGTTCCTTTTGATAGTCGTACGGAGTCTTACTGTACCAAGGCTCAGGAACCTCCTTCGAAGTCGTTCCGCTTCCATCCAGATCACCGGCGGATTCCAGACACGCGAGCAGCCGATCAATCCAAGCCTGGTCGTCGGCTGCATCGTCGCCTTGCAAACAGTTGATCGCGTGCTTGCCAAAGTCAATCGCATCGGCAAGTTCAAACTCAATCAACCGCGAAATCCGCACCGTTGGCGCATCGGCCAGAGGATGAGCCTGATTTTTCAATCGCTGGCAAGCCTCGGAGACTGCTGGCAACACCACTTGATAGATCCCGATCAGCAATTCTCGTGACGTTGGCGCGGCAATCACCTCGTCCATCAAACGCTGCAAACCTGGGTGCGGAACCTTCTCCAACCCGAGTGGCGGTTCTCGCATCTCCCCAACCCGACCGCGAATCAAAGTGACCTGCTCGGCGCACAAATAGGCGTGGTAACTGAAGGCGGACTTCAATTCGTAGATAGGCTCGGC
Source organism: Rubripirellula sp. (assembly GCA_045110715.1). Taxonomy (GTDB): domain Bacteria; phylum Planctomycetota; class Planctomycetia; order Pirellulales; family Pirellulaceae; genus Rubripirellula. Next base: position 38,975 of record JBGCGI010000031.1, read on the forward strand.
CGTGATTCGAGCCGTCAGGGTCTCATGAGCCCGTTTCAAGACGTAGTGCAAACGTTTCCACCGAACGGCGCTGGTCTCAACGCTCCAATCACTCTCAATGGCAGCCTGCATCGAGCAAAGACCGGCCAGCGGCAGGATTCCACGATAGGTTTGGTACTCAGGTACGTCAGACATGTTTCGTAGGCCACAAGAATGGAGGTGGGAAATCAGGGGCCAGCGCAAGCGGCTTCCTAAATGCTTCCAAAAACTTTTCGAAATTCGCGCAAGGTTGCTGACCCAGCTAGGATTATATCCGTGGAGGCCATGCAATTGATGATTAGTCCAGAAACTCGCGCGAGCTTGCTCCTTCGTTTAGGCGACCCAGCCAACGAGACAGCTTGGGCCGAATTCTTAGAAATCTACGAACCCTTGCTGTTTCGCCTAGCTTCACGGTGGGGGCTGCAAGCTGCCGACGCGCAGGAAGTCGTCCAGGAAACGTTGCTTGGCGTTTCAAAGTCGATCCAATCCTTCGGACCCGTTGAGCGGAAAGGTGCGTTCCGATCGTGGCTGGCAACCATCACGCGAAACAAATTGGTGGATCACCTGAGCAAACGATCGCGACAAGAACAAGGAAGTGGTGACACCGACGTTCATCACTGGCTTTGCGAACAAGCGGGTGAGACCTCTAGTGTTAGCCTCTGGGATATCCAACAAAAGCAGCAGGTCTATCGCTGGGCTGCCGAGAAAGTCAGCAGCCAGGTCAGCGAAACCACATGGCAAGCCTTCGAGCGGACCGCAGTCGATGGCGAACCCGTCAAACAAGTCGCCGACGAACTCGGAATCCGTGAAGGAATGGTGTACGTCGCTCGCAGTCGCGTGATGACACGACTCCGAATGGTGGTGCAATCCTGGATTCAACAGGATGAAAACCATGAAGTGTGACAACGATCTGCTGTGGACGCTCGTCCAACAAGACGCCGAACCCGGAGAGGAAGCCGAGAGCGTTGCTCTGCACGTCGAATCTTGCCAAACCTGCCAACAGACCCTTTCAAAGATGGGCGGTGAGTTCTCATGGTGGAACGATGCACGAAAGTGGTTGTCGGATGTTGAAATCGATCCGGCTGCAGCGCATCGGCAAGAACATGAACACCAACCATTGCCGCCGATCGACCTGAAGTTCCTGGACGCGCCCGCCCATCCCGAAATGCTGGGGCGAATTGGCCGCTACGATGTCGAAGGCGTCTTGGGCCGAGGTGGCATGGGCGTGGTCCTGCGCGCCTACGACAGCGACTTGCATCGCAGCGTAGCAGTGAAAGTACTGGCTCCCGAATGGGCTGCTTCGGTGCAAGCACGACAACGTTTTGCTCGGGAAGCTCAGGCTGCTGCCAGCGTCGCTCACGAAAACGTGATTCCCATCTTTGATGTAGAGCCGGATGCCAAGCTGCCCTACTTGGTGATGCGGTACGTGCCAGGAATGACTCTGCAACGATGGGTGCAAGCTCACGGGCCGCCTGACGTCGCCACCATCCTGCGTGTCGCCGGTCAACTTGCCGAAGGACTCGCCGCAGCCCATCGCCGCGGACTGGTCCACCGTGATATCAAGCCCGCCAACGTACTGGTTGGCAAAAACACCGACCGCGTTTGGATCACAGACTTTGGGTTGGCTCGGGCTGCTGACAGCGTCACGCTGACTCGGACTGGTGTCATCGCGGGAACGCCCCACTACATGAGCCCCGAGCAAACGCGCGGCGAACCGCTCGATCATCGCAGCGACCTGTTCAGCCTTGGCTGCGTGCTGTACTTCCTAGCGACCGGCCGCCCCCCGTTTGACGCCGACAATACGCTGGCAGTCTTGCATAAGATCGTTTCCGAGGATGCAGTCCCTCTGGCAAGTCTTCGCAGCGATTTGCCACCGAGTTTCGCGTCGCTCGTCCAGCAAATGCTCGCTCGGAAACGTCACAAGAGGCAGCCAGACTGCACGACCGTGATTGGCCAATTGAAAGACGCGCAAATCGAACTGCACGATGGTCGATCGGCCAAACCACCGCTACCAAAATCGATGCGTCGTTGGATCACCGTTGGTGCGACCGCAGTCGTGCTGTCGATGGTCGCTTGGTTCGGCTGGATGGCAACTTCGCAGCCCAGTTCGATCGGAAGTTTGTTTGGACAGCGCACCCTCACCGCCGACCCGTTTCAAATGCCAGTCGATCAGCAAGAAACCTTTAGCCCGTACTTGATTCAGGCATCCGCCCAGATCGACTTCAGCACTTCAATGGACTCGCGAAAGTTTGCCTACGAGATCGAACGCCTCAAAGTGAAAGTCGATCAACTTTCTGCAAGTCCGCAATCCATTCAACTGCCCCTCCTGAAGTCAGAGGGCAACGCTTGGAAACGGCAAATCGCTGAAATGCAACGGCGGATTGAAGTCGCCAAGACGAAATAGAAACCACGTACACCATCCTTCTCTTCCACTTGTCGTCCACCAATCAGGAATCCAATCATGAGACTGCTGCTTTTGACCTTCATCGCTCTTGTCGCTACCAGTGCTTGGTGCCAAACCAAAACGCCCAGCAAGAAACAACCAATGAAGAAACCGTCAGTCCTCAACCCTTTCGAGCGAGTCTACGAGGCCGAAGGCATGGAGATGTCAGAAATGGACATGGGTGGCATGGGGATGGACAGCATGGGTGGCATGGAAGGAATGGCGGACATGGACATGGGGATGGGAATGGGAATGGGAGGAGACATGGGAATGGGAATGGCAGCGTCTGACCCAGACTACCAGTTTCGCCAAGGCCTACAACGCGCGATCCGGATGCTCCAACAATCCAAAGCAGAGTCACAGAAAGAGACAGTTCGCGGCTACATTCGGTCCGCCTTCGAGTCACGGTACGACCGAATGATGGCCAATCGAAAACAGGAATTGGACCAGCTTCGCAAAGGAATCGAGAAGCTTGAACGAGAACTACAACGTCGCACTGCTGCGAAGGAACGAGTGGTGCAGTTGCAACTCCAGTCCGTACAACTCGCCGCGGAAGGGTTGCTGGAAGCCGGTGACCTGCAAGGTGTCGAGCAGGTGACTCCTCGACGACAGGGCGAGGGCGACGGTTTTGGCGGGGGCGGCTACGAGTGAGCTTCGCGACAGCTACCTATTCGGCATCGGAATCTGTTTCGGTTTCTTCCTCAGCTTCCTTCGATGCTTCTTCTGGCTTATCCGCTTCTTCTTGTGCTGCCTTCGCCTTCTGCATCGGATTCTTTTTCACTTCATCTTTGAACAATTTGAAGCGACTGGGAACTAGCTTTGGTGGCCAAAAGTTGTTGGAAACTTCTGTGTCGGCCGTCTCTCGTCGCGGATCCAGCTCGAAGCGAACGATCTCTTTGTCAGTAGCAAACAACCGGTCGACTCGTTCACTGTTCCTCCGCCAAATCTGAGCCGGAAACTGCATCAGTTCGCTGGTGTTGTCCGCGTAGTGGACACGCACAATGATCGGCATCACCAAGCCACCAACATTGCGGAAGCGAACCACGTAAAAGTTGGTGGTTCGACGCAACATGGCACGCTCTTTCGCATCTAATCCATCCAAGAACTTTTGGAACGACTTTTGAGCAGACTCTTCCACAGCCAGGGGATCGTAGTCAGGGCTGTTGTAAAAGTCTTTTAGCCCAGGCTGCCAATCGATCCGCTTCGGCAAATCCACATTGCGTTCCTTACTTAACGTGGGCTCCTTCTCGTCCTTCTCTTTTCGTTTTCGCTCGGCCGCTTCGTCGGGATCGCCACTATCAATCTGAAACAGCTTCACGCTTTCGATTCCGATATCGACATGGTCCGTGCTGTAAAACCATCCGCGCCAGAACCAATCTAAATCGACGCCGGATGCATCTTCCATCGTGCGAAAGAAATCCGCAGGGGTCGGACGCTTGAATTTCCAACGCCGCGCGTACTCGCGAAATGCGAAATCAAACAGTTCACGCCCAAGAATCGTTTCTCGCAGGATATTCAACGCAGTCGCGGGCTTCGCATAAGCGTTGGGGCCGAACTGCAAAATTTCTTCGCTACCAGTCATGATGGCGCGTTGCCCGCCGCCTTTCATGTAGGGCACGATCTTCTCCGGATCACCTCGCCGTGACGGATAATCCTCTTCCCACTCTTGTTCGGACAGATACTGCAAGAACGTGTTCAGCCCTTCGTCCATCCACGTCCATTGACGCTCGTCGCTGTTGACGATCATCGGATAGAAGTTATGTCCGACTTCGTGAATGATCACAGAAATCAAACCGTACTTGGTTGTCTTGCTGTAGGTCCCATCGGCTTCTGGACGCGGGCCGTTGAAGCAAATCATGGGATACTCCATCCCGTAGATCGGCCCATTCACACTGATGGCGACCGGATAAGGATAATCAAAGGAGTAGCGACCGTAGACCTCAAGAGTATGGGCGATTGCTTCGGTCGAATACTGACTCCAAAGAGGCTCTGCTTCGTTGGGATAGTAAGACATCGCCAGCACGGTCTTGCCGTTGATGTTCACACCCATCGCATCCCAAATGAACTTTCGGCTCGCTGCAAACGCGAAGTCGCGAACGTTCTCTGCATCGAAAACCCAGGTCTTGGTTTGGCCACTTGCCTTTGCCTCATTCTCTTTGGCTTCTTCCGGAGTGATGACGAACACCGGCTTGTTGGCGGTCTCCGCTGCGGCCAAGCGTGACACCCACTCTGCTTGCAACACTTCCTCTGTGTTTTGCAAAGTCCCCGTTGCAGCAACCACCATGTCAGCAGGCACGGTGATCCGCACAACATAGTCGCCCAACTCTAGAGTGAATTCTCCGCGACCGAGAAACGGCTTGTGCTGCCAACCTTCATAGTCGGTATAAGCAACGACCCGCGGAAACCACTGAGCGATTTCATAGATGTAGTTGTCATCTTTCTCGAAGTGTTCGTATCCGCCGCGACCACGGATCAGCTTGGCATCGATGATGTTGTAGGCATAACGAATGTTGATATGAGTCGACTCACCTTGTCCCAACGGTTCATCCAGGTCCAAACGCATCATGGTTTTCACGACGGTGTGCTTGATCGGCGTCATCGATTCATCGGTGACCGACTCGATCTTGTAGCCTCCATCGAAGACCGACCGGGCAAGCAACGAATTCATCGCATCGAATGACATCTTTGGTGTCAGCGAAGGCGCTGTCCTGGTCTGCACGTCTTCGGAATCTGGACGAAAGCGATTCTGGTCCAACTGGATCCAAACGTAACGAAGTGGATGCGGCGACAAATTCTTGTAGTGAATCCGCGCGATTCCGCTGAGCCGTTGATTCTGATCGTCGAGCTCAATGTCGATTTCGTAGTCGGCTCTCTGTTGCCAGTAAGCGGGTCCCGGCGCACCGGATGCGGTCCGCTGCGCGTTGGGCGTTGGTAGCCACTGATCGATTTGATAAAACCGATCCGTCGTGTCACTGTGCTTGCGATTCGCCAGCGGCTGCCCCAGCAGTGGCGTGACAACGAAAACGGTTCCAACGACTATCAAGAATGATCGAAACATGGATTGCTTTGGTGAGAAAAAGTTACTCGCGGGTGTGCCAGTGCCAATATTCGGCCTGGACGCAGCCGTTCGATTCTAATTGGGCCGTCCCAAGATCGTTGAACCGCGTTAAGATGTTGGCGTGGTAATCGCCGCCCTAAAAGCCCCCGCGACGACTTGTGACGAATTTGACACCCAAAGAAACGATAATAGGTTACTGCACCAACGTGCATGCTGGCGTTGACCTCGAATCAATACGCCAGAATTTGCTGCAATTCGCGGTGCCAGCGAGGCGAGAACTGGGCCGGGACGAACTGGGGGTCGGGCTTTGGCTGCCGGCTCAGGCTGCCCGTCAACTGGCCGCCGGCGAGGCGGCAGCCTTCGGAGAATTCCTGTCCGAGAACCAACTTCGGGCCTACACCATCAATGGATTCCCATACGACAATTTCCACCAGCCGATTGTCAAACGCCGTGTCTATGAGCCGACTTGGTGGCAAGACGAGCGGTTACAGTACACCAAGCAGCTGGCAGATGTTCTGACGGTGCTGCTGCCTGCATCCGATACGATTGGCTCGATCAGCACGCTTCCGATTGGGTGGCCTTCCGATTCCGGTTCTGATGCGGAACGTGAGCATCAGCTCGATCAAGCCGGAGCAAACTTCCGGGAACTGGCTGCGCATTTACGGCAACTCGAATCGGATTCCGGAAAGCGAATCGTGGTCGCCATCGAACCCGAACCAGGCTGCATCCTTGACACAACCGACGACATGATCGATTGGTTCGACAAACACCTGCCGGATGAAGCACATCGTCGGTTCATTACCGTCTGCCATGACGTCTGTCACTCGGCAGTGATGATGGAACCGCAATCAGAAGTCGTCGGCCGTCTGGCCGCTGCTGGCATCGCGATCGGCAAGGTTCAAGTCAGCAGCGCCATTTCTGTCGATTGGGAAGCCATGGCAGTGGGGCGTCGCCGAGAAGCGATCGATCAATTGAGCCAATTCGCCGAAGATCGATACCTCCATCAAACAGGCCGAAGAACCGAGAACGATCAATTCGAGTTGGCCGAGGATCTTCCTGGACTGCTGGCACTCGTTGCCGAACAGAGCGATCCGGTTTGGGGTGACAAGAAATGGGTTGTCCACTTCCATGTACCGATTTTCTTAGAACGCTTTGGCCATCTTGGCACGAGCCAATCGGATGTCGTCGATTTATTGTCCGCGCTCCGCAGCTCGCCCGTTGAATTCAGCGGGCACCTCGAAGTCGAAACCTACGCTTGGACGGTGCTTCCACCAGCAATGCGAAAACGCGGGTTGTCGGAAGACATCGCCAGCGAGATCAAGTGGCTGAAGAACGCTCTGCTATCGTAAAAGCGTAGGCCGGGAAAGTTGTCCCGACCTACGCTTCGTTCGATCATGCTGTCGCTTGCACGCTAGGCAAACATGTAGCCGTCTTCACCGTGATCGGTGACGTCCAAGCCACGCTGTTCGCTCTCGGCTGGTACACGAAGTCCAATCACCAGATCGATCAATTTCAACAAGATGAAACTGCCGATTCCTGCAAATACGATCGTCACGCCGACGGCAGCAAGTTGGCCAATCAACAGCGTGGAATCGCCACCAGATTCAATCAGTCCAATCTTTCCTCCGGTACCAGTCACGTCCCAACAGGCTCGCGTCGCAAACACGCCAGTCAAGATCGCCCCAAGAATCCCACCGATGCCGTGGACACCAAACGCATCCAAAGCATCGTCGTACTTCATCGCGTGCTTCAGCTTGCTGCATGCGAAGTAACAAACGACGCCGGCCATTGCTCCCATCAACAACGCTGGCATCGGCTGGACGAATCCAGCAGCCGGCGTGATGCAAACCAAACCAGCAACCGCTCCACTGCTGGCACCAAGCACGGTTGGTTTCCTCAAAACCATCCATTCCGTCAAAGCCCACGCGACAGCTCCGGCTGCAGCAGAAAAATGCGTGACCGCAAACGCGCTGCTGGTCAAATCATCCGAAAGCAATTCGCTTCCTGCATTGAACCCAAACCAGCCAAACCAAAGCATGGCTGCCCCAAGTGCCGTGTAAGTCAAGTTGTGTGGCTGAATCGGTTCCTTCAGAAACCCCATCCGTGGGCCAATCATGATTGCCGCAATCAGCGCACTGATGCCACTGCTGATATGCACAACGGTTCCGCCTGCAAAATCCAGTGCCCCACCTGCGATACTGCCTTCGTTGTAGGACAACGGACCGGAATCCCAGACCCAATGACAAAGTGGGCAATAGATCAACGTTCCCCACAGGACAGAATAGACAACCATCGCACTGAACTTCATCCGCTCGGCGAACGCACCACAAATCAGTGCTGGCGTGATGATGAAGAACATGCCTTGAAACAACATGTGAGTCTGAGTCGTGATTTGGATCTCAGGGTCAAACATCGGAGTGATCACGGAATTCGACGCTTCATCCCACTCTCGCTGAACCCCGTTCATGAATAAATAGTCTGCGTTGCCAATCCATCCGCCGGTTCCACCGAACGCCAAAGAGTAGCCATAGACCGCCCAGATCACGGTCATCAGCCCCATCAAGAAGATGCACTGCATCATCACGCTCAGCACGTTCTTACGACGAACCAAACCACCGTAAAACATTGCCAGGCCGGGCGCGGTCATGAACAGCACCAGGGCACAGCAGATCAACATGAAACCGTTGTTTGCAGCAAACGCTGCCGCGTCAACACTGGCGGCCAATTCCGCTTGGCTGACTGGATCGTCTGGTGCCTCTTGGGACCAGACTGGAGCAATGCTAAGAAAAACGAAGCAGGGGAAAAGAAAACACAAGCGTCGGAACTGACTCACAATGACCACCTTTTATTCAATGCGCGCGCAGCGGAACGTCCCTCGCACGGTGCGGACTCTCGCACCACACATCGCTAATGGCCGCCTGTGACCCCGGAGTCTCGGGGCACCACAAGTCGCGATGGGAAGGGTTCAACGCGAAAACGATAAATCCCGGAGCCTTCCATTCCTAGCAGACGCCCCTTACCGCGCACAAAAGCAACGCTATCCTCCGTTTTGGGGACTTAACCGAACACTGCGGCCCTGCCTTTCACGGCCCTCTCTGTTCGCTAACCGTCCTCGCCATCGCTCAAGACTGCCATGAACGCTTTCTGGCTGATCTCCACGTTGCCAATCGCTTTCATCCGCTTTTTGCCCTCTTTCTGCTTCTGCAGCAGTTTCCGTTTTCGCGTGATATCGCCGCCATAGCACTTGGCCGTCACGTTCTTTCGCATCGCCGGGACAGTTTCTCGAGCGATCACACGCGATCCAATCGCAGCTTGCACGGCGACCTCGAACATGTGTCGCTCAATCTCCTTCTTCAGCCGTTTTGCAACTGCTCGGCCTCGTCGATCCGCATCGGCTCGATGACAAACAATGCTCAGCGCGTCGACTCGCTTGCCATTGACCATGATGTCCAATCGACAGAGATCGGCCTGTTCAAAGCCGACCATCTCGTAGTCCAGCGTTCCATAGCCTCGGGTGCAGCTTTTGATTTTGTCGTGCAAGTCATAGACGACCTCGGCCAACGGGATGTCGTAGGTCAACATTGCACGATTCGCACCTAGGTATTCTTGCGACTTCTGGATACCACGTCGTTCTTGACACAACTTGATCACCGATCCGATGTAGTCGGTCGGCACGATCACGTTGCAACGAACAATCGGCTGACGAAACTCATCGATATCGCCTGGATCGGGAACATCCTGCGGTTTGTGGATCGTAACTGTCTCTCCGCGTTTGTTCACGACTTCGTAGGTCACGTTGGGTGCAGTCTGAACCAGATCGATGTCTGCTTCATTCTCCAGACGCTGCTGCACAATCTCCATGTGCAACAATCCCAAGAACCCGCAACGAAAACCGAACCCGAGTGCGTCGCTGGTCTCTGGCTCGAACTCAAAGCTTGGGTCGTTGACTGCTAGCCGCTCCAAAGCATCCCGCAATTCACTGAAGTCCTGCCCATCACTTGGGAACAGGCCGCAATAGACCATTCGCTTTGGTCTCGCGTACCCGGGTAGGGGCTCGGCGGCACCATCACCGGGAATGCTGATGGTGTCGCCAATGTGCACATCGCCGAGGCTCTTGATGTTGCAGATCAAGTACCCGACTTGGCCAGCCCGCAGTTCATCGCAGGCTTCTCTTTGCGGGATAAAGCGACCGAGCTCCACCACTTCGTGCTGAGTTCCAGATCGCAGGAATTGAATCTTCTGGCCTTTTCGAACCGCTCCCTCCATCACTCGGACGTAGGTAATCGCGCCGCGATAGTCGTCGTAATTCGAATCAAACACCATCGCCTGCAAGACGGCCTTGGAATCACCTGTGGGCGCGGGAATATGCTCGATGATCGAATCCACCAACCCATCCACGCCCTCTCCAGTTTTTGCGCTGACTCGAACACACTCATCAGGGTCGGTGCCCAACGAGTGCATCATCTCCTCGGCGACTTCGTCCGGTCGAGCGTGCACCAAATCGATTTTATTGATCACCGGAATGATCGTTAGATCGTGCTCCATCGCCGCGTATGCGTTTGCAACGGTCTGTGCTTCGACGCCTTGAAACGCATCGACCAGCAGCAGAACGCCCTCGCAACAAGCCAAAGACCGGGAAACTTCGTACTGGAAATCAACGTGCCCTGGGGTATCGATCAGATTCAGTTCGTACTTCTGTCCGTTGCGCTCAAAATTCATCGCCACAGCGCGCGCCTTGATCGTGATCCCTCGCTGTCTCTCGAGGTCCAAGTCGTCAAGCAACTGTTCTTTCATTTCACGGCGTGTGACCGTGCCGGTTTGCTCCAACAAGCGATCAGCCAGCGTGCTCTTGCCGTGGTCGATGTGCGCGATGATACAAAAGTTGCGAATATTCTTTGACATGGTCGGTGCTTTTTGCAAACGATGCGAAGTACAAATACGTGAGGAGATTCAACTTGAACGACAGTTGCTATCCCACATGCTCTCGTCTCGCGTATCCAGCGGCGCCAAGGTACCCCGCATCGGCCCCCAAAGAGGCAAACTTGATTGTGGTTCCTTGAAAAACGTTCTCAAATGTGCGGCGTTCGAACTCGTCAGAAACCCCTTTGAGGAACCGACGCCCGACCGGTGACGCATCACCACCAAAGTTCATCGCCCCGCCCAACACGATCGATCCCGGATCGACCAAGTGAACCAGCGTCGTGACCCCGGTCCCCAACCACTTGGCAGTGTCGTCAACGATTTCCAATGCCAAAGTGTCTCCCTCGACGGCGGCTTCAAAGACCTTCTTCGCTGTCAACTCACTGTTGCCACCACCGAGCAACCCGCTTAGCGAACTCTCGGCGCCTTCGGTCAACCGTTGCCGCGTCCGCTGGACCACACCACTTGCCGAAGCGTATGCCTCTAAGTGACCGCGACCACCTCCCCAAACGCAAAGTTGTGCGGTGGGCGATGGATCGACAATCATGTGGCCACACTCGCTGCCGAAACTGTTAACGCCGTTGACCAAGAGCCCGTGCACGATGATGCCTGCTCCAACCCCTGTCCCTAACGTCAGCAAAACCATCGAATCGTCATGCATGCCACTGCCCAACCAATACTCCCCAAAGGCTGCTGCGTTGGCATCGTTCAGAAAGGAGACCGGCAGCCCCAGCAATTGCGATACCTTGTCACGGATGGGAAAGCCCCACCAAGTAGGAAGCTGGGGAGGTCCAACCAACGTGCCTGCAGCCAGGTCCATCGGCCCAGGTGCCCCCAGTCCAATTCGCGGAATCTGCGAGCCAACGCCAAGCTGCTCGTTGGTTTTCTGGATGACTTCTGCGACTCGTTCGATCGCAAGGTCTGGCCCTTCACTCTCACGCGTGGGGATCTTCTCGTAGGCCAAAGTCTTGCCAACTTCATCGACAAGACCAAATTTTATCCCGGTCCCCCCCACATCGATGCCCCAATAAAAAGGAGCCTTCGCTTGTGAAAGATCAATGATGTTCGGAGAATGCGACATGACAGGTCACTAGAATGAATGGTAGGAGTCGCCTGAACGCGACGGACTCTCAGTTAGAACGTCCTGGAAAACCAGCGAAAGCGGATTCCGAGGAACAGCGAAGTATAGGAAGGCCCCGGAATTGTCACAACGAGCATTATTGATGGCCCATCGCGACACTGGTAAGCAGTCATGAAGGCGGTTTTTCTCACCGCTGGTGCGGCCGGAATGTACTGTGGCAGTTGCATGCACGACAACGCTCTGGCGCTGGCAATGCGTGACCAAGACGTCGACTGTGTGCTCCAACCGGTCTACACGCCAATTCGGACAGACGTTGAAAGCATCGCATCGGAGCAAGTGTTTTTCGGCGGAATTCACATCTATTTACTCCAGCAACTGCCTTGGATCCGATTTGTGCCGGGACCACTTCGCCGGCTCTTGGACTGGACACCACTGATCCGGATGGCCACCAGCCGGGTCAGCTCCACCGATGCGACGAAGCTCGGAGAGCTGACACTGTCCATGTTGGCTGGCTCCAACGGACGCCAGCGAGATGAAGTCAACCGGCTAGTGGACTGGCTCGAAGATGACATGAAACCCGACGCGATCCTGTTGAGCAATCTGTTGATCGGCGGAGCATTGCCAACGATACGCCAACGATTACCAAAAACGAAGTTGGCAGTGCTGCTGCAGGGCGACGACATTTTCCTCGATTTCCTGCCGGACCATCAACGAGAAGAAGCGCTACGCTTGTGCCGCGAGCTCGTTTCCAGTGTGGACCATTTCATCGTCCATTCCCAGTTTTACGCGGACAAGATGGCAGCCATGCTGCAAATCCCTGCTGACAAAATCAAAGTCACCCCGCTGTCGATCGACGTCAAGCCGTTCTCCAAAGCAGTGCCCGATAGCCACAGCACGAACGACTCAACGGACCGATTCCGACTTGGATTCCTCGCCCGAATTTCCCCCGAGAAGGGATTGCACCTCTTGGTCGATTCCTTCTTGCGGCTAGCGGAAGACGAACAGCACGCCGATTTGGATTTGCATGTCGCCGGTTGGCTGGGCGAATCCAACCACGGTTACTTACAGCAACAAAGAGACCGAATTGAAGTCGCCGGCATGAGCCATCGTTTCCACTACCACGGCAGTCCAGACCTGGACGCCAAGATTGAATTCCTCCGGTCACTGCATTTGCTGTGCGTGCCGACGGAGTACGAAGAACCCAAGGGGCTCTTTGTGCTGGAGGCATTGGCCGCTGGAGTGCCCGTTGTGCAACCGAACCACGGAGCCTTTCCTGAACTGATCGAGCGAACCGCTGGTGGTGCGCTGGTTCCTCCGGGAGATCACGAAGCTTTGGCGGATAGCATTGCCGCGATGAAGAGTGACCCCGTGCTTCGCAAACGGCACGCACAGGATGGGATGGCGCGAGTTCACGCCGAGCATTCGATCGAAACGGCAGCTCGTCTGATGAAGTCGATCCTGTTTGGACCGTCTCACTAGCGTTTAAAACTAAACGCCTTCGCGACTCAGCGTCAATTCGCGAATGACCGAACGGCCTCCCACAAACTGATTCGGAACGAAAGTGTTCGAGTCCAAGGGCACGGTCACCCGAACCGTCACTTCCTCGGTTTCTCGATCAAACGAGTTTGGCGTCACCGCGATCGTTGCGTCGGTCACACCAATCGTCGCTAGCACTCGCTGCGCTTCTGCTTGAACTTCACCACTAGTTGCACCCGGAACGATGCCAACGCGGCAACCTTCGTAGACCGCGTTGTCTGCAGTATGACGAATCATTGCCACACGACAGAACTCGAAGGAGGCGAAAAACAACAAGAACAACAGGGGTGCGACGATGGCAAACTCCACCATCGCAGTGCCTTCGCGACCGTTCTTTTTCAGATTTCGTTTCATAGCTAGAATTCCTGTAGCGACCGCAATCGCTTCCTACTGTGTCATCATGGTGCTAAGTGTCAGAGCGATCTCTTGATAGATCGCTCGTAGCTCCAACCCGTTGTCGGCATGAAAGTGTCGGCCGCCACCGATCGTGGCGACTTCTTGCATACGGGTTTGATCCGCGTTGGATCCGAATGTGATGGTGTGAATCGTGACGCGATCCGCTGCGAGAGTGGTTGCGACCGTACGTGGCTCAGGACCGCGGTTGTGTCGTCCGTCGGTCATCACGATCATCGTTCGCTCGACGAATTCAGCATCGCGGCTACGTAGCATGACATTGCGGCCAGCCTCCATGCCTCGCGAAATGCTGGTCAATCCACCTACTATCAAACCCCGAATGCCGTTGGCGATCTGTGCCAAGTCGGTCGTCAATTGAACGTCCTCGGTCGCCAGACTACTGTACGATGCCAGGCCAATTTGCTCGTCAACGGGCGTTTCGTCGAGCGTTTCCGCGAAGATATCAATCGCTCCGATCAGATCGCCAAATTTTCGACCGGACATCGAACCACTGCGATCGACAACCAAGACGATGTCTCTTTCGATGTAAGTCGCAGTGGTGTTCACGGTAGGCTCAAAGAACGAGACTCCAAAAATGTTTCCGAAGAACAAAGGAACAGGCCCTGAAGGCGATCCTGCAGTTCTTCGCCCGTTGACTTGAACGCTATTGAGCGGCGAGCCACCTCCGGTGAACTGAAACTTACCAGAGGTCTGCTCTTCACTTCGTCCGAATGTAAAATCGCCACGGCTTAGCAGCAACGGATCACCGTTGACGGTGTTCGCTGCGGCGATCTGCTGTCCGCGGGTGATCGCTTCTTCTCGGTTGAGTGTTACTGCGAGTTCAGCTGCCGCTGCCTTGGAGGCAGCGTCGGTTGCTGAACGTAATTCGGCGCGTGACAGGTGCATCAATGCAATGTCGACGCTGAACGCCACAGCGACCATGAAGCCGATCAGCATCACAACGATCAGGACGAGCATCGCCCCGCGACGACGATGATTGCATTGGGCCATCGATCGATTTCGATTTTGATTCAAACGAGTCAGCATGCTTATTCTTTCACCATGACGATACGAGCGGTCAGTAGACGGTTTGCCACGAACTGACCAGCCAGCGGGCTGTTGGTCGATGTCGGTGCGCTAACCTCGATCACGACTTCTTCCCCCCGATCTTTGCCGCTGGATTCTCCATTCGGAAAACGGATGGCAAAGCCCTGAACATTGCGTGAGTTCAGAATATTTTGTGCACGGCCAGTCGCAATCGCGTTGCTTGAACCGTTTCTGATTGACTCGCGAACGCCCTCATAGGCAGCAACGTTCAGCGATTGTTTTAGGAAGATGAAGCTGGATGCCTCAATCGCGCCAAAGACCAGCAGCACGATCATCGGCAAGCAAACGGCGAACTCTACAGCAGCAACACCACGTCGCTGAGTGGTTCGCGTTCGTCGCGGATTTCTAGTTTGGGTTTGCATCGGTGTGATTTCTCTGTCAAGGCTTTCCAGAACCTGGAAAGCAACGGACTTAAACGGTTGGCCAGACAGCATGCGAGTGCTATGCGTCTTGATCTTCGGCTTCACTGCCGTTTTGAGTTGGTGTCGAGCATCGATCCATCACAGAATTGAAGTTCTGTGCGATCTCTTTCCAAAAGTCGTTGTTGCGAAAGTGCAAAGGGGCGACAGCACGACCTGCACTTGCGTCGGCAAGAGCACCACGCAGTCGAAGAATCGGACCTGCGAAACGATTGGTCAGCTTCAAAGTGTCCCAGACAAAGGCTGGAATCAGCGCCAATGTGATGATAAAGAATGGCAAAAACCGACGAACGGTATCGCTAAACGTTTGTCCCCAACCAACATCCGGTTGTTCAAACAAACGAATCCAGATCATCAAAGCCATCGCGTTGCAGATGAAGAAAACGATCCAATGAACGGTAATCTTGCGAAGGATGCCGCCTTGTACCTCGGGATCGACCAGCGCTTTGCGGCGTTTGGTTGGCTTGCTACTCATTGAAAGTCTTCAAATGCTGTCGTGGTTCATTGGACCAGTCCCTCGCACACCTCCCCCCTGGAGGGTCCATACCTTCGAGACTGATCTTCAATGGAAACCTACAACACGCTTAACGATCACGCCGACTAGCGAAAAGAAATCACGTCACCAATCTGCTTTTTACGTCTCGATTGAGCCAGATGGTGTGGATGCCTCACATGATGCGCAATCTCATCACGGAGAAGAACCGGCTGAATCGTTACAGCCCATCCCTGAACAGATCACCGTGACGGCAACTCGACCGCCAGGATACTGACGTCGTCTTTCGGACCGTTGACGCGGCACCATTGATCCACCTCCGACTTGAGGTGCTCGACCGCCGCGTCGAGCGACTGACCCTTCGTCTGAGCAATCGACTCTAGCATTCGCGAATCGCCCAGCTCTTCAAGATCAGCATCCATCGCTTCGGGGACTCCATCGGAGAACAGGAACAGACGGTCTCCTGGCTGAAGGACGACGCGTTCTTCATCCATCTCGATATCTTCCAACCAACCGACCGCAAAACCTTCGGCAGGCAAAAGAACTGGCTCGCCACCTGCTGGAACGTGTACCGGCGGAACGTGTCCTGCCGAAACGTAGCGTAGTTCGCCCGTCTTTCGGTTCAGCACGCCATAGAACATGGTGAAGTAAAGATTCCCCTGGTCTTCCATCGGGAAACGCGAATTCAATTCAGCGGCAACTTCTGCAGGAGCAGTCACCGCCGTTTTCCCTGACTCATCTGGCCGCGCCAAAATCGAAGACGTCGTCACTTGGCGAGTCATCGATCGGGCCACCGCGACACTCAAGAGTGACGATGCGACACCGTGACCACTGACGTCGACGACGTACATTGCCATGTGATCATCATCGAGAGGAAAGAAGTTCAGAAAGTCGCCTGCCAATTCATCGCACGGAATGTATCTCCATGCGACTTCCAAATCCTCCAACTGCACATCGCCAGCGGGCAAGAGTGAGTGCTGAATCCGAGCTGCCGCCTGAAGGTCGCGCACCATCCTAGCATTGGCGTCCTCCAGCTGCTCGTTCAGAATTCCCAGTGTTTCGTTCTGTCGCGCAAGCGTATCTTTGCTCTGCGACAATTCTTGATTGGCTTGGATCAACTCACTGTTTTTCTCGACCGCATTCTCAAAGGTACTGATCAACAGATTCAACACCTGTTGCCGCCCTGACTGAACCACATAAGTCTTGCCCTTGAGGTTCACTTCCAAGGCTTCATTCGAGGCGTCTGCCGATTCCTCTGCCAACGGAGTGCTCAACAGAGACTCCACCCGCCCCAACAAGTAGTCAGACTGATAGGGCTTGGTGACATAGTTGTCCGCTCCGGCCTGCAATCCCTCGATGATGTCCTCTGGTGCTGCCAAAGTACTGAGCAGAATGAATGGTATTCGCTTCAACTGCGGATCGGTCTTCACGGCTTTGCAAAACTCATACCCAGTCATGGTGGGCATCTCGATATCGCTGATAATCAGATCGGGAGCAGACTCTCGAACGAGGTCCAACGCTTCCTGACCGGTTCCACCCCACCGAACATCGTAGCCAGCTTTCTCCAAACGCTTGATCAACATTTTGGCTTGAATGCGACTGTCCTCGGCAATCACGATGCACACGGTTGATTCAGACACGATGGAGAGTTCTTTCGGTTAGTGGAGACGCTTGTTCGGAATGCACGAAGTTATAACCAAATTCTTGGACCACGAATCTGGGACGCTTGCCTCACATTTCTTGGCCAATTCCCACCTGACGAACATCGACGACTAATCAGGAACGGCAAAGAACTCTGGGACGTGCCAGGCAGGATCCAAGAAGCAGAGGGGAGCTTTACACTTCCGATCGCGGTCAGGTTACCATTTTGTCGGCCGGGAGGAACATCATCCCTCCTCCTGTGGCCAGTCCTAGTCCCCCCTGACATCACTTTTTCGATCACATGAGAATCGCATTCTTCGCGTTGATTGCCATCTGCAGTCTCCATTCGCAGGCCAAAGCCCAACCAACGCCTGCCTTTTTAAATACGGATTGGCCGTGTTGGCGTGGCGCTGATCTTGATGGGCACGCAGATCCCGAGCAGCAACCGCCCCTAGCTTGGAGCGAAGAGAACAACATCCGATGGCGCTGCAAGATTCCCGGGCGAGGCCACAGTTCGCCTACGATCCTGGGCAATCAGGTTTTCTTAGCCACCGCAGATGAACAGCGTCAGGTTCAACTGGTCCTTTGCTTTGATCGCGATTCGGGCAAACAGAACTGGGAAGCCATCGTGCACGAAGGACGTTTGAAAACCAGCGGCAAGAAGAAAGCCAACAAAAAAGCATCACTGGCTTCTTCTACCGTTGCAACCGATGGGGAGCG
>JBGCGI010000032.1:0-8215 GCA_045110715.1 Rubripirellula sp.
AGCTGATTGGTGTCACGGGACGGCAAGCACCCTATCGGCTCTGGATGCCCGTGGCCGAAAGAGAGCAACTTGTCCTGATCATCCCCGATGGGCTCGCGGGACCTGATGGCAAACAGGGATGGAACGACTCGCGTGGTTTGAAAACCAATCCCGATTCAGACGACGTCACATTTCTGCACAACCTGATCGAGACCGTCGCGGAGTCCTGTGCCATTGATCGGCAACGAGTGTTTGCCGCAGGGACATCCAACGGAGGTCACATGGCGTTGCGATTGGCAGTGGAGACACCGCAAACCTATGCCGCCGTCGCCGCTGTCGCCGCGGCCAATCCAAGCCCCGTGTTCGCTCGCCCGCCAAAGCAGCCCATCTCTGTGATGCTGATGAATGGCACGGCCGATCGGATTCTCCCCTACGAAGGCGGGGAGATGATTCGGCATCGTGGAAAGGTTCAGTCCACCGATGATTCCATTCGCTACTGGGTCACTCACAACCGCTGCGCGGTAAAGCCGCGATTGGTTCAGTATCCTGATCGATCGAAAAGCGACGGCTGCACTGCTTCAAGCCGTACGTACACGAATGCAGAAACGAACGTCGAAGTTGCCGTCGTTCGTATCGAGGGAGGCGGGCACACCGAGCCAAGCATCAAGGAACCGTATTCCCGTTTGTACTTGGCCATCACAGGTCGACAAAATCGAGACATCGAAATGGCCGATCAGATCTGGGCGTTCTTCCGAGCGAAAACTGTCGGTGGTCCAGCGGAAGCGCCGGATTGATCGCGTCCCAACTCCCAACACGTCGCATAAAACGAACGACGCTGAAGCACGAACCACTCTCAACGGTGCGAAAGCTAGTTCAGCGACTCGACGGCGAAGGATTGCGGGTCGATCTTCTGACGTTGCTTGGTGGTTTCGCCCACTTCGTGCCAGTAAAGTTGGTCACCGTCTTTGGGGTTCCAGCACAAACAGACGCTGCGGCGATTGATCACGGCGGGAAAATCGACGGACCCATCGATGGGCAGATGAGTCTTTAAACCGAGCGATGTCAGCTCACCGATGCAGGCAGCAAGTTGCTGCTCGTCATCTTCGAGAGATTCTCGAACATCCGACAACTCTTCACTGTAGTCGGCTTGGTCGATCGTCTCACTCAACTGATCGATGCCATGAAGCTGCTCGCGCTGGGCCTCGATCGAGCGGTTTAGCCTCATCAAGTCTTCGACGATCCTCCGCACCAAGGGCAACATCTTCGCAGCCAGCGCGGGCGTGAACGCACTGACTTGGTTGGATTTGGATTCGTTATCGCTGTTACTTATCGCTCGGACCATTGTCTCACCCGTTCAGTCAAGAAAGCTAAATCACGCTGCAGCGCCATCAATCATTACGACGCAGAAACATCGGAAACGGTTCCTTCTTGAGTCTGTATCGCTTGGAACTCAATCCTACGCAATTGTCAATGTTTGGTCACCGGGCCCGTGATC
Organism: Rubripirellula sp.; assembly: GCA_045110715.1. Taxonomy (GTDB): domain Bacteria; phylum Planctomycetota; class Planctomycetia; order Pirellulales; family Pirellulaceae; genus Rubripirellula. The sequence continues at coordinate 1,475 of JBGCGI010000032.1, forward strand.
AGCCAGTTTGGCGTTCGGCGGACGATTGGCAACCGAACCTATGGATCCCCAAGTGGCTCACTTGTTGAGCCGCCTTTCATCATATTCGCTGAATTCGCGGAAAACTTGGCAGCGGACTTGGTTGCAGTGGCTGTTCTTGTTGACCGGTCAGATGACTGGACATTTGGCTACACCCCGGCATTTCAACGTGTTCAGATCACAAATGTCGGATTGAAAGCATTTCAGACCGCATTTTCCGGTTCTGTAGCTCAAAGCAGGCGTGGGAGGGTCAAAAAAGGGTTCTTGTCAAGCCATATTTCCTTGACGCGCCTACTTTTTGACCTAGAGTTGAGGGTGTCAGAAAGAGCGAATACGTACGGAAAGTGTTCGCAGACACAGCCGGCCTACGTGGCGGTGGGACAGGAGGGCGACAGTCTCCCTGAAACGCATCGGGACTGTAGGCGATCATGTTTTAAAGAATGACTTTGGGCCGGTTACGGAAAGGACTGGAGAATGTTGGTTTTATCGAGAAAAAAGAACGAGAGCATCGTAATCAATAACGACATTAAAATTGTCGTGGTTGAAATTCGAGGCGACAAAGTACGGCTAGGCGTGGAAGCTCCACGCGAGGTGCCTGTCCATCGTCGTGAAGTTTATGACGCGATCCAGCGAAGCCTGGAATCGGGTGATGCGACTGTGGAACCCGTTGAGTAAGGATTGGGGCTGTTTTCTCAGCACCAATCTCGATCTGGCGGTTCGGAAGTCAATTTAGAGATCCCCCGTTGCTTTCGTTTCTTCACGCATCTGTCTAGCACACCAAATCTGGTTTTTGCCAACGTTGTTGGGGTTCCGCTAAGTGAACCCTTGACGGCATGAGCCTCTCTTAGGTAAAAACCCGCCTTGCAAGTTGTGCAAGCGGTTTTTGATTGCCTCACATCTTACATACTGGCCCCTTCGTCCAGCGGTTAGGACACCGCCCTTTCACGGCGGCAGCACGGGTTCGAGTCCCGTAGGGGTCATCGATTGTCCGATGGACATTCAAGACACGTAAACCCCGGTGATCATTCACCGGGGTTTTTCGTGCGCCCACGTTTCTTTGTCGGAGGATGACGACCAATGAACGAACAAACTCGACTTCTCGAAAATCTTATCGCTGAACTCAATGCGGGTGACGGATCGGTCCGCGGTGATCTACTCAGCCTGGCTTGTCAGCAGCTGACTGAAATGACGGCTCGAATTCACCGTGATTTCGGGCTAACTGCTCAGGACACCTCGACCGATCTTCTCGAGCAAGCCTCGCTACGACTCTATCAGTCGCTGCACGATCTGCCGATCAAAGACGTTCGGCACTTTTACCAAGTCGCTGCCCTGGCAATTCGCAAAGAGCTGATCCAACTTTGCGATGACAGCCCTCCCACCGAAAGCAAGCTGTCGCCTGCGGCGATTCAACAGTGGGCCCATTTTCACGAAACGGTCGATGGACTGCCGGACCAGCAGCGAGAAGTGTTTGAGTTGGTGTGGTATCACGATCTGACGCGCGATGAAGTGGCTGAACTGATGAGCGTGCCGATCTCGGATATCCGCCGCTTGTGGCGTTCAGCCCGGCTAAGCCTGCACGATGGGCTGCCCGCCGACGATTGATCGAAAGACGTAGCAACCGAAACATTCGCGCCATCACGGAGTTTTAACAAACGTGTCTCACGTTTGACTCCCGCCCAACGGCCGTGTTCATGATCCGCACTACGTTCGCCCTTACGTTCGTAACCCTCTTGGGTTCATTCCTAACGCATCCTGCGATTGCCCAACGTGGTGGCCAAGGCGGCGTCCCGATGGCTGGCACCATGCTGCCAGAAGTGACGGTTTACGATGAAGCGGGCAATGAGTTTTCGACCAGCACGCTGCGTGGAAAGTATTCGGTTGTCGTGTTCGGGTGCCTGACATGACCACCTTTCCTACGCAACGTCTCCAGTTTGGAGACGATCGAACGAGACTATGCGCCTCGAGATGTGAATTTTTACTACGTCTACAAGGCACTCGCGCATCCTGAAAACAATGGCTACGTCGCACCCTTCAATCTGAAAGAGCGATTGATGCACGTTGCGGAGGCGAAACGTCAACTGGGCACGCGGTTTCAGTGGCTATGCGATTCAATGCAGAACGACCTGAAACATGCGTTGGGAGACCGTCCGAATTCGGAATTCATCATTGATCCGACTGGCAAGATCGTGGTCTCGCGAACCTGGAGTGACGCTCAAATGTTGCGAGACGACCTGAGCCGCTTGGTCGGTCCCGTTGAAAATCCAACCAGCATTCGCGAGCTGAACATGCCGGTCATGCAGCCGCCAACGAAGGCTCCCACGGGAATCGTCCAGCGAGTTCAGTTGCCCGAGGGAATGCGACCTGTGTTTGTCAAACCTCAGGCTGACGATGCGAACAAAAAGCCATCGCCTCACTATGCAAAGCTTCGTGCCGAGATGAGCGGAGATCAACTGTACCTCGGGTTCTTCTTGGATCCGCTTTACAAAGTTCACTGGAACAACAAAGCACCCGCGTTGAAGTACAGTATCGAATCACCCGACGGGGTTAGCGTCACTCCCGCGCAGGGCGTGTTTCGAGATGTCGAAGTTGGAGCGGATGCCGACCCTCGTGAGTTCTTGGTCACCCTGTCAGGTCGATCGTCGGATCCCTTCAAGGTGATCGTGAAGTACTTTGCCTGCGATGATGCGGAAACGTTCTGTGTCCCAGTGACTCAAGAGTACTTAGTCACAATGGAGTACGACCGCGATGGAGGCAGTCGTCGCAGCAGTGGAGGTGCACGTGGTCGAGGTCGGTCAATGGCCGGTCGTGGTCCCGGCGGCCTGGGCTCGCGAATGGCTGAGATGATGCAACGTCATCCCGTCATCGCAGCGCTCGACCGAGACAAGGACGGCACCCTTTCCCTGGCGGAACTGAAAATCGCCTCGAAGTCGCTGGCAGAGGCCGATCAGAATGCGGACGGCGAAATCAGTGGCCAAGAATTGCGACCAAGCGGTGGGCCAGGCAATCAACGCAATCGTTGATTCAACCGCCAACAAGAACGTGGCGCCGCGATGCATGAGCGACCACGTTCTCCGAGCATCGTGATCTCCCCGTGGGCCTCACAGCCAGCGTCTCACTTGATCCATCTCGGCACTCAGCCAAGGCTCACAGAGCGAGCCGATTGAGAAGAACAATTGGGACAATGGTTCGACATTGGCGAGCGCGATTACGAACCCGCCTGGACGACGGGCTGCGTGTGACGATCGCTGCATAGCACCACGAGCAGGTTGGATACCAACGTCGCCCGCTGTTGCGGATCTAGCTCGACGATATTGTCGCGTTTGAGGTGCTCGAGCGCCATCTCGACCATGCCAACCGCACCGTCAACGATCTTGGTACGTGCTGCAACCACAGCACCTGCCTGCTGACGCTGTAGCATCGCTGCAGCGATTTCCGGTGCATAGGCCAAGTGACTGATTCGCGCCTCCAAGACTCGCACGCCGGCCTTCTCCAGTCGTTCTTGGATGTCGTCGCGAAGCATGTCGCAAATTTCTTCGGTGCTGCCTCGCAGGGACTCTTCGCTGTCGCGGCTATCGTACGGATAGCGTGTGGCCAAACTGCGGAGTGCGGCTTCGCTCTGAACTTCCACGAAGTGCTCGAACTCATCGACCTCGAACATCGCTTCGGCGGTGTCTGTCACTTTCCAAACCACCACCGCGGAAATTTCAATCGGGTTGCCATCTCGATCGTTCACCTTGGATGGCCGACCAGCGGTTCGAGATTTTGGTGTGATGATTTTACCTTCCGCGTTTTTCTGTTCGGCAGTGCCTGTCGACCCCGTTTCAAAGTTGCGTACACGAAGACTGACCTTCTTCTTGGAGAAAAACGGATTGACCCAGAAGAAACCCGATTCCTTGACAGTGCCCCGATATTCACCGAACAGCAGCAGGACGCGTGAATTGTTGGGAGCGATCGCCATCAGGCCAAACAAGCCGATCAGGGCACATGGCAGGGACAGCACTCCAACGCCAGCAAGCAGGATCGATAGTTTGCTTTCCAGCATCACGGCCGTGAAAATCAGAGCGATCGCAAAAGGAACCGCAGCCAAGCAAATTCCCAGCGGCAGCCAACCCGTGCGAACACTGGCGAGATACTCGTGGTGTAGGTCGTCGTTGGCGTTGAAAGTGTTGTTGGAGTCAGACATGAAATTCGGACCGATCAGCTATTCTCGACATGGAACTCGACCTGGGCAGACTCACGTGAGCTTGCCTGGGTGTACCTGTTAGGCTCGAGAAGAGCGAACAATGGGCGCGAATTCGGCTAGGAATCGTTGACGTCCTCGTCTGAGAGATCGGGCTTGGCGACGGTCTCCGCGTGCTCCAGCAATTCGCTAATTTCGAGATTGGTCTCAGCAAGGACATCCACACTCATCCCAATTTCGGCAATCGCGCTGACATCCACACTCGTTCCAACTTCGGCAATCGCACTGGGTTCATCAGGAGCGTCCGCGCGGGGTTCCGCCGGTGCGTCCACGCTGGGTTCATCAGGAGCGTCCGCGCTGGGTTCCGCCGGTGCGTCCGCGCTGGGTTCGACGCTAGCTTCGGAAGCGTCCTTCTCGGCGTTTGCGGCCTTCCTCGCTTCGCGCCGGGCCACATGCTCTTCAGCCATGGCCTCGATCGATTTCACTTCATCGGGACGCTTTTTGCCGTACTTTTCTTCGTAGCAAGCCTCGATGTAGGCGGGCAAAGGCAGTCTCCATGGCTGGGCTGACTGGGCGGCCTGGATCACAAGTCGCTTGGGATTCATCCCAAGTTCGCGAGCCATTTGGATATGTGCATTGGACAATTTGGCCTTTTTACGGGCCTCGATCCAGCGATGGAATTTGTGGGGAATCCGCTTTTTCTTTGCCATGAGCGTGTGGGTCTGTGGAGGTTTGTGGAGGACGGGGGGAGCAGCACTCTCGGAAGAACACGCTGGTCGCCTGTCGAGGAGCGAATCCTAGAAAAGTTCTCAAATCGCGTGTCCAATTTTTTGCGTGAGACTCGTAATCCTTAATGCTGCGTTTTACGGCCTTGAATTGGGTTCAACGTTTACAATTGTTGTCTTGACCGCTAGTCTTAAACTGCCCAAACAGAGCTTTTCTGTTGGTATTCTCACTACTCCTTATGGAGATTTATGATGCGACGTTCTCGTTCGCGTGGTTTCACCTTGGTGGAGCTATTGGTTGTTATCGCCATCATTGGCGTGTTGGTCGGGCTATTGCTGCCCGCGGTTCAGGCTGCTCGTGAAGCAGCTCGAAGAATGAGTTGTAGCAACAACTTCAAGCAAATTGGATTGGCCCTCCACAATTATCACAGCGCTTACAAGCAAGTGCCCATCCACGGCGTCGGTACAGACAGTCCTGGTGGTGCTGGCCCACCTCGTGGGAACCTTGGCGCAACTTCCAACTGGTGGGCAAATCATCCGCACACGAACGCTTGGCGTTTGAGTGCATTGGTCGGACTGACTCCATTCATGGAGCAACAGGGAGTTTGGGAGCAGATCTCAAACCCCAACCAGCGAGATGCTTTGGATGACACCATCGTTTACGATCCACCATGGCCACCGATGGGCCCCGTGCCAACACAAGCACGCTACATTCCATGGAGCACCGAGATCCCAACCCTGCGTTGCCCAAGCGATCCAGGTGTAGGACTTCCTGCTCTCGGTCGAACCAACTACGCCTTGTCGCTGGGTGATTCGTACTACTGGAGCATTCGTGGTCCAAAGCGCTTCAACAGTGGGCTCAACCCTGCTTGGAAAGTGCAAGAGAACAGCGGTTGGGCTCAGCACTCGCGTGCAGCTGATCGTGGAATGTTCGTTCAGCACAAGGAAGCGAAATTCAGAGACGTGCTTGACGGTCTTTCCAATACCGTTGCGATGGGCGAAATCGCTACCGACCTCGGAGATTCTGACAAGCGTACCCGTCCCGATCATGAACGCACCCAAGCTTGGGCAATGATTCGTGACAACCCGAGTTGGTGCGAGGATCAAAACTACGTGAACCCGACCCGTCCGGGGTTCTGGGATCCGACGACACCGTTGATGTCTGTTGTCAATGGCCGCGGTTTCCGTTGGGCCGATCATCGTATCACGATGTCTGGTTTCCACACGATCCTGCCACCCAACGCCGCCATTTGTGCTCAGCGTAACCCGGGTGGAGCGATCCTTGGACCGGCTTCCAGTCGGCACCAGGGCGGAGCTCATATCTTGATGGGTGACGGAGCGGTTGTCTTCATGACCGATTCGGTCGAGGCAGGTAATGCTCGTGCACCCATGGTGTGGCGAAACGGTACTGGAACTGCCAGCCCTGGTTCACCCAGTCCTTACGGCCTTTGGGGTGCTCTTGGCACCAAGGCGAATAAAGAGACAATTGAAGAGCAGCTGAACCAGTAGGTTACTGACTTCTATCATGTGGCCTCGATCTTCGAAGAAGGTCGGGGCCATTTTTCAAAATCGCTGCCCTCGATGGTAGCAATCTAAAAGGAAATTCCAATGAAACAATTCTTAGCACTGTGCTTTGTCGCAGCGTTCACCATCTGCTTGACTGGTTGTGAGGAAGCCGGGCCGTCCAACAGCATGCAAAATGCGGACGCGGACGCCGTCGCAGAGTACGAAGCACTGATCGCAGCGGACGCCCAAGCTGCTACCGAGGAAAAACCCGACGAGCTTGAAGACCAGTAGGCTTCGCCCTCCAGGTTGATC
>JBGCGI010000033.1:0-20825 GCA_045110715.1 Rubripirellula sp.
ACCGTCTAATCGTTCTCGTCCCTTCTGACTTCGCCTACGGCAAAGTCAGAAGGGACGAGCTTCTTGCAAACTCAAACCTAACCACCTACGTTTTCACCAGAGAGATCATCAAGAGTTTCAACAACGAATTGGACATCCCCACAAGACCGGAGCAGTGCAATTGCTTCGACCGTCCGATAACTGGGCCTTGCGTTGTGTTCCGAGGTAAGAGCTTCTGGCCTGGAGAAGGGCGCGAGTTTTTGAATTCGCAATCTCGCCTCGGTTGCATCTACTGAAGCGACTTTGATTCGGCCCGAGATTGAATCGGTTGGGTGACCGAACTGGAATTGGTGCTCTGGACAACTGCAAATTTCCTGACTTCTTAAGCGATCGCCAGATCTGGAATTGCAGTCTCGCGATCCTGCCTGATCAGCTGCTCAAGCTTGTCCATTGAACTAGCCGATCGCCTCGTTCGTCCACTGTCCGTCGACCGATCGCCAAGTCGTGCTCGTGGGCGGGTTGTTCTTTAGCAGTGCTGGCAAACGTGGCTCACTGATGTTGTCAAAGCTGGTTAGTTTTCCAAATCGCAACAAGGATCCTGGGACTCCGACGGCGGTGAAGCCGGGGTGGCCGGTTGCGGGGAACGGGCCGCCATGGTTCATCGCTGGGCTGACCGCGACACCGGTGGGCATTTTATCGTTGAGCAAACGACCAACCTTTGGCTCAAGTTCGAATGCCAGCTTTTCATAGCTGTTATCGTCGGCTCCCGGTTGGCTGTAGATGCAGCCGGTCAGGTTCCCTTCCAAGTGAGCGATCACTTGGCAGAGTTGATCAATATCCTTGGCCACGACGATCAGTGACGCGTTTCCAAAAGCCTCAGTTTGAAACTCTTCGGGTTTGCCAAGGAATTGTTCGCCGGAGACTTGCAGTAACGTGTTGGCCATCGCACAGCGACCGCTTTCGGTTTCACCGCCACCGGTCAACAACTCCGCGCCGTAACCGACCAGCGTTTCGATGCTGGATTTCAGTGACTTCGCCACCGCGGGCGAAAGCAGTGTGCCTGCGGCTTGGCCAGCGAAACGTTCTTTGACCGCGGCGATGAACTTCTGGGTCGCTTCGCCGTCCACCAATAGAACGGTGCCTGGGTTGGTGCAAAATTGCCCGGCTCCCATCAAAACACTTGTGATGAATTCATCGACGATTGCGTCTGTGCGTTCTTCGAGCGCGGCTGGAGTGATCGCAACCGGGTTCACACTGGATAGTTCCAAGTAGATTGGTTTTCCGGCTGCATCGGCCGCCGCTTTCAACTTCAATCCAGCGCTGCGGCTTCCTGTGTAACCGGTCGCGCCGATGCGTGGATCGGCAACGAGGCGTTCGCCATCGGCGTGCGACGTTCGGTAGATCAATTGGACGGTTGCTGCGGGAAGTCCGGTTTCGGCGAGTGACTGGGCGGCTAGTTCGGCAAACAGGCGCGTTGTTTCCGGGTGAGAGCTATTTGCTTTCCCGATGACCGGATTACCCGCAGCGATGGCGGCGGCGAAGTCGCCACCGGAAACGCTGCCGAAGGCGAATGGGAAATTGTTAGGACCAAAAATGCAGATAGGGCCGAGTGCACGGTAGCACGACCGGATCCCCGTTTGAGTATCAATGGTCGGCAGGGCCCAACTCCCTTCGCGGCACGCTTTCGCAGCGGCACGCAATTGGTTGCTGGTTCGCGGCAATTCGACATCGGCCAATCGGGGCGTCAGTGCCAAACCGGTTTCTTCAAAGGCACACTTTGAAAGAGACTCTTTCGCGTCGTCGATTCGGTCCGCGTAGTCCTCGAGAAAGTCCGCGATTTTGGTCGCAGGAATTTTGCGAAGTTCAGCGGCGGCATCGACGGCGGCGTCGAGTGCCGCGTCGCAGTCATCCCAGCCGCTGACTGGAAAAACCGGATCGAGTTTTTCGTTGCGGTTGGGATCGGTCGCTTGAAAGGTGCTGTCCGTGGTGGCATCTCGCCAGGAACCAGCGATTAAAACAGGACGGGCGGCGGAAGAGGCGACGGACATGGTGGGGTACTCAGTTCAGCGGCGAGGAAGAAAACGATGGGAGGGAACTTAGCACCGCGTGATCAATCAATGGCTAATTTGACCGTAGCTGGGCCCGCCAGGGTTCAGTCGGGCCCGGTGGCAACCTGAACCCTGGCGGGATCAGCTACGTCAGTAATTGTTCACGCGGTGCTAAGTTCCCTCCCATCGTCGAATATCCAGCCGTCGGACTCAACCGGGCACAGTCGACCAATGCCGGTCTTTAGACCGCTTGGCTGACCGCTAGCTCAGGCGCTACCGGGGCGTACGACGGCACATTGGCCGGAAAGTCATTTCGCATGGTTTCAGCCAATCGCTTTCGAGCGGTGTGCAAACGACGCTTAATCGTTCCCACGGGCGCGTCGAACTCGTTGCTCATCTCGATCAAGGTTTGGCCTCGCAAGTAAAACGCTCGCAAGGTTTGTTGATCCAGATTGCCAAGTCGGTTCAAACCCAATCGCACCGCATCGGCTTGCTCTTGATCCTCCGCCGCCGTCACCGGAGACGAATCATCACCGCAAGTCGCTTCGAGTGTTTCGGGATCGCACGCGATCGACAATCGGCCACGAGTGACTCGGTTGATGGCCATCCGGTGGACGATTTGACGCAACCAGCCTCCAAATGCCTCAGGCACTCGAAGTTGGTCGATCTTTTGCATCGCTTGGATGAACACATCTTGAGCCAGCTCTTCGGCCTCGTGCGTGTTTCTTACCCGACGCATCGCCAGTGCGACGATGGCAGGCCGGTATCGCTCGAACAATTCGCCGAATGCAGCACGATCGCCATCTTGAGCCAGTGCAACCAGCTGGGCAACGGTCTTGATCGTGATGTCGCTGTTTTGAAACTTTTGGATCTTCGTGATTGTCATCTTCAGGTTCCTCCCGAATGGCGGGGAGCGACTCAGGGATGAGTCAGGGTTCTTTCTAAAATGTCAGTAAAGGTGTTTTCGAGTCAGCATTTGGCGAAGCGAGCGATTCGTTTGGATGAGCAACCGTTTGGAGCATTTCCGGCGATCGGTTGTTGGGCTGTGGAAAGCCAAAAACCGGGCGCTGGGAGTATCCAAAGCAGCCAATCAACGAATCTGCCAACAAATCGAGAAGTCAAAAAACCAGAAGATGAAGAGAGATGCGCGTAGCATTCAGCTTCGTCCGGGCTCAGAGAGCTTCCGTCGCTTTGCTGTCGAGAAATGAATCGAGGAGCTGAGTTAGCTTCTCGTTTCGGCTCTCTGCAGGCCCGCGTGGCTGGCTCCCGCTTGTCCTAGAAGCAGTAAATGCTTCCCAAGACTGGCTCGCCATGTCATCGATTTGCTTGATGACAAATCACTGCGACACGGTTGGTCATCGACTTCCGGCATACCCGGATACGTCGCTGTGACCCTTGCCTTGACATAGACAGGCTCCACACAACCGGTGTCCACCGAATGGACGCGTGATACGGATTCCTCGACGAGAATCGTCGAAATCCGCTCGAAACGATTGCGCAAGAAACCGGCCAAGCGGGTTGCACGAATGACGTTCAAATTGGAAATCAGAATTCGCATCGGATCCTCCGGGCACCGGGTTAGCGGTGCGGTTGTGGAGCTCAAAAAGAAAGATTACTCAACCACTCGCCCTCCGTAGTGGGGAGCGGTGAGGTTGGGTGCTTAGAGAGTTATTTCAGCAGAAGGTTCGCGCCAGCACAAATGAAATTTGTAAAATTCCGATAATGAGCAGATTTTTTCACATGACCGATTCGGCGTTGCGGGCCGCCAAAGACCTTGGTGAAGGTCTGGCATCGGTCGTTTTTCCCCCGATTTGCGCTATTTGTGAGGAGCCAACACGGTTGCGAAAACCAGGCAACCACGATGAAAAGATTCCGATTGCGTCCAGCCGGCTTTATGACACGTTTTGCTCCCCATGCCATGTTTCGATCAGTCAATCCGCCGAAATGATGCGATCCGCGTGTCCGACGTGTGCGTGGCCGCTGGGTGGCAGGGCCGGTGAAAACTTGGATTCGCCGACTAGCCCGCTTTACGCCTGCCCTCAATGCAATGCCCGTGATGTGGCGATGAATTTTGATCGGGCAGCCGCGGTCTACCGTTACCAAGGTGTTGTCTGCACCGCGATCGTGGCGGCCAAATATCCTCGCAATACCGTTTTGTCGCGGGAATTATCGATGCGGTTGGCGGTCGAGAGTTGTCGGCGTTGGCCGTGCTTAATCGATCAAACCTCGAACGAACGAGGCCCCTGCGAGCTTCCGACCCTAGTTACCAGCGTGCCCAGTCCGACGTGGCGTCAAATGCGGCGCGGCGGCAGCGGAACGCAAGTCTTGGCAAGGTACTTTGCACGCTGGGTCCGACAGGCCGGCGGCAACGTTCGCTATCGCTCGCTACTCAAGACAACTCGTCAGATCAGCAAACAAGCCTGGCTTGATGACCAAGAACGACGCGAGAATGTTCAGGGTGCGTTCAAACTATCGCCCTGGATCGACTGGATACGTCCGTTGTCATCTGCCCCAGGTGTGCCTCGCGGCGAGAGTCTTTCGAAACAGCCACTGCTGGGGCGGGACGTGATTCTGGTTGATGATGTGATGACCACGGGAGCGACTGCGAATGAAATCGCTGGTGTGCTGAAAGCCGCCGGTGCGAATCGAGTTTCACTAGCCATCGTCGCTCGCGCTGTTCGCCAAAGTTAACGATCTGATTCATCACCCCAAAAGAGTGCCCGAGGTTGTCCCAACCTCGTTTTGTGAGCTGTTGAGACATCTGGCGCGAACGAGTTTGGGTACAAACTCGACGACACTCTTGACTGATTACCCTACAAACGTTCTTGCCAGTGCTTGACCTGGGCGGCGACCCGCTGGGGAGCAGTGGATCCTTCGCTTTGAAAGGCTTCCACAGCGTTCTTGGTTCCCAGGACCTCGTAAACACTCTCGTCAATTTGGTCGCTGAGCTCTTGCAGCGTTTCAATTGGCAGCTCCGCCAGGGAGACATCACGCTTCATCGCTTCGCCAACAATGGCACCGACTAAGTGATGAGCCGTGCGTTGGGGCATGCCTTTGGCGATCATCCATTCCATCAGAGTGGTGGCGTCGAGGTAACCTTTTTCGATCCGGGCAGCGATCGACTTTCGTTTAAGCTCAGCTCCCTCAACGATCGGCGCGGCGAGTTGCAACATTGCCCGGGTCGTCTTGACCGCATCCATGATTGGCGGCTTGTCTTCTTGTAAGTCGCGGTTGTAGGCCAGGGGCAAGTTCTTCACGAGTAACATCAACGTTTGCAAATGACCCATGACACGGGCCGACTTGCCACGTGTGAGTTCTAGCGTGTCTGGATTGACCTTTTGCGGCATGATGCTGCTGCCGGTACAGAAAGCCTGTGGGATTTGAATGAAATCGAATTCAACGGTACTCCACAAAATCCATTCTTCAGCCCATCCGCTTAGGTGCGATGCGATCATCGATAACACAAAGCTCGCCTCGAGGATGAAGTCTCGATCGCTGCTCGTGTCGAGGCTGTTGGCCGTGATGCCATCAAAGTCGAGTGCCGCAGCAGTCTGTCGACGATCGATCGGCAGCGTGGTTCCGGCGACGGCGGCGATGCCGAGCGGACATTGGTTGACGCGTTGACGGCAGTCCGCGACGCGTTCCCGGTCGCGTTGAAACTTTTCAATGTAGGCGAGCCAGTAGTGCGGCGCGAGCACCGGTTGGGCTCGCTGCAAATGGGTGTATGCGGGAAGGATGACGTCCATGTCGGCCTCGCAGCGACTGAGGAAGGCCCGCTGCAACTCTAGCAGCAACTGGTCAATATCATCGAGAGCCTCGCGAAGCCACATGCGGATATCGGTGCTGACCTGATCGTTGCGGCTGCGGGCGGTGTGCAGTTTACGACCAATGTCACCGAGCTGATCAATCAGCGCTTGCTCGATGTGCATATGGACGTCCTCAAGCTCAAAGCGAAACGGAAGTTCACCTTTGTCGAGCTGTTCGCGAATGGACTCGAGCGTCGATTTGATTTGTGAGAACTCGTCCGCAGTGAGCAACCCCACCGTCTGTAACATCTCGGCGTGGGCAATCGAGCCGCGAATGTCCTGTTGATACAGCTCACAATCGAAACTGATGCTTTCGGCGTAGGCTTCGAGTCGTTGGTCGGTTTGGGCTGCGAAAACACCGCTGCGGGAGGGACTTGCCACGGTTGACTTTCAGGCGTGAGGTGGTCGAAATGGGTTGGAAGCTAAATCAGTCGCTAAGATGGCGAGTTTCGTCGTGGCTGAGAAGCCGGAGTGCTGTCCGATGACGGTGCGAATTTACCATGAGAGTGGTCGCTACTCTCCAAGAGCTCAGGATCCATTTTGATGTTCGCAACCGTCGTTCGATATTTCTCGATGTCTCGGATTTTCATTTTCTTGTTCGTTGGCACGTTGGCTTGGTTGAGCCTTTCTGGCCAGGTCGCGGCTCAAAATCCAGTCGCGGTGGCATTTGCAGGGGAACCGTTCAGCGTCGGAATGATCGAGATTCCGCTTCGAAATCCAGCCTTGGGTGAGGGACCCGGTGAGCTCTGGATCGAGGGCAATGACCAGCGAGTTCTTCACGCGATCAGCCAGAACGTGGAGACGCCCGTCCGCCAGCCGCCATCGCAACAACCGATACCGCGACTCGGCCAAGGTCGATTGCTGGGCCGGGTTGGCAACCTGATTCGCGAACTGGCGGGCGGCGAAGACGATGCAAGCCAAATCGTAGCTCGACGGATCTATTTTCTACTCCGGTCCGAGACCAGTGGTCAGTCACCCGCCAGATCGATCGCGACCAATCCGATCAGCATTCAGGTGCTCGATCGAAATGGAGTCGTCGGGAATTTTCCGGTGAGTGTTATTCGCGATCCCAATGGCTATCAAGAGTTGCTTGGGGCGTGGTGGAATGGGCTGTTGACCAATACCAAGCAACGCATGGACGATCAGCTCACTTCGACATGGGTGGATGTCTATCTAGTGACGATGCTGAGCGAACGCTTACGACTTCCTTTGCCAGCTTGGCTGGGGAATCCACAGCAAGACCAACAAGCATCCAAGGGCGACACGGATCCGCTCTTGATGACACTGCAGTGGATCGCTGGCGCGGCAAAGGTTTCCAGTGAAGTCTTTACGGCCGCGGCGATCGGTCATCGTTGGGAGACAAACCTGCCAGGGGATGATGTGATGAGTCTTCCCTTGCCAGCGCCGCCGGACTGGCCATTGAATCCGGCCACATCGCTTGACTCGGAGGAAACGCTTGCGGCCATCGAAATTGAACCACTGGCCAATCAAGTGCCGCCGGAATGTTTTTACATTCGTTATGGAAAGTACGAGAACTTCTTGTGGTTCCAAGACTTGACGGATGAATTCGGTGGCGACATTTCGCGAATGATCACGTTAAGTGGCTTGGCCCGAGAAGGTGCCGCACGTCTTCAGTCGCAACTGGGGATTAAGACGAGTGCGTTGTCACGAATACTCGGCCCAACCATTATCACGGACCAAGCTCTGATCGGACGTGACCTTTATCTTGATGACGGCGCCGCGATGGGAGTCTTGTTTCAAGCAACCAATGCGTTTTTGCTTCGGACGAGCTTGAACAACGATCGCCAAAACCTGGCAAGTAACTCACCGGATATCACGCTTGAGCAAGTCCGTTTGGAACATGGTCCTGCTTCGTTGATGCGGAGCAGCGACAACCGTGTTCGTTCCTTCATGGTCGAGCACAACGAGTTCATCTTGGTGACCAATAGTGAGTCGATCGCGGACCGGTTTCTGCAGGTTGCCCAGGACAAGCAATCACTGGGCGCTTCGGAGTCGTTTCGTTTGTCGCGTAAGTGGATGCCGCTGTCACGTGACGATACGATTTTTGCGTATTTTTCCCCCGAGATGTTGCAGGGATTGCTGTCACCTCAGTATTTGATTGAGCTGCGACGCAGGATGCAAAGCGAGGCCGACATTTCGTTGGTTCACTTGGCGCGGCTTGCTGCGAAGAAACATCTGGCTGGATCTGAGGCGATGGCGCCCAGTGAAATCGAGCCATTGGTCGAGGAAGGTTTTTTGCCTGAACAGTTTGGTCAGCGGCCTGACGGGAGTGGTGTGATCGCACTGGGCGAAGATGTGCTCGACACGCGGCGTGGTGCTCGTGGTTCATTCTTGCCGATTCCCGATCGACTAATCGAAAACGTCACACCGGACGAAGCCCGCTGGTATGAGAAAATTGCCATCGCGTATGAAAGCCAGTTCAGCAGCCTTGACCCGATTGCGATCGGCTTGCATCGTGAATCCATTGCTTCAAGTGAAGACGGCGAGGCAATGGAACGTTTATCGATTCACGCGGAGATCGCGCCATGGCAACCAGAAAACTATGGTTGGTGGGCAAAGCAGCTTGGGCCGCCGACGCGGGTGAAGATTCGTCACGCGCCGGACGATTTAGTGAGTGTTCAGGCGCATGTGGCATCCGATACCCTTGGCCCGCCGACGCATCTGTTTGCCGCCGTGAAGGATGTCATGCCACCGGAGCCGGAGGCGTTTGATGGGATGCTGAGTAGTTTCCTGGCTTTGAGGACTTTGCCCGCCTACTTGGGAGCCTGGCCGCTTCCCGGCGCTTTGGACCGATTGCCCTTAGGCCTCGGGCGCGGACGACCGGTTGGTCCGAATATGAATCGCTTACTTGGTGGAGTTTATCGATACACAGGTGGTGGTTTCAGCATCCTTTCGTTTTTTCCTGACATGTTGATGGCCACGCTGCCGCAATTGGCTGCCGAGGAAACCGAGCAATCGGCCCAGGTACGTCTGCATATTGGCAATTTGCGTGGCAGTCAGTTGGAGGGCTGGGTCAACGCACAGCTCTACTCAAGGGCGAGCGAGGGGAGTTTGGCAGGAGTGGGTTTCTTGAATGACTTGACTCAGCAACTTGGTGTCCCATCCGCAGAAGCGATTGGCGCGGTGGAGCGAATCTTGGACGCGACGCCTCAATGTTCGTTGGGCGGAACTTATCAATACCAGTCTGGTAACGAGGTGATGCTGAGTTCGTCACAGCGTTGGTATAGCGACGCGTGGGTGACCCCGTCGGGGAGCATCGCGAGTCAACCGACGCGAATTCCACCGGTTGAATATCGAGCACCGGTCCTGCAGTGGTTTCGCGGGATGAGCGGACAACTTACGCAATACGAAAACCGCTTGGTCGCGGATTTGGAGGTCGACATTGCTCGGCAAGCACCAATCGCTGCCAACCAGGAAACTGCCCCGGTTACGCCCGTCCCATGACTATGGGCAGCCGAACAAATTGGTCGATACCACATCTCTTTTCACCGTCGGTTGATCTCTGGACGTTCGGCGGCAGCGCTTTGGTGGCGCTATTGCTGTTGCCGGTTGGTGCTGCGTTTGGATGGCTTCACGGTGACACGCCAAGACTGACTTGGTTGACGACGATTCTTTTGATCGATGTTGCTCACGTTTACGCGACGGGTTTCCGTGTGTACTTCGATGTGTCGGAACTCAGACGACGACCGTGGCTTTACGGTTTGACGCCTCTGCTCGCCTTTGTCGTTTTGGCGGCAATCTACAGCGAAGGAGAATTGCTGTTTTGGAGCGTGTTGGCTTACCTCGCTGTCTTTCACTTTGTTCGACAGCAATACGGATGGGTGGCGCTTTATCGGACGCGGGAGGGAGACACCGATACGCGGGGCCGTTGGATCGACACGGCGGCGATTTACTTAGCGACGATTTATCCGCTAGTACACTGGCACAGTCATCTGCCGCGAAATTTTTGGTGGTTTGCCGAGGGAGACTTTGTTCGATTGCCTACCTTGGTTGCCGATGCACTGGAGCCAATCTATTGGTGTGTGATGTTGGCGTATCTCGTTCGGAGTTTGCATCGCGGTTGGACGTACGGGAATTGGAATCCAGGTAAGGACTTGGTTGTCTTTAGTACTGCGGCATGTTGGTACATCGGGATCATTTCACTGAATTCAGATTACGCCTTCACTGTTACGAACGTCATTATTCACGGCGTGCCCTACATGGTTTTGATCTATTGGTATCGTTGGCACCGCGATGATGAACGTAGCCGAGTTCAGCGAGATGATTTGGATGACGTCATCCAAAGGCCGCGTTTTGAGCTTCGCAGCCTGGGCGGCCGTTTGTCGGTTTTTTTGGGGGCGATCTGGGTGCTCGCGTATGCCGAGACGTTGATATGGGACCGTGGTCTTTGGCAGCGACATGAGTGGTTGTTTGGATGGCTGGTGAGTGATGCGTCTGCGTCGAACTGGAATCTTGGTGCGAGTGAGGCGTGGCTGGCTGGCGCGCTCGCAGTGCCTCAGGTGACCCACTACGTGCTGGACGGATTTCTATGGCGACGATCGGATCGTGAACGGTGACCGGCTGGTTGCCTCATCCGTGTTCATTTGAGCCCGTCCGTGATTCAGTCTTAACGCCGTCCCCGTGATCGGCTTGTATGTCTTTTGGATCGTAAAGTTGACACTGCCGTCAGCCCGCGTCGGTCGATGCGATTGACGCAAGGCCGCGGCGAGACGCGTGATTCACGGATGGAGACGCTCACAACTGGACTGGTGATCGTCTAACATGGTGTTCTCACCCCCTTTGCTTAAATGGTTGATCATGAAACTGAAACCACTGTGCCGAACGATCGTCGTGCTCGCTCTTGGAATTGCCACGAGTCAGTTATTGTCACTCTCTGGAGCACTCGCCCAGCAGCCCAGTCTTGAAGAGTCGGTGCGAATCGAGCGGGATCTTCCTTACGTGAGTGATGGTCATGAACGACAGAAGCTTGATCTGTACGTACCAAAGTCGGTGACGAATCCGCCGTTGGTGGTTTGGATTCACGGTGGAGGCTGGGCCAAGGGTTCGAAAAGCGGAATTGGTTCGTGTCGGTGGGTGTTGGATGAAGGCTATGCGCTGGCGAGCATTGGGTATCGACTAACTGATACGGCGTCTTTTCCGGCTCAGCTGGAAGACTGCCAATCTGCGATTCGTTGGCTCAAGATCAATGCGAGTGACCATGGCTATGATGCAGCAAACCTCGTTGTCTGGGGCTCTTCGGCAGGTGGGCATCTCGTCGCGATGTTGGGCACGACCGGTGATCCGACATCACAGCTTGATGATGTGAGCGGGGTCATTGACTGGTTCGGACCTAGTGAGTTGCTCACCATGCAAGCTCAACGAACCTTGCCGACTCGTCTCGACGCGGATGCTCCGGACTCGTTTGAAAGTCGTCTTGTGGGTGGACCGCTGCAAGAGGAAGTTGAGATCGCCAAGCAAGCTAGCCCGATTACCCATGTCGATTCAAGTGATGCACCATTTTTGATCATGCATGGAGATCGCGATCCACTCGTTTCGTTGACCCAGAGTCAGACGCTGCACGCAAAGCTGCAAGCGGTTGGTGTTTCGTCGAAGCTGGTTGTATTGCCAGGGGCCGGTCATGGGGGACCGGCATTCATGACCGAGAAGTCACGCGATACGATTCGTGAGTTTTTGGAGGAGCATTTGCGTCCCAATCATGCGGCAGACGCCTTTGTGCCATTGGCGGCTGATCGAATTTTGTTTTTGGGCGACTCAAACACTTTTTCGGGACAGTACATCACTCTCTTAGAACAGCATTTGGTTGAACTCGGACACGCGTCGGTACCTGAGTTGATCAACATGGGTTTATCGAGTGAAACTTGTACGGGTTTGTCAGAGCCTGCTCATCCGTTCCCCCGACCCAATGTGCACGAACGTATTGATCGGGCACTGGCGAAGAGCAAGCCAGATGTGGTTGTTGCCTGCTATGGCATGAACGATGGGATTTATTATCCGTTCAGCGAAGACCGATACTCGCAGTTCTGCCGCGGGATCGATTTGATCATCGAGAAGGTCCAGGCGAGTGGGGCCAAATTGATTTTGATGACGCCACCGGCGTTTGATCCATTGCCATGCGCCTCGTCTGGAAAGCTCTTGCCCGCGGGAGCAGAGGAGTACTCCTGGAAACGCATCTATGAAAATTATGATGCGGACGTAATCGCCGTCTACGCGAAGTATGTACGTGAACAGGCTGAACGAGTTGCGATGGTTGTCGACCTATACGACGCGACGGACAGCTATATTCGGAACCGACGGCATAGCGATGAAGAATTTTCGATGTCGCCAGACGGAGTCCACGTGAACCTTGAAGGCCACGCGGTGGTCGCGTCAGCTATCTGTCGGGCGTGGGAGATCAAGCCGATCGATCCAGCGGAAGCTCAACTCGACCGTCAACATGTTCAGGCACAGCAGGTCATGCGCGACGCGTGGTTGTCCGAGGTGGGGCATTTGCGACCTGGGATCAAAGAGGGGTTGCCGCTTGATCAGGCGACCGCAATGGCCAATCAGCTCAGGAAATGAGCGGATCGATCGAGGTGGTGCGAATGGTTGGGAAGAGATGTGACTACTAGTCGCTTACCTGGACGGGCCGCAGGCTTGGATCGCGAGTTGAGTTGGTCGTTCATCAGTGTGGAGGCTGATTTATCGAGAGATATTGAGTCTGGCTGTGCATTGGGTTGCGATTATCGCGTTCTTGCTTCGTGATCGACTGTGCAGCCTGTATGATGCTGGGCCAGTCTGAGACTTGGGCCAGTCTGACAATTGGCCCAGTCTGACACTTGGGCTTGTCGTACCGCTTCTCTTCAATCGATCGTGCAATACGCTGATGCGTTTTTCCACCATTTCGCCTATTCCGATGTCTTGTCTTTGGGGCACGTTCGTGTGTTTGGCAACGGCCGATCAATTATTGTCGTGGATCGCTCCGCGATCCACGACCATCAGACGCGTATTTACCGCTCAATGCTTAGCGGCGGTTGTGTTGTTGGTTTGCCCGGTTTCCGCTGGCGAGAAGATGATTGATGCGTTTCCTCAGTCAGCAACGAGCGGGTGCATGGCCTGTCATGGTGAAATCGAGCTGATTCGAGAAAAAGAGTCGCAGATGATGCAGCAGATCGTTTCCCTGGGCGAGACGATGGGCGATCCCGCAGGCTGTGTGGTTTGTCACGGTGGCGACCCGACGGAAACGAAAGACAAGGCGATCGCTCATGGTGGTGACTTCTATCTTGATCCTGGTTCCCCTTGGGTGAATGAGAAAACGTGTGGACAGTGCCACCCGAAGCATGTCGAGGTGCAGTGGCGAAGTCTAATGATGACCGAGGCGGGCAAAATCCAGGGCGTCTGCTGGTCGTTCGGGTCGCTGACCGGATACGAGCATCTCTACGGCAACTACGCGGTTGAGAACCCCAGCGACCCGGAAGCCCGGTTGGGAAGCGACGTCTACAAGAAATACATGCAGCGATTGAAGAAGCTTGAGCCCGATGTGTTCGTTGATCGGCATGAGCCACTTCCCGAAGCTCTCAAAGAAGACGAACTTCATCGGCTGAACGAAGACCCCACGTTGGCTGCATTCACATACATTCGGCAGGAGTGCCAGCGGTGTCACCACGCCGTGAAGGGTCGTCAGAAACGCGGCGACTTTCGCGGGATGGGCTGTAGTTCATGTCACGTGCCGTACAGCAATGACGGATTCTACGAAGGGGATGACACGACGATCGACAAGGAAGCGCCCGGTCACATGCTCGTTCACAGTATCCAGGGAACGCGTGAAGCGAAGGTGACCGTGCATGACGAAACGTATTCCGGGATTCCCGTTGAAACCTGCACGACCTGTCATGACCGTGGCAAACGGATTGGCGTGTCGTTCCAGGGCCTAATGGAAACGCCCTACGAGTCGCCCTATGCCGCCGATGGCAGTGGACAAGTCGCATTGCATACGAAGCACTACATCGCAATGGAACAAGACATCCACTATCAAAAAGGCATGACTTGCCAGGATTGTCACACGTCCATTGACGTGCACAGCGATGGTTTTTTGGCCGGTGCGAATTTGGGAGCGGTGCAAATCGAGTGTAGCGACTGTCATGGGACACCGGACATTTATCCTTGGGATTTGCCACTTGGGTTCATGGATGAGTTTCAAGATGAACCCGCAACGGGTCCGCCACGCGGTTTAACCAATGAACTGGAGGCTCACACGCTGCAAGGAACCATTTACGACGCCCGCGATGGTTACTTGCTGACCGTTCGCGGGAATCCCTACGGCAACGTTGTTCGTGATGGTGATGAGATCATCGTGCACACGGCCGCTGGCAAAGACATTCGAATGTTGCCCCTGAAGAAGATTAAGGACGAAAACAAGCTGAGCCCGGAAGGGTTGGTTGCCATGAGCGGCGTTGCCAGCCATTTACAGCAAATGGAGTGTTATTCGTGTCATGCGTCATGGACGCCGCAGTGTTACGGTTGCCACGTGAAGATCGACTTCAGCCAGAAGGACAAGTGTCCCGAATGCAACGAATCTCAAACCAACTTTGATTGGGTCGCCGCGGGCCGGAAACACCAGCAGCCGGAACACCGGACCGATCGTGGCGAAACGGGTTATGACACGATCATTCCCGGGAAAATCACTGAGCAACGCAGTTACCTACGCTGGGAACAGCCAATGCTCGGTGTGAATGGTGAAGGCCGGGTTACACCGTTGGCACCCGGCTGTCAGCCATCTGTGACAATCATTGGCGAGGATGGCGAGCCAATCATGAGCAACCATATCTTCAAAACGCCTGAAGGTACCGAACATGGTGGTCCCGACGGTCAGTTGGCGATCGATATGTCGCCAACCCAGCCTCACACGATGACGAAGCATGCCCGGAACTGCGAATCCTGTCACGCGTCCGAAAAAGCGCTAGGTTATGGAATCGATGGTGGGCGATCGACCCGTCCGCCGAGCGAACGTGTGTTTGTCGACTTGGAAACTGTCGACGGGAAGGTCTTGCCGAAAAAGACTCAGCCACAACTTGAGCCAATTGAGAATCTTCCTGACGATTGGTCACGAATTGTTGACGAAGAGGGGAATCAGCTACAAACGATCGGACACCATTTCAAGTTGTCTCGTGCTTTGAACAATGATGAACGAGCCCGAATGAGCCGGCAGGGTGCTTGCTTGGCGTGTCACCAGGAGATTCCGAAGGAATCACTTGCGGTCAACCTGCTGCATCATGTTGCTAAGTATACGGGGCAGCTTCCCGTGACGGCCAGCGACCACAACGCTCTTGTCAACAAGATCACGATGATGAGCGCGTGGACCCAAGCGATCGGAATTGTCGGGTTGCCGTTGCTTTGTGCGGGTTCGGCGATTTGGTTCCGGCGTCGTCGTGCGATCACGACCCTGGTTGATACTTCTTCCGAGGCAGCCGAATGATCGTTTGCGATTTTTCACCATTTGACAAAGCGTGAGATGATCCCGGGATATCACACAGGCGAATTGTGGTTGCATGAACCGGTCTCGGCGATTGCCGACCTGTCGGAACAGGGATATCGCTGCATCGCGGTGCGTCCGCGTGGTGATACCTTGAATCCAGCGGTCGCTTCGTTTGATGATCAATGGTCAGCGCTACGTGATGCCGCGGCGCGATACGAATGTCAGTTGGTTGTCGACACCGAGGCGCCATTCGTTTTAGACAGCCGAGACCAGTGGGGACCTTCGCTCGCCAGTCGTGATGAAGATGAAGCTTCTCGAGCAATGAAGTGGTGCGAAAGTTGGATAGAGAAGGCATCGCTCGTCTCTAATACGATTGTGTCGATCGGGAGTGGTCGATCCCGCAAGACAGACCACGACATCTTTGGCGTTTCATCGGAGCAGAATCTGGAATCGTTGGCGGGTCGGTTGGACCATTTGGTGAACCGGGCAAGCCAATTGGGTGTGAACGTCGCACTGCGGCCTGCCGTTGGGCACGCGATCGGAAGTGTTGCCAAGTTTGAGCAACTGCAGCAATGGCTGTCCTCAGGGGCGGAATTGAAGCTAGCTGCGGATGTTGGTGAGATGATTTCGGCTGGGGAGATGCCGTTAATCTCGCGTCTTCAGCGGCAGCCAAACTCTTTGGCCCTCGTCTATTTGTGTGACCACGCCAGTCACGATTGGACCGGGGGGAGTGTGGGCTGGATCGGACGTCAGGATGTTCCACCGGGCGAAGGTGAGGTGTCCGCTGAGCGATTTCTGCCTTCGTTGAACCAATTCCATGAAAACGTTTGCGTCGTTTTACGTGTCGCAGGACGGTCTCACCAGGGTTTGGAGGTGCCTCGTCAGGCTATGCAGGACTTGCGAGCCATTGCGTGTTGGCAGGCGAGCTGCCGATCCGATAAAACATCGAATAAGTCGTGAAACACGAAACCCACGAAAACCAGATAGAAAATTCCTGGACCACGCGAGAGCGACACGCCTATGATGAAGTCGTGCCTCAAACGAGTCCTCAACGAAGCGTCGTAACCCGTAGCACTGATTATGCCAGATATGTTTGCAGCACCGGCCGTGCAGGCTGGTCTTGCCGTAGCGATCCTAGTTGTCGTGATCGCAGTGGCATTTTGGCTGTTGGAAAGGTTGCGCGACTACACCACTCAGGACCGTCTGGACACCACAGACGCCCTAGCAAACCTGGAAGAAATGCTTCGCAAAGGTGACATTAGCGAGGCGGAATTCCGAACTATACAAGCATCAGCCCGCCGATCGGGTGACAGTTCCTCCAAGATCCCCAACCAAGCCACCTTGAAGACGGACGCTGAGTCGGACTCCGATACCTCGGAGCAACATGACTCTGACGACTGACCGACGAGGCCAATCATTCTGGGCATCCTGGATGAACTGAAACCAAATTGACTGACTGATGACCAATCCACCGGTGATCGCGCCCTCCCAACGAAATGGTTCACGCAAAGCTTGCTTTAACTGAATCGGGCATACCTTTCACCGGATTACGTAAACTACCCCCAAACCACGAATGGCTCGAGCTTTGAGGACAAGGATGTTCCTTCAAAGGTCACCACGGCGTTTCAAGTCTTTTCGCTTGAACCATCGTATGACGTTTGAGAAGTATCCGAGTCGTGGCCCGAACCGTTCGATGTGTCGAGTTTCTCCCCTTTGAGGAACCAGGCGGTCGGCGTTTGAATGCGAACAACGAACTTCACTGTAACCTTCCATCACAGTGACGTTCTAAGTTCATGAGAGTCATTCATCGCTGCTAAGCTTGGTTGATCGAAGACGAAACCAAATAAGCAAGGAGTCGTGTATGCCCACCAAAGAATCCTCCAGTTCGCGCCGCGGAAGTACGGCGACGAAGAAAAACGCCTTTTGTAGCTTCTGCCGCAAAAGTTATCGTGACGTCGGCCCACTCGTCGAAGGCCCTGGAGACGTCTACATCTGTGCCGAGTGCATTGACCTTTGTCAGTCTATTCTTGACCAAGAGCAAAAGCGTCGCGGCCCATCCAAATCGCTGTTTAGTGACATCCCTGCTCCCCGATCGATCGTTGAGCATCTCGACAACTATGTGATCGGACAACGTTCTGCCAAACGAGTCTTGGCTGTCGCTGTTCACAACCACTACAAGCGTCTGAGCAGTGGCTGGGAAGGCGAAGCGGATGTCGAAATCGAGAAGAGCAACATTCTGCTCGCCGGTCCGACCGGAAGCGGCAAGACTTTGCTTGCTCGTTCACTCGCTCGCATGTTGAATGTGCCTTTTGCCATTGGCGACGCGACGACTTTGACCGAAGCGGGTTATGTCGGCGAAGATGTTGAAAACCTGCTACTTAAGCTCTTGCATGCAGCTGATTTTGATGTCGAAGCGGCCCAGCGAGGAATCTTGTACATCGACGAAGTCGACAAGATCGGCCGAACTAACGGGAATGTTTCGATCACCCGTGACGTTTCCGGCGAAGGGGTTCAGCAGAGCCTACTCAAAATGCTCGAAGGTACCGTTGCCAATGTGCCACCCCAGGGTGGACGAAAGCACCCCGAGCAGCAGTACATTCAAATGGACACGAGTAACATGCTGTTCATCTGCGGCGGAACGTTTGTGGGTATCGAAGAGATCATCCGCCGCCGACTGGGGCACCGTACCCTTGGATTCGGTGATGGTGCGTCGACACGCAACGAGCAAAGCACGTCTGACCTACTCGCCCAGGTCCAAACCGAAGACATCTTGAAGTTCGGTTTGATTCCTGAGTTAGTTGGCCGGATGCCAGTTGTGACCTACCTACAGCCGCTCGACGTGGACGGTTTGATTCAGGTTCTTACCGAGCCCAAGAACTCGCTGATCAAACAGTATCAAGCGTTGTTCGCGATGGAAAATTGCGAATTGAATTTCACCGACGAAGCCCTGCGTGCGGTTGCTCAGAAGGCAATCGACAAGGGTGTCGGAGCACGTGGTCTGCGAGGGATTTTGGAAGAAGTGATGCTCGACATCATGTATGACCTTCCTGATCAAGAAGACGGCCGTGTCTACACGATTGATGAGACCATCATCAACGGCAAGCAAGGCTTGTTCCAAATGCCAACAACGAAAAGCGCCTAAGGCGATCCGTTCTTGAAGCATTTTCTAAACCTCCATCCGTGTCGGCGGGTGGAGGTTTTTTCATGCGCGTGTTGGCTTTCATTTGCGAACTCTGCGACGGGTCTCGGCAAGTATAGCAATGAGCCCAGCGAGACTGTGAACGGTAATCGCAACTCCGCGATACTCGGCGTCCGATCGAATCGAATGCCGTGTCAGCCCACCGGCCTCAGCAAAAGCAAACATGGAGTTGGAACGCGGGGCAGGATTTTGTCACTGTTACGCAGCGGACTACTTGAACGTGATTTTCCCTCTTGTTCTGCATTCCCGTCGCTGGAGAGTGTGTTGGTTGGTTCCGCCTCACATGGTTGGTAGCATGATTTAGCTTGCAACGTCTTCTCGTTTCGGTCACAAACCGTGTTGGCATGGCCTTTCGGTTAAGCGATCAAGACAGATCGAATGCTATCGGGTCTATTTGGCGGACGCGACTGTCTGACCAAACTCGCGAAATACTCTGACCTATCCGGTTTCGTGATCGAATTGGCAACGTCCCATAATTGCGTGTTGACCGTACCGTGCAAAGCTGATGTTGACCCAGAAAACATGACGGCGGATGAACTCGCTACCTTCATTGAGCCCGCAGCCACAGAACGCGTTCGAAGCGACACGAGACTTATGCCTTTTACCTACACTACCGATGGCATCCGAACGCGTCCGTTGTTTTTCACTGAGAAGCTCGCATGAAAATTCATCCAATCGTATGCAAAAGATCATTTCCTTGGGCGTTCTTGAAATTCGTGGCGGCGTTCTCCCTTCGCTCATGGAGACCGCAGACCGTTGGTTGCTCAACACTGAAAGCAAAGTGAAACAGATGTCACGAGTGCTCTGCAAACACTGTGTCAGGCGTTACGTGAGTCTTTGCGCAGCAGGTCGGCCAACATGGTGAATGGCAATCCGGCGTAGGCGAGTTAGCATTTTCGGCGGTGAAATTTGTACAGTTCGGTCGCGAATGCATTAGGTGTTGGATATCGATCCTTCGGGTCGATTGCGATAGCTTTCGCGATGACCGGTTTGAGCGAGTTGGGAACTTTTTGGGATTCATTCAAAACCGCCATCGTTTCTTCTCGGTTCGTCATGATTGCCGGTAAAACACCAGTCATCAGTCCATACAGACAGGCGCCACAGGAGAATAAATCCACTGATGGGCCACTGTCACGAGCATTCTCAAATTGCTCAGGAGCCATGTAAGCGAGTGTCCCACGCATGGAACGCTCGCTTGTCATTTGACTCAAGCCCGCATCTTCATAGCATTTGGCAAGTCCGAAGTCAGCCAACTTGACTCTCAGATGTCTTCCTTCGCGGTACGCTAGCAAGTTGCCAGGCTTGATATCGCGATGCACAATTCCTTGCTCGTGAGCGTAGTGGACCGCTTGAAGGATGCATGTGACGATCCAAGTTGCGATCTTGGTTCGCTGCTTCGATGTTTGCTGGTCAAGCAAACTAAACAAATCCACCGTTTTGATGTACTCCATCACCAAGTATAGACGCGTTTCCTCAAGGCCGAATTCGATCGCCTTCACAATTCGTGGATGTTGTAGTTTGGTCAACACGCCAGCTTCACGCACAAAAAGTCGAATCTGCTTGTTGGTAATTGGCGAATCACTTCGGATCAGCTTAATGGCGACCGTCTCTTCTGTGCGTAAATGTCGGGCCAGATGAACCGTGGCCATGCCACCGTGTCCGAGTAGTCGGACAAGCTGATATGATCCCAGACGAATGTTGGTGTCGGTGTTGTCAGATGCATGGTCCGAATTGGCTTCGGTGGCTGCCGAAAAGAGACTGTCTTCATTCTGGAAAGGCGGGAGAGTATCAGCCGGTTGTTGAACTTCCCTGGCAACGCTGGATTTCTCATCACTGTTGGCGTTACTGGAAACATTTTGTATGGGCACCGAGGTGGCTCGGGTGTGTTCAAACTCCTCGACTGCGGGACTGCCATTTTGATCGACTGACAGTGTGTCGGATTCCAGACATTGGCTTGCCTGCTTTCTCGAGTGCGAACGGGGCGGGGTAGAAATGACTTCGACTTTGAATAGAGTCTCGCCCACGCCGAATTGATCACCGTGTGACAGCGCTGCCGACTTGATGCGTACCCCATTCACCATGGTTCCGTTGCTCGAATCCAGATCACTCACGTAGGCGTGAGGCGGTTGAATCTCCAAAGCAACGTGCTCGCGAGACATCGCTGGTTCGTCCGGCAATTTCAATTGCGATGGTGCTTGTCGACCGATCACCATGCGGGTCTCACGATCAAAGGTCCAACTCAGGCCCTTGTTTGGGCCTCGAACAACACGAATGGTCACTTGGTCGGGAGAATACTCTTCATCCGACCCATTCGTGCCGCT
>JBGCGI010000034.1:0-67375 GCA_045110715.1 Rubripirellula sp.
AGCACCCCTGGCAGGACTCGAACCTGCAACCTACGCATTAGAAGTGCGTTGCTCTATCCAGTTGAGCTACAAGGGCGAAACTTTTGCAATGTTTGACTGCGAACCGAGGCACAGGTTCGGTGTCAAATTGTCAGCGCGGAATCGCGGCTAGCTGATAGTCTATCTGACGAGGGGCGGACGTCGAAGCCCGCGTAAGTGACTTCAGGGTACGAAATTCGGGTGAAAATGAGTTGGGGTTGATGGACGATGAGTGCTGATGACGGCCCGAAATTGGGCGAGCTGATTCATGACGGCGACCGACGGCGGGATGCGGTTCACGTTGCGGTCATTCCGGTGACCGCTGCGGTGAACCTGGACCCGGGCGAGCCTGTCGGGTTGGTGGATCACGACAGCCGCGAATGGGTTGGGCCCAGCGACGAGAACATCGGGATCGTGGATCCATTCTTGACCCATCAGGTGAAGTCAGGGCAACGGTTCTGGCTGTTCCTGTATCCCAACACCGTCACGTCGATGCGGCACGCTTGGTCGCATCCCGCATTTCGACCGCTTCCTCCGGTAGCAGAGGCTCAAGATGATTGATGCTCGCGAATCATTTCTTTCAGCGATCCAGCGCGAACCAAAGAACTTTGACCGTCGTTATGTCTTCGCAGACTGGCTCGACGAGCACGGCGAACATGAAGAGGCCGACCGACAACGGAAGTTTGAGGCCTCGGACGCTTGGCTCCGCGAGTTTGCTAGTTCGCATCAGGACTTCGGCTACTTCGAGTGTGACGAAGCGGAGGTCGATCAGGACTACTTCAACGGATACCGTGCCTTGTTGTACTTCCTCGAACGGCACGCCGGTGACAGTCTCTATCTGCCATTCGATACGCCCTACGGTTTTGATGAGTACAGCGAAGAACTGTGGGCGAATTTTGAAGTGGTGACGGGATTGCAGGCACCGACAAACGAATACCGTACGACGATGCCGCCGTTCCGCTGTAGCTGCTGAATGTTGACAAGATAGAGAAGCCGTCTTTGCCTGCAGAGGGTGAGACTACTTCTCGATTGGATTGACGGTGTCAGGTGATGGTTTGACCTCGATGCCGTCAACTTTCTCAATCGTCAGGAACACGTTGTCGAAACGGGCTCGCTTCAGCTTAAACTTGTTTTCTTCATCAAACGTCATGCCGCAGGTCGTACCGATGATGGAATCAAAGTTTGTTGGTGCGTCACCGCCGTCGCCGAATCCGGTCACCATTTCGCTCATCGGAAAACGAACGCGATACCACTTCCCGTCGGCTGGCACCTTTGACTGAGGAACAAAGAGCTCCCAGTACGAGTAGCCAGCATCGGTTTCGTTTAGCAATTGAAAATAGAAGTGGCTTCCCTCTTCGTTGGGCTGGCCTTTCTCCACCATCACATCGACTTGGAAGGTCTTGTAGCGGGATACGTCTTCAGCAGGACCGTTGGAGGGCAGCCCGCTCCACTTGGTCGCCCAGTCCACCACCGCGACTTTCCCTTCGACTTTGGCCGAATTTTGATTTCCCTCGGGATCCTCGAAGCTGTTGGCCCACGTTGCCATCTGAAAGATGCCGCGTCCGCTGTAGTCTTCCAGCAACAAGTCTTCCGCGTAGCTTGGACTGCAAAAAACGCCGACCAGTAAAGCGGCGGTGAGCAGGTACTTGATGTTCAAATGCATAATGGTTTTTCGTTCTATGATTCTTTCAACGCGAGCTATTTCGCCAGGAAGCAGGCGAGCATCGACTACAGATGGAGGTCTGCGAAGTCGAGGTACTGAGACCAATCATACTCGGCCAAATCATGTTTTCCCGTTCGTAAATGGTAGCCAATCGCCCCCGTTTTGATCGGTGTATCTGCGGCCGGCTGCTTCGCGGGCGGTTTGGATCCACCCAGTCCGTTTGTTCCCAGCAAGCGATAGACGGGATCGGCATTCACGCAGGCTAGAAACTCACCCTTCGGGTCAGCCCATTTGTCTAGTGTCGCACTCGCGACGTAAACCGCCCGTGGCGCGATCAAGGCAATCAACTCGTGCTGATCAACTGGACACGCGTTTTCGTTTTCGTTGTACTGGACGAAGTTGTCGCAGAACCAATGCGGAAACGAAGTATTGATCCGGCCAACCGTTTCGCCGATCGCACGACGACTAAGGGCTGCGCCGCCGCAACCGGAATCGTTGCTGATCACCATTTTGAATCGCGTATCAGTTGCGCCAGCCCAAAGCGATGTCTTCCCCAACCGCGAGTGACCAATCACGGCGACGCGCGAGCCATCAATTTTTGGGTCTGTCTCTAGGTAGTCCAAGGCACGGCTCAGTCCGTAGGACCAGGCCGCGATGCTGCCCCATTTTTCGCCCTGCGGAATTGCCTCTGTCTTGGATTTGAAGTGGCCGTGAATACCATTCTGGAACCCGTCGTCGAAGTCGGGATCGATGTCGCCGTAGTAGATCGTGACCAAGGCATAGCCACGATCGATGATCTTTTCGACTGGCCATCGACTAGACGCGACTCCGCGAGAAGCTTCCGATGATTTGTTGCCTTCGGTGGTTCCTTTTCGATTGCGCACCCATTCTGTGTTCAACTGAATCGCAGGATCGGTATCGACGGTATGGTTTCCCTGAAAGTTCAGTCCCAGAAAGGCTCCAACCGGTTTTGACCCTTTCGGTGAGTAGATCAGTAGTTGCATGGAAGGCGCAGAGTCTCGTTTCCCGAAGAAGACGTCCACCTCGCGACGAATCGCTTTGCCACCCACAGCCTGTTCGTTCGTGCTGACGACTCGATGTGAGATCTCGCATGGTGCGGGGCCACGTCCATAGACCTGCTGCTCGAACAGTTTCAGTAACTCCGGCCTTCGTCGCTCGCCCCAGGCCTGTGGATCGGTGATTGCGTCGCCGGATTCAGCCACCAAAGGGTCCGGCAATTGAAACGTTGGGATATTCGCCTCGTCATAGTTCGGCACAAACTTCTTTTGCGCGATAGCGGTAGCTGGAACGAGAACTGCGACGAAGAACAATAGAAGCGATCGATACATGGACGCATCCAACGGAGGGCGTTGATGAAGCAAGAACGATCAGCATAGAAGGCGGAGTACCCGCATGCCAGTCTTCGCTGCTCTTTGTTATCCGAACAGATCAGGAATCGGCTCAGGACGGTGCCTGGGAACCCCAGAACCTCTGCATGGACATGTTGACTCGAAATTCTGGCGGAACGTTACGATATCGTTACAAGTGATGTTCGTGACCAGCTACATTTGTGCTTTCTTTCAAGCACTCCAAACAACTGCGGGCGATGACGTGCACGACCAGAATGAATTTACTAATCCGTATGCGGCCTCCACCACGCTGGAAACAAGCAATGCCATGACCGCTAGCCGATCTTACGGCGGGATTGGTCGACTGGCATATTTTGGTTACTCATTCGCTGCTGGAGTGATCTACAACATTGTTTTGGTGGGCGCTGGTGCCATCGGTGGTGAGAATGCTGCGCTTGCAATCATCCCCATTTTGCTGATCTATTTCGGCGTTTTGTTTTGGATCGTTGCACAGCGGATGATCAATGCGGGCTACAGCGCTTGGTGGTGTGTTGGCATGATCATTCCGATCTTGAATATCCTGGTGGGTGTGCGGGCGATCGCTTGCCCAGAAGGCTACGCGGATCATCGAACACTGGACACCGCCGGCAAAGTCATCATCGGGTTGTTCTTTGGCGCGATCGCACTGGCTGTTCTTGGCGTGGTGTTGGTCGGCTTCGCCAGCGCTTAGCGTTAGACGCATTGAGACCATCGGTGTGAATTTCGTTGCACCGATGGTTGCGCCGTCTTCAGCGACGTGAAACCAACGGGCCTGAGATGCGGTTAGCCTCGTATGATTTGTCCCATGCAGTCAGCCAGTGTCTCTGGCGTGCAGACAAGGATATCCATGCCAGCTTTTCGCATCTTCTTCGCCGTGGTTTTGCAGTAGTCTGGTTTGGCATCGTAGCCAAGTGCCCCCAAGCCAATCAGGCGTGTTCCTGACTGAGCCATTTCGCCGGTCAGTTTGAACAGATTGCGTTCGCTGCCTCCTTCATAGAAGTCCGTGATCAAAACCACGATCGTTCGCGCGGGCTCTCGCACCAGCTGATTCGCATAAGCCATTGCCATCGCGATGTCCGTGCCCCCGCCTAGTTGAACCTGCATCAGCACATCGACGGGTTGCCCAACCTGGTCGGTCAAGTCCACGACCTGTGTATCAAATAGGAACATCGATGTATTCACCGATGGCAGCTCATGGAAGATCGACGCCATGATGGCTGAGAAAATCGCCGAGTCCAACATCGATCCTGATTGGTCTACCGCAATCACAATGTGCCAGGGACGCTTGTTGCGCTCGGCAGCAAAGAAGTAGGTCTGATCCACGAGCAACCTTTGGTTCTTCGTGTCGTAGTTAGCCAAATTGCGTCGCAGCGTTGTCTTGATATCCAAGTTGCGGAACACCTTCCGCGGTGAGTGACGATCGCGGCGAATCGCACCCGTGATCGCGGCCTCGACTTGGATCTTCATTTTTTCCTTGAGCTGGTCGACGACCTTTTGAATGATCTTGCGAGCCAGAATGCGTGTCTTGGGATTCAGGAGATCTTTGTGAGTCAGAATGGTTTTGACCAGATCGACGTTCGGCTCAATTTTCTCGAGCAACTTTG
This sequence comes from Rubripirellula sp., assembly GCA_045110715.1. Lineage (GTDB taxonomy): Bacteria > Planctomycetota > Planctomycetia > Pirellulales > Pirellulaceae > Rubripirellula. Next base: position 4,674 of record JBGCGI010000034.1, read on the forward strand.
GCTGATCCATCAACTCGGCAATTCCGCGTCGCTGAACGAGCTCGCGCTCCATGACCTCTTTTGCGCGGCGCGGAAACAGCTCGGAAACTCCGTCAATCCAGGTCGGGATGTTCATCGTCGATGCCCCGGTGCCACCGGAGCGATCTTCGGGTGAATGCGCGGCCTGTCCGCTTCCTCGCTGAGACTCGTCAAACAAGAATCCAACGAGTCCCTCAATTCTTCCGCACTGTTCATCGCCTCCTAGCCCGACGCCATGTTGCTCTGCCTCTTTGCCCAGCACCAAACGCCATCGTGCAAGCTGGTGTGGATCGGGTGAATCGCTCATAGGTTCCAGCTTTCCATGATCTTCGAGACTTCCACATCAATGCGTGCGAACGTGGCGGCAGCTGCGACGGAAGTGGATAGATCCGTCAAGTCTTCGTCTTCGGATAGGTCGTGCAGCGAGGCAACACGCTCGGCAAGCGAATTGCGTTGGCGTTTGTGCAAGTGTTCAAACGCGGCTCTCAGGTGCGGTAGCATCGTCAGAAATTCTTCCCAGTTCGCCTTGGCAATCAATTTGTTGACTGCCTTCACGAGGTGATCGGCGCCTAGCAGAATGGAGGTTCTGGACACAGAAAGTACGCCATCGAGGAATGCGCCTGCCTGCATCATTCGTTCCGGTGGTTCGTCGGTGAATGACGAAACACGATCAGCGATTTGCTGGGCTGAAACCGCTCGCATCTCAGCCAGAATCCCCAAGAATGCACCCTGCAGGAATACATCCTTGGATGCTTGGGCTGAGTTATCAACGTACTGGACGAACAGGCTGCGATCGAAGTCGTCTCGGTCGTCGCGCAGTACCAGCTCGCCGAGTGCACGGAGTGCATTGATCAATGCAGAATGCTGTTCTATTGGCAAGTTGGCTGAGCCGGGAATCGAAAAACAAGCTCTTTGAAAACACCGGGTTAACAACCCAAAAACGGTTTTCGCTTCCTGTTCCCCCAAGGCCAATTGAGACCGCAGCGCGTTCAAATGGCTCGCCGCTTGTGACAACGAGATGAACCTGGAATCGAGTTCAATGGATGTATCGCATGATTCAGCTAACTGAGCGATCATTCGAGGCAATCTCATTTGTGCGGCTTGCAGCAGTCTCTCGCATGTTCGACCGGCATGCGCCTCATCTTTGGAGATCGCCTCTTGCAGCATGGCAAGTGCAGCTGTCTCGACTTGATCGCCATAGATGTTGCGCTCGATCAGTGCAGAGTCTACTTTCGGGCTCCACTTTAGTGCCCAGACCTCCTTGAAAATCGTTCCGGAAGTGAAGTCGTTTCCTGTTGTCTTGAGGGCGCAAAGAGGGACCTTCATGAAACGCAGGCGTTGAAAGAACTGTGATTTTACTTGGTCTGATTCCTGGCGGGTGTCCAATGTCACATTCAGTTGCTTTTCGCGTCCGGCGACTTCGGCAAGATTCAACGCTTCGAGGCGACTGTAGAAGTCGTTTAGCAGAGGCAGCCTTCCAAGCTTGTCTGTGACCGATCCAATCTTGTTTCCGATGTCCGCTTGATCCATCGCGCTGTGCAAATAGTATCCATCCTCGGTCGGATCTCCTTTGCAGCAACAGGTCATGATTGCATCGTGAATGTCGTCCAGAACTGCCCTGCCCCGTCCCCGCAGTCCCGCGAGCATGTTTGCGTGCTGACACACGGAAATCGCATCGGCTGAACTGACAGCATGCCCCGCTTTTCGAGCGAACTTTAAGGTGGTCACAACATGGTGCGACAACAAGTGATCGGTATCTGTGCCAAGATCCCAAGCAGACTGAAAGAAACGCGGTGCACGATTGCCGGCACCGTACCCCGAAAGTTCTGATACCTGGTAGAAGGAATAGGGAACCACGGACGCGTACACCGTTCCGCTTGGCAGCTCGGGTGGTGGCAGTTTGTCTTCATGGTCCATGAACAAATGAAAGCCGCCGCAGATCACCATCGCCTGTTGCGGTTCGGCATTTAGATTTTGCAGTGAGTTGCTGATCGAAGAACGCATGAACCGTTCTCGCTCTAGCGTTCCATCGTTGGCGATTCGCTCGAAGGGAGTTGTGAGCCGAGCTGCTGCGCAAAAGGTCGCCAGCTCTTCACGGAATCGTTCTGGATCCGCGCTGTATTCTCCGAATTCAAACAAGCTATCCCACGCTTCGTTCCAAGACTTGAAACCACCCGAAGTGGCCAAGCTCTGATAGAAGTCGCTTTCGGTCAGCAGGCGATCGACTTCGCGCGAATGGCGAGGGTCAGTTTTCGCTTCCTCGTCGTTGTCAGCCGCACTCGATTGCTGGCCTAGCAATCCAAAGTGTGGGAGATCAATGAATACCACTTCCGCCTTGATGCGGGCGGCGGTTTTCATGGCGACGTACTCAGGCGAGTACTCCATCAGTGGATACCAAGATGCAAACCTGGCGGGGATGTCCTCGGAGGGGCTGGCGATTCCTTGTAGTCCCAAACTGTTTTCATCATCGCGATAGGAAGAGTAGATCGCGATGGGTGGCTTGGTTTTGCGTTCCACCACGAAAGGGACGAGGTCAGTTGCCTCACTGGGGCCCTCGATCAAGACAACCTTCGGCTTTCTCGCCAAAATGAGGTCGCGCAGATGGCGAGCAGCGGCTGGGGAATGGTGGCGAACGGGGAACCAATACAGATCGTCGGACAAGACGCGGCGCACGTCGCCACGAATTGCATCGATCACATCATCCGGTTGGAGAACCCTGCTCATGTGACTTCCAGCTACTTCTGTGTTGCTTCCAACAGAGCCTGGTGGAACTCTGACCAGTGCTTGTCTTTGGGGGCACGCTTCTTGGCCACCAACACGGCGTATTCCTTCAATACCTCCATGTCCGCCAAGTCTTCTTTGACAACCGAGCCCACCATGTTGCGGCCGATGTCCCCGCCATCGACCTTTCCCTTGCCAAAGAAGTCGCTTCGAAGAGCGGATTCCAATGCGACGCCGATCGCCTCCGCCGTCGAAAGAGCGTTGGAAGGTTGTTTCAGGCCAACGCCCTCGTTGCTTCGTCCATTGCGTATCTCGCGAAACACGGTGGTTAACAATTCGATCACAGGGGCGGGGATTTTCGTGGGTAGCTGATACCGCTCGAGCAATTCCGAGGATCGTTGTTGAACGATTCGGATTTCCGTTTTCTTATCGCCAACGATTGGAATGTGGATGTAATTGAATCGGCGTTTCAATGCGGCGGAGAGTTCATTGACGCCTTGATCGCGTGTGTTGGCGGTGGCGATCACGTTGAAGCCAGGTTTTGCCCACGTCATGTTCGCATCGGGCAACTCGGGCACCGCAATCGCTTTGTCCGAAAGAATCGAAACCAATGAATCTTGAACATCGGGAACGCATCGAGTGACTTCCTCGAAACGCAGCAGTCGTCCGCTTTTCATCGCCACCATTGTCGGTGCCGGAATCAAGTTGTCCGGCGTCGGTCCCTCCGCAATCAAGCGAGCGATATTCCACGAGTACTTGATGTGTTCTTCTGTTGTTCCCGCGGTGCCCTGAATGGTCAGCGTTGAATCGCCACTGACGGCTGCGGCCAAGTGCTCAGAAAGCCAGCTCTTTCCCGTCCCTGGCTCGCCAACGAGCAACAGGGCTCGCTCTGAGGCCAGGGTGACGATCGCTCGTTCAACGATGCCCGCATCTCCGAAGAACTTCTTGGTGATTTGAACCTCCACGTTCTTACCACCGACCTTGGCTTTGACGCTTTCCTCACCGACGATGTAACGCAAGACAGCGCGTGGTGAGAGCAACCAATTCTCAGGCTTGGCGTCTTGGTCGGCCTGTTGCAGCGCCGCTAGCTGTTGGGCGTACTGCGTTTCAGCCGGCAAGCGAAGGGCATCGACGGAAATGGGCTGTGGTTTACCTTTTGCGGTCCGGCTCACCTTCTTCGCTGTTCGTTTCGCCACAAGAACTTCCCCCAAGTGTGAACCCGCTGGCCAAGCTTTCGAGCAAGGCTCCAATTCGACCTCGTTGCAGACACGACTGCAAGTGTCGCGTTACTTGAAAACCTCTACTCTTCGATCCAGCGAACTTTGTCTTCGATGGACCCGCGTGTGCAGTTTGGCCAGTCGCAGTCGGGATAGCCAAGGTAGAACAACCCCAGGGCCCGATCTTTGGGACCCAAGCCAATGAAGTCGCGCATCTTATCGCTGACCGCGGCAACGTTGGTCGACCAGAATGCGCCCAGACCATGGGCCGTCGCACTCAGGTGAATGTTCTGCACGGCGCAAGCGACCGCCATCAGTTCGTCCAACTCCGAAATCTTTTCGATCTCTTGGCGTTTCATGCCGATCACAAGAACCGCTTGAGCAAGCATCGCATTCTTGCTCATCCCTTCGTACTTGTTGGGTTTGAAATTTTCTGGTGGAGTCAGCTCTTTGTAGGTCGCCGCCAAGAATTCGGCCAACCGGCGCCGTGCATCGCCCGTGTAGATACTGAATCGCCAAGGCTCGGTCATGCCATGCGTGGGTGCCCAGTTGGCGTTCTCCAATAGTTCCGAGATGACAGCTTTGTCGATGGGGCGGTCAGAAAACTGTTTGGGTTTGATGGTTCGCCGCTGACGAATGTTCTCAGAAACGGCTTGACTGCTACTCATGGTTGGATTCTCTCTTGTCTTGCAGATCGATCATGCCATCAATCGCGCGGGGTTCACACTTAGCCACTGCTGAATGTCGGCATCCGACACATCGAGTTGCGTTTTCAGAATTTCAATCATTCGAGGGAACGTTGCTGCACAGCCGGCAAAGTGCGTTCGGCACTCAGCCCAGGCTGCACCGTCTTCATCGACCTCGACAACTTGGTCGGCTAACTCATAGCGACCGGGGCCAAGACCTGCCGCACTGATCGCATCGGTAACGATCACGATGTTGTCGTTCGGAACTCGCTTCAAGTAGTTGCTCAGAGCTGGCGCTGGCACGTGATGTCCATCGGCAATGAACGACACCATCAAGTCGTCGCTCAAGTGCAGCACACGTTGGATGATGTTGTCATGTCGGGTCAGTTGTCCGGGACAGCCGTTGCCCAAGTGCGTGAACAGCTTGACTCCTTGATCGATACCACGCCGCAGTTGGTCAATCGACGCATCGGTGTGCCCGGCGGCGACCACGACTCCTTCGTCGGTAAGCATCCGCGTCACGGTTGCGTCATCGTCCATCTCGGGGGCTAGCGTGACCAGTCGAACCTGCCCGTTGCCTGCATCCAATAGCTGCTTGGCCAACTTGATGGAAGCGGGGCGTACCGCATCAACCGGGTGAGCTCCCACAAATCCAGCAACTGGACTGATGAACGGTCCCTCGACATGTACACCTCCGATTATCGAGGCGACTTCGGGTATGCGATCAATCAGTTCAACGATTCTTCTGATTCGAGCGACCATGGAATTCATTGGAGCGGTGATGATCGTCGCCAAAATTTTGTCGTTGCCGTCGTCTGCCAAACGCCGGCAAGTCGCGATCATCTCCTCTTCGTCGAACTGGTCGCCATTGAAGTCGACTCCGGCATAACCATTGACCTGCAGATCGAAGAAGCCAGCCATCAAGCCTGTTCCAACTGATTCGTTGCTGCCTCACTCAACTCGCCCGCTGCTGCGCGATCCACGATCAACGTGGCTGCGGGGTGATTTCGCAGGATGCTTGCGGGAACGTCAGGCGTGATTGGACCTTCGACCGTGCCCCGCACTGCCGACGCTTTCCTGGCATCGGGAACACTGCAATAGATCTTGGCAGCTTTCATGATTTGTTTGACGGACATGCTGATCGCGTGCGTGGGCACGTCAGCCAACGAAGCGAACCAGCCCTCGCCAACTTGCTGCATTCGGCAGGGCTCGTCCAACTCGACCACCAGGTAAGGCTCGTTGGTCTCAAAGTCGGCGGGTGGATCGTTGAACGCGAGGTGTCCGTTCTCACCAACTCCAACCAATGCGATGTCGATGTTTGTGTTTGCGATCAGACCGCCAATTTCGCCGATGGTTGCCGAGGGATCGCGGTCACCATGCAAGTAGTGGAACGATGCCAATTCGACATGATCAACGAACCGCTCTTTCAAGTACCGACAAAATGAAGCACCGTGCTCACTGGAGAGCCCCACGTATTCATCCAGGTGAAAGCCATGAACGGCCGACCAGTTGATATCCGGCTGCAACACCAGTTGTCGCAGTACCTCGAACTGGGAAGCTCCGGTGGCAACCACCAAATTTGCCCGTCCATTGGCGGCAATTGCCTCGCGCAAGTCGGCTGCCGCATGCTCAGCGACCCAACGCCCCATTGCGGGTGGGTCGGCGGTTAAGATTGTTTTCATCTTAGAAATCTACTGTAGTGTTCTTAACTGAATATGATGCCATTGTCGGCTTTGCTCGCTGTGTTTGCGAGTCCCCCCAGAAACAATCGAGGTGAACTGTGCGAGACGCGTTTTCTTTCCTGGCCCGCACGAGTTTTAGCGTTGGTATCACGCTGTTCGCGATTTCCGCTGTGATGGCACAGACGCCACGTGTGCTGGAGTCTGGCAAATTGCCCAATGATCAACGGCTTGGTCCTCTCAAGACGCTCAACGATCATTTTCCGTTTGTAGTTCCCAACAACGCGGGCGAATGGCATGCGCGGGCGGAGGCATTGAAACAGCGCGTCTTGGTTTCTACCGGGCTTTGGCCGATGCCAGAGAAGACGCCTTTGAACGCAGTCATTCATGGCAAGAGTGAGCGTGATGGTTTCACGATCGAGAAGGTCTACTTTCAAAGTCTGCCGGGACACTACGTGACCGGGTTGCTGTTTCGGCCCAGCAATCCGGCCGTGACGCCTGGACCGGCGGTGCTCTCTCCGCATGGTCATGGCGGTCGAATGCAGCGCTACACTGACAAGGAGATCAATTATCAAATTGAGATCGGCGCCGAGCATTTCAAGAACTCTGGCCAGACGCCAAAACTCGCGAGATGCGTTCAGCTAGCGCGAATGGGCTGCGTCACGTTCATTTTTGACATGGTCGGCTACGAGGGCTCGGTCCAGATCTCTCGTGAACTAGCGCATCGCCACAAGGACGCTCGCCCGGAAGAAGCAGCTGGTCACCAAGACGGTTGGATATTCTTCAGCCCCGAAGCCGATCTTCGATTGCAGTCGATCATGGGGCTGCAGACTTGGAATCTAGTTCGCGCTCTCGACTTTCTGGCATCACTGCCTGATGTGGATCCAGACAGGTTGGCGGTCACAGGCGGCAGCGGTGGCGGAACCCAGTCGATTTTGCTGGGCGCGATCGACGATCGTATCAAAGCATCCTTCCCCAACGGGATGGTTTCGACCGCGATGCAGGGCGGATGCTATTGCGAGAACTGCAATCTGCTGCGAGTTGGTACTGGCAACGTGGAACTGGCCGCCTTGTTCGCACCGAAGCCACAGGCGATGACGGCAGCAAACGATTGGACGAAGGACATGATGAAGGATGGATACCCAGAACTCAAATGGCTCTACGCGATGATCGGCAATGAGGACGATGTGTATTGCCGTCCGATGCTGCATTTCAAACACAACTACAACTATGTCACGCGAGCGACAATGTATCAGTGGATGAATCGACATTTGGAACTTGGACTTGATGATCCGGTGATCGAGCAAGACTTCGTGCCGCTGACGGAACAGGAAACAACTGTTTGGAATGAGCAACATCCTGCTCCCACCATTACGGGCATCCCACATGAGCGATCCGTTTGTCGATGGATGGACGAGCAAGCCATCGCCAAACTCGCCACCGCCACCCCCTCCGATCCAGAATCATGGAAGCGATTTCAGCAGGTTTACGGGAATGCTTGGCGGGTGATTTTTGATCAGGGCATGCCCGAGAAAGTGGATTACGCATCGGTCGATCTACAGAAACGCGACGGTTGGGTGTTTGAGAAAGGTCTGCTACGGGATCCCCAACGAGGCAGCGAACTGCCGATGTTGACGATCCATCGGGACCAGCCGAAGCGATCTGGAAAGACGATCATCTGGACCAGTGGCCGCGGCAAGGCGGATGCCTTCGATGATCAGGGGCAGCCCACCGGTTTGTTGATCGAGCTGCTCGGCCAAGGCAACACTGTGTTGCTTCCCGACTTGCTCAACCAAGGCGAGTTCAAGGCATCGGGTGGTGATGCGAGCGAGCAGCGTTTGGTCGAAGATGCTCGTTCCTACTCTGCGTTTACGTTTGCCTACAACCGAACGTTGGTGGCTGATCGCTGTGCAGACTTGTTGACCGTGGTCGCTCACGCAGCTCAGCAAAACGGCGACGAAAAACGATCCGTTGGCCTAGTGGGGACGAAAGGATCGGCGACGTGGGCGGCGCCCGCGGCAGCGATCGCAGGCCAGCATCTGAACCGCGTCGTGATCGAAACCGCTGGCGAAAGGTTCGCAAAGGTGACGAATTATCGTGATGCGAGTTTCGTTCCGGGTGCCGTGAAGTACGGTGATCTGCCAGCGTTGCTGGCTCTGCGTGCTCCGCACGCGATGACAGTGGTGGGCGAAGATGATATGCCAGCCCTCATCACGCAAGCTTACGATGCAGTCGGTGCCTCGCAGGGACTGCAGTCGTCAGCGACGATCAACGACGCGACAAAGCAGTGGCTTCTCGAGTGAGTCTGCACTGCTCTGCAGGCAGTCAACGATGATGCCTTTAGGCCTACTGAACACTTAGGCCTACTGAACACTGAAGCGATGGATCGTGACTTCTTGAAGGGTCTCGCCTGGCTTCAACAAGGTCGTAGGAAAGTTGTCACGGTTGGGTGCATTTGGATAGTGCTGGGTTTCCAAGCAGAAGGCTTCGTGGCCTCCGTATCCATTGGAGCGTTCGTTGCCTGGCAAATGGTTCGCAGTGTAGAGTTGCATACCAGGTTGGGTTGTTTCAATCTCCAGAACTCGACCAGACTTCGGATCACTGACACGGGCTGCAGGTCGTAACTTGCCCGCTTCGCCTCGCACCTCGTAACAGTGGTCATAACCTTTGGTGCCGGTCAACTCGGCGACGCGATCGCCCAGCGCGGTTGGCTGGCGAAAGTCTAGAACGGTGTCGTCGACCGGATTCAAGTTGCCGGTCGGGATCAAGTCTTCGTCAACGTCCAGCCAGCGGTCGGCTTCGATTTTGGCGACGTGATCCATCGCACTGCCACTGCCTGCCCCGGCGAGATTCCAGTAGCTGTGGTTGCAAAGATTCACATGAGTCGCCGCATCGGTGGTGGCCGTGAAGGCGATCTTCAACTCGTTCGCGTCGTTCCAACTGTAGTCGACGGTCGCGTGGACGGTGCCAGGGTATCCTTCCTGGCCGTCTGGACTGGTCAACTGAAAGCGAACCCCGACGGCGCCATCGGTTTCATAGCTCTGGCCGCTCCAAAATTGATAAGTAAAGTTCGTTTCTCCACCATGGATATGATGTTTGCCTGCGTTGGTGGTGACCTGGTACTGCTTGCCATCGATTGTGAACTGACCGTTTTCGATTCGGTTGCAAAAGCGGCCAACGGTGCTGCCAAAGTAGGGATGTCCATTGAGATAGGGTTCCAGCTGATCAAAGCTGAGGTTCACGTTGGCTAGTTTTCCGTCGCGATCAGGCACGTTAACATCCAGCAGAGATGCCCCCCAGTTCATGACGGAGACACTGTGGCCTTGCGAGTTCACTAAGGTAAACTTGGTGACTTCTTGGCCGTCGGCGGTTTTCCCAAACGAGGCTGATTCGATCTTCATGTTTGCTGTCGCCGCAATCGCGAGGTTTGTATAAATGCAAAAGACAGCGGCGACGATCGCGACTGGCTTTCTGAGTGATTGCAGCATGATGACTTTTTTTCCGGCGTTCGTGTACCGTACGTGTGGGCAAAATCGACTGCCTGAGCCTAACCAAATATCATCCATCCACGCGATTCAAAATCGCTTGATACCCGAGAAAACTTAGCTTTGACCGCCACGATTACACTCCAACCGCTCTGTATCGGTGACGTTTCGATTGGATTTCCGATCGTGCAGGCGGCACTCTCTGGCTACAGCGACTTGCCGATGCGCGTGATCGCCCGCGAGCACGGTGCAAGCTACACCATTTGCGAAGTCATGCTGGATCAGTTCCTGCTAGCGCTCAGCAAGCGTGAGAAGACAAAACACTTCTTGGATATCCACCCTGACGAGCATCCCGTCGGTGGCCAGTTGATGGGGGCCGAACCCGAGCAGTTCTCCAAGGGAGCGATGAAGTTGGTGGAGGCCGGTTTCGATATCATCGACGTGAATTTCGGCTGTCCTGTCAAGAAAGTCCTTGGACGTTGCCGTGGAGGCTTTCACCTTTCCCAGCCGGCGGTCGCAATCGAGATACTTCGGCGCACACGTGATGTGGTCCCGGATCAAATTCCGGTGACCGTTAAGATGCGACGGGGGATCGACGATTCCACAGAGTCTCGTGACAAGTTTTTCCAAATCCTGGATGGAGCGATTGAAGCAGGACTTGCCGCGGCAACGGTGCATGGACGCACGGTGATGCAGCGCTATATCGGCCCCAGTCGCTGGGAGTTCTTGTCCGAGGTAAAGCAGCATGTGGGCGATCGGATCAAGATTTTGGGCAGCGGGGATCTGTTTTCCGCAGACGACTGTTTGCAAATGATGGAGCAGACAGGTATCGATGGCGTTACGGTTGCCCGGGGAGCGATCGGCAACCCATGGATTTTTGCGCAAGCAAGAGCGCTGGCAGCTGGTCAGCCGCTGCCAACGCCGCCAACCTTGTTTGAACAAGCGAGTGTGATGCGAAAGCACTATGCATTGTGCGAACAATCCTATACGCCGCAGCGGGCGCCACTGTTGATGCGCAAGTTCTGCATCAAGTATTCGCAATGCCACCCTGATCATGTAGAGGTCCGTGCCGCGTTCACGAAGATTCGCTGCCGGGAAGATCTCGAAGATGTGATGCGCCTGCACTATGGGACGGATGGCCCGGGACAGTACGTGCCGATTGAAGTGCATCGCACTCAGAAAGAGTGTTGAGTCAATCGCCCTCCGACGAGTTCGGCTCTTCATCCTTCTTGTACTGGTCAAGCCTTCGGTAAAGCGTTCGGGCACCGATATCCAGGATTTCCGCGGCCTTTTCGCGATTGTCGTGCGTCAGCTTCAGGGTCTCTTCGATGGCCCAACGCTCAATCACGCTCAGGGATTTTCCGATCAAGTCGGACTGACCACCGCCCAAAGCAATCGATGGCGCATCGTCGGCATCGTCGCCTGTGTCTTCGGCAAGTTCCGGTGGCAAGTCGTCCAGCCCCAGTGTGCCGTCGGTATCGAGCACAACCATTGTCTCGACGAAGTTGCGTAGTTCGCGAACGTTACCCGGCCAATCGTAGCCAAAGAATCGCTTGGTCACCGCGGGCGCGAAGTGTGCCGAAGGTTTGTCGTGCCGACGCAAGAAGTACTTTCGGAAGTGGTCCATCAATGGAACGACATCTTCCAGTCGTTCACGAAGTGCGGGCAGTTCTACGGTGACGACTTTCAGTCGATGATAGAGATCGTTGCGAAAGACGCCAGCGGCAATCATTTCGCTCAAAGGTCGATTGGTCGCCGAAACCAAACGCACATTGACTTTGATTGTCTTGTTGTCACCGACACGGGTAATTTGATTTTCTTCTAGCACGCGGAGCAGTTTGATCTGAGTGCTCATTGGCATGTCGCCAACTTCGTCCAAGAACAACGTGCCGCCATTGGCATACTGAAAGGCACCTTCACGATCGGCAACGGCGTCGGTGAACGAGCCTTTGACATGTCCGAACAGTTCGCTTTCAACCAAGTTCTCGGCAATCGCGCCCGTATTCATTGCGACGATACGTTTGTTTCGCCGCGGGCTATTCTGGTGAATTGCTTGAGCGATGACTTCTTTGCCCGTACCGTTCTCGCCGGTGATAAGAACGGTCGCGTCGGTCGCAGCAATTCGTCGGAGGCGATCGATGACGGTTTGCATCTTCTTGCTGGAGTAGATGATCCCCTCAAACCCGAATTTCTCATCCAGCCGCTGCCGCAACTCGGCGTTCTGTCGTTTCAAGCTGACGGCTTGAGCCGCTTTTTCGACGATCGCTCTCAATCGATTGGGAGTGATTGGCTTCTCTAAGAAGTTGAACGCGCCCTGCTGCATCGCTTGGACGGCGATCGGGACCGTCGCATGACCGGTTACCATCACGACTTCACAATCAGGCAACTTCTGGCCGGCAAGGTTGAGAATCTTCATGCCGTCCACATCGTTCATGACCATGTCGGTGATGATGATGTCGAATGTTTCACGCTCAATGAGCTTGGCTGCGTCCGGTCCACTGGTGGCAACCTCGCAGTTGTAGCCGACCTTCTCGAGACTCTCTGTCATTGCCCGAGCATGCGCAGCTTCGTTGTCGACGACCAAAAGCTTCAAGGATGAAGGATCTTGGTCGATTGATTCTGGACCGCTATTGCCGGTTTGTGGCGTCGATTCTTGATTAATTGCCATCTCTGAATTAGCTGTTTCACACCAATATTAACGTGGACGCACCCACACTTGGTTCCGATAACTAACATCGAATCATGTGGAAGTCCGCAACTTTCAACTTCAACACCATAACCAGTTGAACTGAGCAACACATACCAACCCAAGCATGGAGGCGGTTGCCCCACTGTCCCATGCTAGAGTTCCTGCGGGTGCTGCCCCGCCCGCCGGAGCTCTTTTTTCGGTTCGGTTGTTCAATCTCTCAAGTTGTTCAAGATTCGGCGTAGCGAGTCTGTAGCGACTCGACGTCCAGCGAGCCCTCACGGGTAGCCTGCATTGCTCGGACAGCTGCCTCTGCAGCGGCGAGCGTGGTGATGCAAGGGACACCGTGCTGAACGGCGGCCGCTCGAATCCGACCTTCATCGGTTCGCGCGCCCTTTCCGCTCGGTGTGTTCATGATCAGTTGGACGTCGTCATTCTTCAGGTAGTCAATCAAGTTGGGATGACCTTCTGCCAGCTTCTTGACTCGAGTGACGGACACACCGCCCTCTTCCATGCGGGCCGCCGTTCCAGAGGTCGCCAGCAACTCGAAGCCCAGCGCTTGTAGATCTCTTCCAAGTGAGATGGCGGCATCTTTGTGTCGAGCGGTCAAGCTGAGGAAGATTTTTCCAGTGTCGGGTAGCGTGCTTCCCGCAGCGATCTGGCTCTTGGCGAATGCCAGCGGAAACTCTTTGCTGATTCCCATCACCTCACCGGTGCTCCGCATCTCAGGGCCGAGCACGATGTCGACACCAGCGAACTTACGGAACGGGAAGACGCTTTCTTTGATCGAAACGTGCTTGGGAATGGGCTCTTTGGTGATGCCTTGATCCTTCAAAGAGATCCCGTTCATGACCTTGGTTGCGATCTTCGCGACTGGAACGCCGGTCGCCTTCGCAACGAAAGGCGCTGTTCGGCTGGCACGCGGATTGACTTCCAGGATGTAGAGGACAGATTCGTCGTCCTCGGTCTTGATCGCATACTGGATGTTCATCAAGCCGATCACGTTCAGTCGCTTGGCAAGTTTGGCGGTCGCCGCTCGAATTTCGTCCAAGATGGGCTCTCCCAAACTGAACGGCGGGATCGCACATGCTGAATCGCCAGAGTGAACGCCGGCCTCCTCGATGTGCTCCATGATGCCCATGATCACGCAGTCTGTTCCGTCGGCAACTGCATCGACATCCACTTCGATAGCGTCCTCCAGGAATCGGTCGATCAACACTGGCTGGCCGTCGGCGACAACGAACGCTTCTGCGACGTAGCGATCGAATTGCACTTGGTCGTAACAGATTTCCATCGCTCTTCCGCCGAGCACGAAGCTTGGCCGCACAAGAGCGGGAAAGCCAATCTTCTTGGCTTCCAGGCGAGCCTCATTCATGTTGCGGGCGATTCCACTTGGAGGTTGCCGCAAGCCTAGTTCGTCAATCAGTTGTTGGAACTGTTCTCGGTCTTCGGCCGCCTCGATCGTGTCCACGCTGGTTCCGATGATCGGCACACCTGCTTCGGTCAGGCCACGAGCCAAGTTCAGTGGCGTTTGACCACCAAACTGTACGATCACGCCGTCCGGTTGGATTGCATCACAAATGTTTAGCACGTCTTCGATGGTCAACGGCTCGAAAAACAGGATGTCAGAGGTGTCGTAATCTGTACTCACTGTCTCGGGGTTACTGTTGACCATCACGCTTTCGATGCCGATTTCACGAAGAGCGAAACTGGCGTGACAGCAGCAATAGTCGAATTCGATTCCTTGGCCGATTCGATTGGGGCCACCACCTAGAATCACGACTCGTTTCTTGTCGGACTTTGGTGGCAGTTCATCCTCTTGCTCATAGGTGCTGTAGAAGTAAGGTGTGAAAGCCTCAAATTCGGCGGCACAGGTATCGACGCTCTTGAAGACGGGGCGAATTCCCAGATCCAATCGTTTGCTTCGTACTTTCGTTTCGGTGCTTGCGAAGATCTTGGCAATTTGGCGATCGGAGAATCCGTTTCGCTTGGCTTCCCACATTTGATCCTTCGAGATTTCCTCGAGGGAGCCGATCTCACCCAGTCGGTTTTCCTCTTCGACGAGTTGCAGCAAGTGATCGAGGAACCACACGTCGATGTTCGTCAGGGCAAAAATTTCGTCGATGCTCATGCCGGCCTTCATGGCATAACGAATGTGAAAGACTCGTTCGTCGCCGGGTGTGCTGAGTTTCGCACGAATCTCATCGTCACTTGGCTGTGTCTCGGTTCCCCAAGCATCCCGATTGTCACAGCCGAATCCGAATGCTCCGACTTCTAGTCCTCGCATTGCTTTTTGAAAGGACTCTCGGAAGGTTCTGCCGATCGCCATGGTCTCTCCAACGCTCTTCATTTGAGTCGTCAGGGTCGCATCGGCCTCGGGAAACTTCTCGAAGGCAAAACGCGGCATCTTGGTGACGACGTAGTCGATCGATGGTTCGAAGCACGCCTTTGTCTTCTGGGTGATGTCGTTTGGCAGTTCCCAAAGCAAATAGCCGACCGCCAACTTGGCCGCGATCTTCGCAATCGGAAATCCTGTTGCCTTGCTGGCTAACGCGCTTGAACGACTGACGCGCGGATTCATTTCAATCACAATCATTCGGCCCGTCTTGGGCTCGACGGCGAACTGGATATTGCTGCCGCCAGTTTCGACACCGATTTCGCGGATCACTGCCAACGATGCATCTCGCATGCGTTGGTACTCTTTGTCGGTCAGGGTTTGCGCCGGCGCGACAGTGATCGAATCGCCTGTGTGGACTCCCATTGCATCGAAGTTCTCGATGCTACAGATGATCACGACATTGTCCTCTCGGTCGCGCATCACCTCCATCTCATATTCTTTCCATCCAATGATCGATTCCTCGATCAGGACTTCGGTGACGGGTGATTGGTCGAGGCCGTTTTGCACCAAGGCATCGAAGTCATCTTTGTTGTAGGCGATCGCACTGCCGCTACCGCCCATCGTAAAACTCGGGCGGACGATTGCTGGCAAACCGACTTTCTGAAGCGCTTCGCGAGCTTCTGGCAGAGTCTTGACGGTGAAGCCCATGCAGACATCCAAGCCGATTTTTTCCATCGCGACTTTGAATTTGTCTCGTTCTTCGGCCTTCGCAATGACGGCTGTGTCGGCACCGAGCATCTCGACACCGTACTTATCTAGGACACCGTTGGCTTCCAGATCCATGGCGCAGTTCAAACCAGTCTGCCCGCCCAAAGTTGGCAGCAGTGCGTCCGGACGCTCTTTGGCAATGATCTTCTCGATCATCTGCCAAGTGAGAGGTTCGATGTAGGTGCTGTCGGCAGTCTCGGGGTCCGTCATGATCGTCGCTGGGTTGCTATTGACCAGCACGACCTCGTAGCCTTCCTCACGCAAGGCTTTGCACGCCTGGGTTCCGGAGTAATCGAACTCGCAGGCCTGCCCAATGACGATGGGACCACTGCCGATGATCAGAATCTTCTTAATGTCGTCGCGACGAGGCACGTTATTTTCCAGCGATGAAGGAGGCTTATGCGTCGAAAATCAGCTTCGGTGTTGCCACAAAACTCCAGGACACGCGAAGTGCAAATTGAGGCAGAGAATAGCAAAAATGAGGTGGGTCGTAGAGGACGGCAATTTCAGATTGATCTGCCTCCCAGAGGCATCGCTGGAACCCCCCCCCTAAAATGCCCGGGTCGCGGGAATTCTTTGCACTATTCGCTTTCGACGGACTCATCGTTTGCTTTGCGTTTTCGCGCGGCCCCGTATCTCCATAAAAATCCGAGGGCGATGAAACCAGCCCCCATCGCCGTCCACCATTTGGGCAACTCGTAGGTGGCGTGGTTTCGCCATGCCAGAAAGGTCCAGAGCGGCACGGCCACGGGTTCCAGCAGGGTGATCAGTGATGCTTCGTTGCTTTCGACCTCCCGGACAGCCCAGGCAAAAATCATATAGGGCAAGGCCAGTTGAACGGCTCCCAGACTGGCCAACGCAATCCACTGGATACCGTGAGGCAACGGCGCTTTGCCAACCACAAGCGGCCACAGGCATGCGATGCTGACCAAGTGATTGACCAATCCGATCCAGGCCACATCCACGCCACGCAGATGGCGAATCGAAAGCAAAACGACTGCGTACATGACACCCGACAGGAGCGCTAGCCCGACGGGACCGGTCATCAAAACGCGGGACGTCGCTTCGGGCGCCGATCTAGCTTCCATCACAACGATGACGGAGATGCCGATGATCGAGAGTGCCACCATGATCCAATCGTTTCGCCGAGGCCGATCTCCAAGCCCCATCAGCCCGGCAATGGCAACCCAAGCGGGGCCGACATACTGCAACCAGATCGTTGTGGTTTCTGAGCCCTCGACCATCGCTACTAGAAAGCAATAGGTCATCGCGACAAACGAAAAAGACATTGGCACCATGGCCAACCGAAACTGTGGTCGACGCACAAACGGCAATACCGTCAACGCGGCGAACACAGCACGCCAAAATGTCAACGCGACTCCGCGTGACTCGATCGGCCAATCATCAAACCAAGGAGCTTTTGCAAAGAATCCGCTTGTGCTCCAAAGTAGCGCAGCGGCGACGACCATCAATCGTGACCGATCGCGTGCAGACCAACTATTCATTCGCTGTTAGTCGCGCCGTTATTCGAGCTGGCAAATGATCGCTGGCGAATCTGCCTTCGGAAGTTTTCGGATTCAATGTCTCATACGAAATCACTTCGATTGGCCCATGCACGAACAGGTGGTCGATGACACGACCGGACGCTATTTCATGAAATCCATTCCACGTGCTGTCGGGGCCTGATGCTGGCGTCTTGCTGACGGTTCGACCGTCGACTAACCAGCCGTCCGTCGTGATTGCAAGATAGGGACTTGAGTCGGGCAGGCAATTGAAATCACCCATCACGATGGCAGGAAGCATCTTGGCCCGGTCTTGAGCAATCTGCCGAATCAGCTTGGCGCTTTCGGTGCGCGCTTGGGCACCTTTGTGATCAAAGTGGGTGTTTGCAATCCAGGCAGTTTGATTGGAGGTTGTGTCCCGCAACATCATCCATGTGCAGGTGCGCGGGAGAGCGGCATCCCAACCCTTTTGTCCAACTTTGTTCGGTTCAGGGCTCAACCAGAAGGTTCCCTTGTCGACCACTTCGATTCGATCCTTTCGGTAAAAGATCGGTGCATGCTCGCCTCCCGCTTTCCCGTCATCACGCCCAACACCGTAGGACGCGAAATCACTCAAGCGGGTCTGTAGTTCCTTCAACTGCTTGAACGTGACCTCTTGCAGCCCGATGATGTCGTGTTCATCAATGAAATTGCAAACCGCATCGACCCGGTGTTCCCAAATGTCTTCACCATCGCGTGGATTGGCGAAGCGGATGTTGTAGGTCACGATGCTGAGCGGTTCAGCAGCAAGTGTTGTGGAGCCAATCATCGCCGCAGCGAGGATGGCGAGAAGACGAAACGGAATCCGCATAGATTGGTCTCAGGGAGCTGTGTGCACGACGGAGCCAGTATCTTGGCTGGCTTGGCCAGATACAACCACGTGAACACTGAGCAGCGGATACGAGCATCCGCATTCACCCAGGCGGCCGGTTACTCGTGGCGAAGTGCTTCGATTGGATTCATCTTGGCAGCGCGAATCGCTGGGTAAAGTCCGCTGATCAGACCAACGCCCACCGCAATGGCAACGGCCAATGGAATGGTCCAGTAGACGATCGATGGTTCGGCTTCACGGATGGCTTGGGGCAAGGCAGCGAACTTCTCTGGCATCGTATTCTTGACCCCCCAGATCGCAGCGCGATACATCGGAAGGCTCATCAAGCCAATCACGATACCCAGGAGTGCACCGGCAAAACTAAGCACGATGGTTTCCACCAAGAACTGGCGAGTGATATCGCCTTGCTTGGCGCCCAGTGCCCGGCGAATTCCGATCTCTCGGGTTCTTTCGGTGACGCTTGCCAGCATGATGTTCATGATTCCGATGCCACCAACCACCAACGAGATGCAGGCGATAAGGATTCCGATGCCCAGAAACATCAGCTTCATGTTACGAGCCTGTTCCAGCAGTTCCAGCGGCACCACAACGGCGGTGTCGTTCATTTCTGCGTGTGCGGGCGCGAGGATGCTTTCGATCAAAGCAGCTGAGGTTCGCACATGATCCTGGCTCTTGGCCTGCAAGGTGATCTGGTTCAGCTCCATGATCTCCATTTGAAATTGGCCGCTACGGCGAGTGACGATGGTGTCGCCAATTCGTTTTCGAAGCGTTCGCATGGGGATGTAAACATCAGCCGAAAAATCTTGCGAATCTAAAGAGCCGCCGATCGCAGCCGATGGATTGCGATGCTCCAACACGCCGATGATTTTGTACTTGTCAGTGTGCTCGGGGACGGTGATCCGCTTGCCAAGTGGCTCTTCGTAGGGAAACAGTTTCTCTGCGACGCCGTGTGACAACACGCAAACGGTGTCCGCTTTCAGTTCGTCGGCGTCGGTTAGAAAGCGGCCGCCCGTGTTGCGGATTTTCAGATGATTGACTTTCGCGTAATCGGGCGTGCAGCCAACCAAACGGCCGTCGATGATTCGATCGCGGTAGGTGAACTGCCGACGAATCTCGCGAATGGGAATGGCTTTTTCGATCGTTGGTACGTTCACCAGAATCTGTTCTAGATCACTGCGCCGCAGGCCATACTGGCTGGCTCCCATCCCAGCAAGTTTATCCTCGGGTGGCTTCTGGCTGCGTACGATGATCGTCGTCGAACCAAGCGATTCGATTTGTTTCTGGACTTGATCGCTGGCTCCCTGGCTGATCGCAGTCAGCACAATCACTGCCCAGACACCAATCATGATGCCAAGCATCGTCAAGCCAGTACGCAGCGGATGCAGCGCCAGGCTCTTGATTCCGAGTGACCAAGTTCTAAGCCAAAGCATGTTGTTTTCCAGTTACTCGCGAGCTAATAGTTCTTCGACGGCTTGTCGCTGCTTTTCTCTCGCAGCCATGCGACGCTCTTCACTGACGAGTTCGTCCGTATGAAGCAGCCCGTCTTTCAAACGCACAACGCGTTTGGCTCGTTCGGCCACATCGTCTTCGTGGGTTACCAAAATGATTGTTCGACCTTCTGCGTTCAGTTCATCGAAGATGCCAAGGATCTCAGCCGTGGTGACCGAATCCAAGTTGCCGGTCGGTTCGTCTGCCAAGACGAAAAAGGGATCGTTGACCAAGCTTCGAGCAATGGCGACTCGCTGCTGCTGTCCACCAGAAAGCTGGGTCGGGCGATGGTCCAAACGGTCGGCCAGTCCAACACGTTCGGCAAGTTTCACTGCACGAGCTTGCTCGGCAGGACCAAGTTTGCCTTGGTAATAAAGCGGCACCTGAATGTTCTCGGCAACACTCAACTGCTGAATCAGATTGTAGGACTGGAACACGAAGCCAATTCGCTGGCTGCGGATTTCGGCAAGCTCGTCGTCCGACATGCTGGCGATGTCATCTTCTCCTAACAGCAAGCTGCCGCTGGTAGGTTGGTCCAAGCAACCGAGCATGTTCAAGAGCGTGCTCTTGCCGCTACCGGATGGTCCCATGATGGCCACATAGTCGCCTTCGGGGACGTCAAAGGAAACGCCACGCAGAGCTTTGACTGTTTCGCTCTTCAAAACGTAAAACTTGGTCAGATCACGAATCGAAGTCGCGAGCTTCACGGTTCCCACCGGTGGTGGGTCGGGGTGAGTTCCAGAGCTGTAGGCATCAGTCACGCTCATCGCCCGCCTCCGCCACCGATCCGACTCTTCATCGACTTGAGCAGTTCGGCGCGAGAGATGTTGCCGTCACCGTCGGTATCGGACTCTTTGAGCCTACCGCTACGCTCAGGATCCATGGCCTTGATTTCATCGGCGGAAATCGAGCCGTCTTTGTCTGTGTCAGCTCCGTCCATGATTCGAGACACGATCATGTTCACATCTGGGGCACCGCCACCGCCCCCAGGGCGACCGCCGCCTCCACCACCAGGACGACCGCCTCCACCACCACCAGGACGACCGCCACCACCACCTGGGCGACCGCCGCCTCCAGCGCGACCGCCTGCGCCGGGCCGTCCACCAGGTGCCTCAGCCGCAGCAGGGATTTCGGTGCCTTTCTTGGCTCCCTTGCCAAGCTCGCGCATCGCACTGTTGTCTTCTCGGATCACATCGGGCAGGTCCATCAGTGTCAGATGGTCGCGTAAGTTGAGGATGACTTTGTCGTTTTCGACGAGTCCATCTTCGATGCTTGCCATGGTGTCGTTGGTCGCGCCGATTTTGACTTTCGCAGTGTCAAAGGTATCCGGACCACGTTGAACCAGCGTGTACATTTCATCGCCATGCTCGTACAGGCCTTGAATCGGAATCTGCAATGCGTCTTCGAGTTGCTCGACGAAGATTTGCACTTCCGCTGTCATGCCGGTACGAATGTTTTCCGGCGGATCAATGATCTCGATGATCGTTGCGTATTCTTTGATCGAAGAACTGAAGAAGCTGCTGGGCTCTGCATAGCGATTGACCTTCTTCACGCGGCCGGTCAATTTCATGCCAGGGATCGCATCGACGGTGATCCGTGCTGCCATGCCCTCGCCAATCAGAGTGATTCGTGACTCATTGACTTTGCACTCGACCTGCATCAGCGATGGATCGGGCAGGCGAATGATTTCTTGGCGTTCGCGAACGGTGGCTCCAGCTTCAACGACGAACTCTGCGTTTCCACCACGACTGCTGTACTTGTTGGCATGCACAACCACGCCATCGGATGGAGCAAAGATCATGCATTTTCCGATCTGTTCGGTGATCTCGTCGAACTCGGATCGTTCTTCGAACAGTTCACTGGACGCTGCGGACAAGGAGGCTTCTGCGGCCTCGATATCACTTTCGTACTGCACCAGCATTTTGGCCTTGGTCAAGTCTCGCAATACACGAAGCTTGCCGTTGGCAGCTTCCAATTGATTTTGTGCGTTCTTGACGGCAAAGGCATCGGCTTCGAGTTGGAGAGACTTGACGAGTCCTTTGGCAACCAAACGCTCACTGCTTTGAATCGCCAACTCTGCTTTGCGAAGATTCTGTTCGGCAACCGCCTGCTCACTTAGGATTGCTCTCTCTTCTGTCTTGAACATGCCTTCCAAGTACTCTTTCTTGGAGATCTTCGCTTGCTCTAGTTGTGCGTTTGCGGTTGCTTCCCGTGCTTCCGCGGTGATCACCTGAATCTTTTGTTCTTTCAAACGCAGTTCCAGTTCCGAAGAATCGAGCTCGACGAGCTTATCGCCCTTCTTGACCTTGGTGCCCTCATCTAGGACCCACAGGATGGCGGTGCCACCGCTGCCGCTGCTACGCGATTTGACTTGGCACAGCACTTCTTGGTTGCTGCTACTTTCAATCTCCCCCTGTTCAAGCACGATATGGTCAAACGGGCCTCGACTGACCACCTGCGTGATCAGCTGACCAGCGGACAGCCTTCCCTGAGTGTCAGAGAAGTACTTGTAGCCAAGGGCACCAAGTACACCCACGATGATGAGGCAGACGATCAAACCGCCAAGAATACCACCGCGTGGACCGCGTTTGCGCGAGAGTTGAACCATGGAATTGACAGTTGGTGGGTGAGGTTGGGTGGGAAAGATTAGAGCCATGAGTTGAAACCCCTCTGACTCATCGAAGTTTCGCATGCCGCTGTTGGGAGGCGATTGACGGGGCCTGCTGGATTCCGTTCTGCTCGGGAGAGCAGCAACAAGCTGGGAGTATTCTACTCAGCTGTCAAAATAGTGGTCCGCCTGGATCCGAAGTTTTGCGGGTATCTTTTCGGCTAAGACTGCCGGTGATAGCGAAAATCGGGGGTTCAATTCGACCTGAACTCCCTCATCCACGGATCCGCCAGCCAGTCGGACCCAGCCAGAATGCAGGTCGGAAATCGCCTTGCGAGCCAGAGAGGGCGTGTCCGTATCGGCTCCTTCCGCGTTTTTCACCGGTGCAAAGGCTTCTTCGGGAAGTGATTCCACCACAAAGGCATTTTCGGCCTCGGGCAGCAAATCAAAGATGAATCGCTCGAACTTGGTGGCATTGGGCTCCATTGGCTGTACCTGCTGCCCGCTGGCATCCAGATGAGGCACTTTCTTGGCGGCGCGGTGAAATGGCAAGGCATCAGCCGATTGACTCATTCGGTTTAGGAACCCCACGTCGATCACGTGAACAGCAATGTTGCCCGCCCACAAACGCAGATCGCCCTTTTCGTCGGTGGCTTCGGCGGCTGCTTCCGGCAGATCGCTGTATTCGATGATCTGGAGTTTGCCATCCACCAAGACCACGTTGCCAACCTTCTCCATCGGGTATCGCTTGCGAACCACCTGGGTCGTCATTTCGCTCTGTGCCATCAGGTGATGGCCCAAGAGAGTTGGATCGCAAAGATTCGCCAGAGGGTTGTCGACCTGGATGTAGGCGAGGAGCTTGATTCCCCGTTCGGTCGCATCACTCAAGCAACCATTCTTGCTCAGTGCGGTGACGGTTCCTCCGTGCCCATCCGGACTGAGGGCCAAGGAGCCTTTCGATGCCAGCAGTAACTTCCCCGTTGCCGAATCAACCGCCGGCATCGTTCCCTGCTTGAAGATCACAACGTCCTCTCGGGAAAGCCCCAGATAGTCGTTCTGCTCAAAGTACGCACGCGTCTCTGCGTCGGTCGCTTCACTTGTCATCAAGTACAGCGGGATGCGGACACCATAATGTTCGGCGGTCGCCCGAAGTCGGTCAGCGAAGATCTGGAACAGGGTTCGCTGGGAAACCGGACCAACTGGGAACATTCCTTTGGGTTGATCAAACCCCAATCGTGTGCCCTGCCCGCCGGCCACGATCACGGCGCCAACTTGGCCCGCTCGAAGCGCCGATTCCCCGGCCTCGCGGGCCTGCTCGACTGTCCAACCTGCGCCGGTTCCATCTGCACGAACGGATGGGGGAGAGCTTGCCGCCGCAGCCATCGCGGCAAAGTCTTGTTTCGTATCCTTTCCAGAGATCAATGTGGCTAGTTGCTCCAAGTCGAGCTCTTCGACTTGATTGGCGAGTTGAATCTGTTGATCAATCGATAAGTCATCCCAAAACGCGAGCACTTGCTCTTGGCCGTGAGCCTGCAACTTCAGCTGAAGGGATTCGAGGGATGCGGATGATGTGTCTGTCACAAAGGTGCCCTGGGTTGTCTGTCGTGGCATCAGTTGTCTCGCCCAACCAATGCCGTGGAATGCTGTTAGTGTCTGAAATTCCAAGCGTCGGAATCGTAGCGTTGCGAACGCAGCTCGCGAATCTGATTGGAATAGGCAATCATATTTACTTCATCGACCACGCCAAACGATTTATCGAGACTTGTTGCAAACCGTTTGGGATCAAGCGGTACGTTTGTCACAAAGGACGCGTGGTCCCGTGATTGGCGGTACTCCGGTTGTCGGGGGGCCACCTGCAAACAACGTGAGATCTGGTCCAAATCAAAGTCATACAGAATCGTTCCGTGGTACAGCATTGCCGCTCGAGTGATCCGCAAGCTGTTGCCGGAAAACTTGCAATCCTGCCACGTCAAATCGCAGATTCCTTGCAACGTGACCTCTGGGAGCTGGACTTGAACAGCTTCCAGGACGTGCCCCATCACGTGCCGATGAGCCTGGTCAATTCCCCGGACCGCAGGTGACGCATCCAGGTTCATCACTACCGAATACATCAAGCAACCTGGTCCACCAACAACAGAGGCTCCCCCGCTGCATCGCCGCAGAATAGGGATTCCGTTGCGTTCGCAATACGGTCGATCGATCTCCCTGTCGACCCGCGTGGATCGACCTGCCACGACGATCGGCGAAGCGAATTCCCAGATCCGAATCGCGTCTGCCGCTCCCGAGGATTCATTCTCCGCTTCGATCAACATGGCCTCGTCAAGGGCCAAGTGATCCGCAGGATCGATCAGTTGATCATGGAGACGCCGGATCAAGCTCATTCACTCCTCAGTGATTCAAGCAACGGCATTTTCGCGACGCGCCGAACCGCGATCAGTCCGGCCAACATGCCGAAGACAATGATGATCAGCACAATCAGCAGCGGTTCCATCACGGGAGGTTTGAGATTGCTAAGAATGGCGTGTGGCAACACAGCCAGCACCGCACAGATTGCGCCGCAGCCGATTCCCATCAGCAGCAACGATGCCGTCTCGCTCATCACAACGGCCGCCAAGCGTTGCTGACTGAAGCCGATCGCACGCATGACTGCCAACTCTTGTCGGCGCTCCAAGACGCTTCGAAGCTGAGAAACAGCTAAGCCAATCGTTCCCAACAGTAGTCCCAATCCACCCAGGCTCTGAAACGTGCGCAGGTAGGTGTTTTGGACGGCCAGCATTCCCGACAGGATTTCCTTCGTATCGGATACGTCCATGCCGATGTCACCCAAACGATTTTCTAAAACAGAGGCTACATCTTTTGATCGATCTGGCGGTGTCGCAAACAAAAAGTACTGATAGCCGCTGATGTCGGGGAAGATGGTTTGGAAGTTTCCTTCACCGATCATCAGGCGTCCTTGTAGCATCGAGTTGGACAGCAGCCCCACGACTTGAAACGTGATTGGCTTCCCCGATTCGTACTCGAACGTACGCTTCTCGCTGATGCCCTTCATCATCTGTAGACTCCACATCGCAGTGTTTTGGTCGATGATGACTGGAATCGGATCGTCTTCGGTTCCGGTGGCAGGCGTTGCCAAAGCGTCCCACGGTGACTGATCGCTTGTCGCTGCTGCGAAGGCGAATCCCGGCAGGCCATTCGCGTTGTCGCCGTCTTGAAATAGCTCGGCAAACGATTCGGGAATCCCTAGCACCGTCGGCCGCGTCGCTTGGTACAAATTGTTGCAGCTGGCATCCTGGCCCAGTCGCATTCGAAGGGATGCGACGGTGGTGCCATCCAGCTCAGCCGCTTGCGGACCGATCACGTCGGCGCGCACTTGCGGGTCTCGTAGGTCTCGGTTGAGGGATTGTGCTGACTGCCCCGCTAAGTTGAAGCCGCCGGTACCCTGATCGGTCGGCTGCAATCGGAAAGCCGAGATCGCAATGATCAGAAACGCTGCGGTGGCCATCAGTCCGATTGTCATGGTGCTGCGCAGCGGGTGACGCGAGGCGTTTCGAGAAGCCATGGCTCCAACTGAGTAGCCCGCTACCGAACGCCCGTCCGTGATCCGGCGCGGCTGCTTCAGCCTTGCATAGATTCCAACCAATGCCGCGATCAACAACATCATGCCTCCGCCAACGAAACCACCCGCTGCCGTTTGTCCTCCCATGCTGGCTCCAAACGCTGCGACCAGGACGGCAGCGATTGCCGTCCCCATCGCAACTTTGGGAAGCTTGCTTGGCTTGGTGTCTCGCTTTGCCGAGATATCTTGATCGCGTCCACTGAGCAACGTTTGCGCGTCCAACTTCAAGAGCCAGCGAACGGTCATCCACAATGTGATGGCTGCTACGAACCAGCCGGCCATCGCACCGATCATCAGGCTGGTCGGCGTCCAGTGATAGCTCAGGAACGGAACCGTCACGGCTCCGACCCACCAGGATCGCAGCGCCCACAACACACCCTTCGCGTAGAGAATCCCGCCGCCAATGCCGATCAACACACCGAACGCAGCGATGAACAATCCTTCGCCCATGGCCAGCCTGCCCACCCGCCCCGGTGTCCAGCCAAGCGTCAGCAACGTCCCGAACTGCTGCATGCGTTGAACCAATCCCAGCCGGAACAACATCGCGATCAACATCACGGCAGCCAGAATCACAAAGAAACTGAGCGATAGAAACAGACCGTCAAAAGGCGTGGTGCCCTTGGAGGCGGACAGTTGAAGTTGGCGAATCGGTTGAATTGCCCACCCAAGCTCACTCAGGGAAGGTTTCAGGACAGAGTCAATTTTCGTGCGCAGCTGGTCTTCGTTCTCTGCTGCAGTGGATTGAATTCGCAGGCCCGTGGTTTCCCCGAACCGACTGCCAAACAACCTCTTCCCATCGGCCAGCGGCAAGAATGCTTTGGGAGTCAAACGGTACTCTTTCCAGTACACATCATCTTCGTTGGCGATCTTTCGCTCCAACGGAAACGGCAAGTCCCAGTCGCTGATGGAGTCTTGGTCCGTCACGCCAGGAACGGTGGGCGTAAGATCCGGATCGTTGTAAACCGTCGGTGGTTGATCAAACGTTGCCACACGCTTGCGGCGGTACGGCGTCGCTGGTCGGGTCACCGGGACAATGTCGGTCACCACCCCATCGAAGAATCGTTCGATCTCTTTTCCGTTCTCGACTTCTGGCTCGAAGTAGGCGATCCGCAGTTCCGTTCCAACCGAAGCGTCCAGTCTTTCCGCTGCCCAGGAATTCAGCGCTAGCGGTACTCGATCACTGCCGGCCGGAAGTTCGAAGTTCAAGGGCAACGACGGTGTGGAATCGATCGCCGTGATTGTGCTGTACGGAACCGTTGCCACAACGTTTTCTTCGGCGTCCAACCGTTCGATCGCGTTTGCCAAATAGGTGCTCGACTCACTGACGTTTGATTCGGACAGCGAGTCCATGACCCGCTCGACGACCAACTCCGGAAGCAACAGTCGATCGCTTGTCAAAGAGTAGTAGTCGAAGATGGTTTCCGCTGGTTGATCCTCTTTGGAATACTCTCGTTGAACTCGTTTCAAGCTCAAACCGATGTCTTCTAAGTCGACGTGCAAGTCGTCCGCTTTGATCTCTGTCGTGAACAGCAACATGTTGGCTTGGCCCGATCGCTCCAGCACATCCCCAATTGTTGCTCGATCGATGAAGATGATCTGCGGCGATGCTTGACTAGGCGAGATCGAAAAACGTCCTAGACCGCGATCGGCGATGATGTCGACAACCTTCATTCGCGGCAGTCCTTCGCTTTGAATGTCGCGCCGACCGAGTGGACTGTCTGCTGGCACGGCTTGCTCGGCAGGAAGTCGAACGGTGACCAGATCGCCGATCTTTACCCCCAACTCATTCGCAGTCGCCTCGTTCAGAACAACCGAATTCTGGTCAGGGTATTGCTCGGGCACATTGCCGCTGACGTCGAGATCCCAGAACGAGCGATCGCACCCAATGACTTGAACGCCACCAGCACGACGGATCGAATCGCTTGTGCTACCTGCGGTTTGGAATTCGACGACGCTGCGGTCAAACAGAATCAGCGGTATCGGCTGATGATCGTCACTGACGATGCCAGTCGGTTCAAAGAATCCACCCGGCACAATCGCGACTTCCGTTTTTCCCAAACGTTCCACGGTCAAGCCGCGGAGACTGCCGCGCATCGAATCGCCCACCAGTAGGGCTCCCACGATCACCGCGGTTGCGGTCGCCACTCCAAAAGCGACGGAGGCAGAGACACGCCACGAGTGGCGGATGCCGGCTCCAATCATTCGGGACAGTGTGAAGGGGGGATTCATGGGGGCTTTCAAGTGCGACAGAACGATTCATCCGTGCGATCGGCACAGTCTACCGAGATGTACCCGTGGTGACGATTGTGGCGTGTGTACGAATCGGTTGCTTGCAAGTCACCCGATGAGCAATCCTTCCCGATACAGGAAGAAGCGTGAAAGGATTCTCGCTACATCACCATACCAAAGTTTAAGGATGAACCCGGTGAGACTCTCCCGAGTGACAACTGCCCATTCTCTCTGCCGATTGCTTGCGTCTGCTGCATGTGCCTCCGTGGTCGTGAGCGGTTGCAGCCTGCCTGGGATGAAACGCGACCAAGTTGCCTCGGCCCCATCGTTAGCGTGGGGCTCATCGATGCAATTGGCGTCTCATCGAATCAATCCGCAGGCCTCCTCCGAGGAGACGGTCGATCTCATTGATGCCGTCGAAGGCCAAATCACAGAAGTGGTTGAGACTCGCCAAGCCGAATTTACACCGGTTGTACCAGCCATTTCCGGATCCGCGCTGCCTCGCGATGCCAACACACTGCCCGATGCGTTTCGCTACCTTAGCGAAGGCGAAATGCTCTCGCTTGCACTGGCCAACAGTCCCGTTCTGCGTCCACTTGGACTTCGTGTTCTAGATAGCCCAGACGGAAGCACCACCGTTTACGACTCTGCAATCGCGGCAACCGACCCGTTCTTCGGTCCTCAAGCTGCGTTGGCGGAATTCGATAGCGTGCTGAGCGCAAGTGTCAACGCACAGAACAACGACCGTGTGTTCAACAATGCAACGTTGGGCGGAGACGTGCAGGAGTTGGTTCAAGACTTGGTCACCGCGAGCGCGGGTTGGCAACGCCGGACTCACAGTGGAGCCACGCTGGATATCAGCGCACTGAATGGCTACGACGATAACAATCGAGTTGGGAATCGATTTCCAAACTCCTACGAAGCTCAGCTGGAAGCCGGTATTCGACAACCGCTTTTACAAGGTGCTGGACGCGATTTCAATTTGATCGCGGGGCCTAACGCTCGACCAGGATTCAACTTTTCCAACGGCATCGTGATTGCACGCTTGAATAACAAGATCAGCGATGCTGACTTCGAGATTCAAGTACGGAACTTTGTTCGCGACCTGTACTCAGCCTACTGGGATCTCTCCAGGCAATACTCAACCTACCAAAGCGTTGTCGCGGCACAGGATCTGGCCTACGAGACGTGGCAGAGCGTGTTGGCGAAGAGCGAAGCCAAGTTGAGTGGCGGCGAGGCCAACAAAGAGGCGCAGGCCCGCGCTCGTTACTACAGCTTTCGTCGCGAAGTTCAGAATGCCTTGGGCGGACAAAACAGCGGATTGTATGTTTCCGAACGTCGTCTCCGGCAGTTGATCGGCGTTCCAATCGTCGACGGTGAACTGCTCCGCCCTAGCGATGCTCCGATCTCGGTTCGGTACACGTTCAACTTTGATCACCTGGTCAGTCGCGCGGTGGCGCAGCGAACGGAACTTCGTCGCCAGAATCTCAAGGTAAGGCAGCAACAGCTTCGCCTGACTGCCGCCAAGAATTTCTTGCTGCCGCAGTTGGATTTGATCGGACGCTATCGGCTACGAGGATTTGGTGATGATCTGACCGGTGATGGCGCACGATTCAGCAGTGCCTACCAGGACTTTTTCTCGCTGGACCACCAAGAATGGGAGTTCGGAGTTGAGATGGGAGTCGTGGCCGGCAGACGCCAGGCACGCGCGGCGATCAGCAATGCCACACTCAAATTGAGCCGTGAACGCACGGTGCTGAAGGAACAGCAACGAAGCTTGCGTCACGAAATCAGCAACGCGTATGCAGAAATTGGTTCTAGCTTTGCAGCGATGGAAACCTCGCACGCCCAAGCCGATGCGTCTCGACAGCGACTTGAGTCCTCGCAAGCTCTGTTCACAGCGGACAAGCTCGAGATTGAGTTTCTGCTGGATGCTCAAGAGGAACTGCTACAGGCCGAGCAGCAATTGGCAACCGATCAAGCGCGGTATGCAGTCTCGTTGATCGCCGTCAACGCTTCGGCAGGCTCGCTGCTGACGGACCTTGGGATCGTGATTCGACAGACCGGGTGCAAGAGTGAAGTTCACTATGTTGGTGGAACGTCGCTCGAGATGGCTGCGAACAGCGCCGAATGATCCGAACCTGTTAGTTCGAGCCGATCACCAATCGGCCACGCATTCCCGCGCGTGCCGACAAGTCGGGGTTCTCGATTGTCGCCCATAGGCGAGCTTGCCCAGTGACCGCTTGAAGTTCCGGCGACACGAAGGTCACCTTCCCCTGCAGAGGTTTGTTGCTCTTTGCATCGCCTGCTGGAAAGAACTCAACGCGACGGCCAGTCAGTTCGGATCCGTGCTTTCGCCCGTCCACAAAACACTCGATCCGCATTGGGTTCAAGGAGACCACACGAACGATCGGCTTTCCGGCTTCAACCCACTCGCCGGCTTCGACGTCGATCTCGATGACCATGCCGTTGACCGTTGATTGCACGCCGTGCTTGCGAAGCCGGGCCTCTACGATTTTGGCAGCAGCAAGTTTCTCGTTGGCGTTCGCTTTGGCTACCATCAAATCGTGCTCGGCTTGTTCAATCGCCAAGCTCGACTGGTCAACGACCAACTGCAACTTGGCAATTTCGGTGTCGCTGACGGATCCCGGAAACTGCCGGTTCGCGCTGACACTTTGCAGCAACTCTTGCTCGCGTACCGCCAGTGTTCGCTTTGCGTACCGAGCATCCACATCGTTGTCGCTCTCCAGTCGCAGTGCCTCATACGCGGCGCGGGCTGCCTCCAATTCCGTTTCCGCCTGTTCCGAATCCAGTTGCACCAGTGGATGACCGGCTTGCACACGATCTCCCTCCGAAACCAAGACTTTAGCGATCACGCCTGGAATCGGCGCCGCGATGAAGGTGTTCTGAATCAGAGAGACCTGAGCGTTCTCGATCTCCAATTCGCTGTTCTTGGAGGACGCTGGCTCCTGAGCCAATACGCCTGTGCAGGTCAATAAGAGCAGTGGCAGAAGAAAACGCATGCACATGGCGGATACGGCAGAATGGGGCGTAGGCGAAATTGGGATCGAACTAGAATAGATTAAACTGCATCGAGCACTTCAAACAGATCAGTTCGCTAGGAGCCCGTGATGAGCAACGCAAATTCGCTGGTCATTGTGATCACGACGGTTGAAACGACTGCGGACGCCGAATTGCTCGCGTCGGCCTTGATCGAACAAAGTTTGGCAGCGTGTGTCCAAATCGACGGCCCGATCAAGAGTCACTATCGCTGGGCAGGCAAGGTTGAACAGGCGACCGAGTTTCGTCTGATGATCAAAACGACACAGCAGGTGTGGCCCAGACTCAAAGAGAAACTCGCCAATTTGCATCCTTACGAAGAACCACAAATCATCATGCTGCCGGTCGCCGACGAAACTGACGGCTATCGCAATTGGGTGATCGATCAGACCACCTAGGACTTTTGGCAAAGCGTTCGCCTAGCTCGTCAACTTGTCTCGAAGTTGTTTCGCTGCTCCAGCGGGATCCTCGGCATCCCGGATCGCGCCGGTGACGGCGATCCGCCGAGTCCCTGCGGCGATCACTTCGTCCACATTCGCCAGTTCGATCCCTCCGATCGCGAAGGCAGGCAAATTGATCTCTGCTGAAACCTGTTTCAAAAAATCAGTGCCGACGTACTCATCAAACGTTTTTGTGCGTCCCGGAAAGACAGGACCACAGCCAATGTAATCGGCACCACCGGCGACTGCTTCGCGCGCCTGTTCGATCGAATGGGTCGAGACACCAATCAAACAATGATCCCCGACGATCATTCTTGTTTCTGCAACCGGCATCTCGTCCTGCCCTACATGCACGCCATCGGTACCAGCTGCAGTTGCAATGTCTGGACGATCGTTCATGACGAATAGCTTTCCCAAGCGACGCGTGACTTCCACGCCCGCACGGGCGCGCGTCAGCAAGGTCCGATCATCTACCGAGTGATCTCGCAGTTGAACGATATCCACGCCCGCCTCGACGATGGCTTCGATGTGCTCGCAAAACGATTGCTGGTTGGCTCCGGCGTCCACCAAGGCATACAGGCAGGACGCTTGGAGTTGATCGCGAGACTCGCGACGGGTCAGCAGCAGTTCGAGTCTTGCATGAGCGGTGTAACAGCGATAACGAAGTTGCTCGACTTCTCCTGCCATCGTTGGATCAATCATCTTGCCGTACTCTTCAAGCACGCGTAGTGATTGCTGGGTTCTGGTTGCCGCCGCAGCGACCACCGCACTGAAATTCGTGCGTTGGTACTCGGTGGACTCACGGATTTCGGTGCCCACGTCGCCTTCGGTGTCCCGAGCCGCGAGCATCGTTTGGCGAGACAAACGGGCTAGCGCTGTTGTCAAACGATGCCTCAGCGATTTGAATTCTGCTGACAATTCCTGGTCGTCGATCGCAAAACGCGACAATTCCTCCATCGTTCGCAGTCCCTCGCCCGCTCGATTCGCGGACGCATCAAGAATACGATAGGTGGCTTGGGAATTGCTGTCGGACATCAAACGTGACCAGAGGTTGGTGAAAATGAGTTTGCAAAAAATGATCGTTCAAATCAGTTTTGCTTCGATTTGTGTGCTTTTGTTTTGCTTGCCGGTGTTTGGGCAAGAAGCAAAGCCGAAAAAGGCAGCAAAGGCTCGCAAGGTACCAGCCCACTTTCTACCTCCCGAGGTGCAGGAAGGTTTGCCGCACGTGCTGTTGATCGGCGATTCGATCTCGATCGGCTACATGCAGGCAACTCGTGAGCAGCTCAAAGGTGTGGCCAATGTTTGGCGCCCCAAGACCAATTGTGGCCCAACGACCCGAGGTTTGGAATCAGTCGATGAGTGGCTCGGTGACCGCCGTTGGGACGTGATTCACTTCAACTTCGGACTACACGATCTCAAATACATGGGCGCCAATGGCGAGAATTTGGCGGACCCGAAAGCGGATACCAGCCATCCGCAGGTTCCAATCGATCAGTATGTCGCGAACCTCAAGAAGATTGCCGAGCGTCTGAAGAAGACAGGAGCTACCGTGATTTTCTGCGAGACCACGCCGGTTCCGGAAGGCTGCAAGGGACGCGTGGTGGGGGATTCGCTACGCTACAACGAAGCTGCGGCAAAAGCGATGAAAGAAGTCGGTGGAGTCGAAATTGATCCGTTGTTCGAATTCGCCAAGCAGCATGCCGATCAACGCCCGGCCAACGTGCACTACTCCGCTGCCGGTTCCGCGAAGCTTGCCGAGCAAGTCGCTCGCAGTGTCAAATCCGCGTTGAAGAAATAGCGACGGCAAAACCAACACCCTTCAAATTCTTTGTCCTAGCCTGCAAACTATGGGCTGGCACCAACCGTTTGCGTCGCATCCGCCCTCGTAGCTCAGCTGGATAGAGCAGCTCATTCCTAACGAGCAGGTCGCAGGTTCGAATCCTGCCGGGGGTGCTTTTACAACTTTTCGATCGATGCGGCTGTTCCAGCAAGAGCAGCTGACGGCGTTGTTCTATTCTTGCTGTTCAAGAGTGCTGGCCTGTTCGCGGTCGCGCTGGAGCTTCCGTGACTCCCACCCGAAGATTGCCAGGCAGCCGATCATGTAGATCGAGACAACCAGCAAACGCAAACTTTGCTCACTGTTTTGTTGCAGCCAAGAACCGATCAGCCAGCAACTCAATAGTGTGTTGATCACTGCAAAGATCGCCAGCCCGCCGATGCGACGCTTGATTCACAGGTTCGTGCGGATCAGTTCGGAGGTTTCCGAGGGTGATGCGTAGGGGTTCATGGTCTGCCTGTGTTGAAACGTGTATCAAGCCAAGACATCTTGGATCACGTGACCGTGAACGTCTGTCAGTCGTCGGTCGAGACCGTTGTGATACCAAGTCAGCTTTTCGTGCTCGAATCCCAACAAGTGCAAAACGGTGGCATGAAAGTCCCAAACCGAGGTTGGGTTCTCTTCCGCCCGGCGTCCAAATTCGTCGGATGCTCCGTAGCTGACACCTCCCTTCACTCCGGCTCCCATCATCCAGCAGGTGAAAGCATCAGGGTTATGGTCTCTTCCAGCCGTGCCGGCTTGATGCGTTGGCATCCGGCCAAACTCGGTTGTCCACAACACCAGCGTGTCTTCCAGAAGTCCAGACTTTTTCAGGTCGGTCAGTAACGCTGCTGTTGGTTGGTCGAAGATCGGACAGTGTCTTTCGTAGTCCGCTTTGAGAGTTTTGTGAGCGTCCCAGTTCAGCAGTCCATCGACGCCGGAAGCTCGCGAGGCGCAGTACAGACTGACGTAACGCACGTCTCGTTGAAGCAGACGTTTTGCCAACAGGCAGTTTCGGGCATAGGCTGCCTTGAGATGGTTGGTGTCCTCCGTTCCATACATTTGGTGGGTGCTGGCGGACTCGCGCGACAGATCCGACACCTCCGGCGCGGACAACTGCATTCGGGCGGCCAATTCGTATGCCGCCACACGGGCTTGCAAGTCTGTTTCCGCTGGGTTGGCCACGGCAAACTTTCGGTTCAACTGATCCAGTAACTTGCGCGATGCCAGATCTTCCTCAGCCGTTACGTGTGCCGGGCGAGCCAAGTTTCGGATTGGACGTTGATTGCTCAGCATGATCGCCTGGTGACGCGCCGGTAAAAAACCGTTGGACCAATTGGCTTTCCCGTTGGGCGGCTCGCCACGAACGTCTGCGATAGCGACATAGGTTGGCAAGTTCTCGTTGGCACTCCCCAATGCGTAGCTGGTCCATGCACCCGCGCTCGGGAATCCTTCCGTTGCGTGGCCCGAGTTGACGAAAACACACCCGGGGCCATGCGTGTTCGTTTTGCTGTGCATGCCATGCAGGAAAGCAATGTCGTCGACGTGCTTGGCCATGTGGGGCAACAACGATGTGATCTTCTTTCCACTTTCTCCGGCAGTCGCGAACGGCCAGGGGCTCTTCATCAAGTTTCCGTTCTTGCCTTGGAATGAAACCATGTCCTCCTCGCCCGGCAGCGGCTTGCCATGGTGCTTCTCGAGCCCTGGTTTATGCTCCCAAAGGTCCATGTGAGACGCCGCGCCAGGGCACATGATTTGCAAAACACGTTTCGCTTTGGGGGCGTGATGAGTCAGCCCTTTGCCTGGCTGCCAGCCGATCGCTTGCTCGGCGGAGACGCCACCGGACAACAAGTGCATCAACCCGAGGCTGCCGAGACTGGAAGTGATGTCTCCCAGGAATCCGCGGCGCGTCGTGTCACTGGTCCGTTTCGATTCTCTATTGGACATAGATCAGCTCGCTTGTGTTGAGCAATACGCGGCAAAGTGCAGGAAGGCCATGCAACTGCTGAAACGCCTGGCAGGTCTCGACCTCTTCTTCGGCAGGTGGACGCGAATAGCAGAGTTGATAAGCCAGTTGAAGTTGCGTTTGGAAATCATCCCCCGCGTGCTGCTGGATTCGCTTCGCGAAGGCGCTGGCCATGTCGAGTGTGAAGCTATGGTTCAGCATGGTCAACGATTGCAGCGGTGAAGTTGTTTGGGCACGACGAGGCGCGGAGAACGTGCAGTCTGGCTGATCAAACTCCGTCATCAAGTCCACCACCGAAGCCCGTGCGTTCTGATG
Organism: Rubripirellula sp.; assembly: GCA_045110715.1. Lineage (GTDB taxonomy): Bacteria > Planctomycetota > Planctomycetia > Pirellulales > Pirellulaceae > Rubripirellula. The sequence goes on from JBGCGI010000034.1 coordinate 40,183, forward strand.
ATAGACGGCGCGGCGATAGGTTTCTGGTCCATGCTGATCTAGCGGTGCGAACGTGCAGACGTTGTCTTGCATGAAGTGATACAACCGAAATCCGGGGCCACCTGATCTTGTATCCAACTTGCCGCACACTTGCAGAATGGTGTCGCGAACTTCTTCCGCCGACAACCGCCTTGGCGGGAATCGCCACAACGATCGTGCATCCCCATCGATTTTGGCGGCATGCTCGTGGAACTTCGACGACTGTTGATAGGCTCTTGAGTTCATGATCAGGCGATGCAACGGTTTGATCTTCCAATCGTTGTCTTTCAGCGTCTTGGCAAGGAAGTCGAGCAATTCGGGATGACTCGGCCGCCCCCCCATGTAGCCAAAGTCGCTGGGTGTATCGACGATTCCAGTACCGAAGTGGTAGTGCCACAAGCGATTGGCCAGCACACGCAGGGTAAGCGGGTTGTCGGGGTTGACGATCCAGTCCGCCAGCGCAAGTCGTCGTTCAGATTCGGGAGCTTCGTTATCCAGTTTGTAGTTCTCAAGCGGTTGGTCGTCGAATGCTGACAAACTGACAGGTACGACGAGGCCTCCTTTTTTCGCTGGACTGCCACCCACAAAGACATGGAAGGGGCCCTTGGCGTCTTCGGGAACCCGTCGTCCAATCCAAACAGACTTGGGCTTCGGTACGGCGGTGATTTTTCGTTTCACGTCTCTCAGATCTTTGGCGGTTCGCTGTTGTACAACGAGTTCCTCTTGCGTCGTCTCCAGCAATAGGAGTCGCCGCTCCAAGTGAGCACTTTGGTTGACGGGTTTCCGATCACGTCCGCTGGCAACCTCTGTCCAAGTCGTGCCATCGTTGGAAATCTCCAAACGATACTCGGCCACAAACACAAACTTGCGGTGCTCTGGCGTGGGCTCACCTTTGGCGCTGGAGAACACGACATGGTCGATCAATATTGGCTTTGCGAATTCGACGGTCAGGGCTGATCCCCTGGAAACGAATCGTTCGCCGGTCTTGCCGTCGATCGCCAATTGAGGACCGTAGGCGCCGGGAAAGTCTTCGATTTTTCGCGACGCACCGGACGCGACCCCACCGTTCGCGGCCAAGGCCACGTTCCTCGGTTGCGGTTCATGCGACCATACCTCGAACTCATCGATCCCGATTCCTGAGGCGGAGTTGGCATTGATGTCCTGGGCCTCGAAAACCAATCGAATGAACTTCGCTTTGACTGGATCGAAGCGTTCCTTCGTGCCAGTGCGGTCGACTGCCGGACGCGTCCACTTTGACTCGTATTCGTTCAGACGCTCTTTTGCCCGTGTCAAAATCTGCGTTCGTAGTTCCGCTTGTTGTTTTTCAAGAGCCGCTTTCTGTTCATTCAGCGGTTGCAGTTTTGCGGCTCGTTGCATTTTCGATTTTGCGGATGACAGTTCAACCGATCCATGCCGCACCCCAGCGAACGTGGCGTACATCGCGTAATAGTCGTGCTGCGTGATCGGATCGAATTTGTGATCATGACAACGGGCACAGCCAATCGTCATTCCCAAGAACGCTTGGCCGGTGGCGTTGATGATTTCGTCCAGCGTGTTGGCACGAATCTGTGCGGCTTGAGCAGCGTCTTGGTTGCCAACATCGTCGTACGGACCGGCAACGAGAAACGCTGATCCAACAGCAACTTCTGGTTGTTCGGGTGCGAAGACATCCCCTGCAATGTGCTCCCGGATGAACTGATTGAACGGCTTGTCTTGGTTGATGGATTCAATGACATAGTCTCGGAATGGCCACAGATCGTTCACTAACACGTTTCGCTCGTAGCCGATGCTTTCGCCAAAACGGACGACGTCCAGCCAATGTCTGCCCCAACGCTCTCCGTAGTGCGGCGAAGCCAGCAAGCGATCGACAAGTTTTTCAAAAGCGCGAGAATCCGGATCGTTAACGAATGCTTCCACTTCAGAGGGAGTTGGAGGCAAGCCATGCAAGTCAAAAGTTGCACGCCGAATCAAAGTGCGACGATCGGCGATTGGGTTCATCGACAACTCAGACACCTCTAACTGGTGCTGAATGAACTCATCGATATTCGCGTCAGGACTCGCTTGCAAAGGTTGCAGGGACCACCACGTCGAGTCTGCTTTGGGAAGTTCGCGAACCACGATGTCCTCGGGCCACTGCGCACCCTCGGCAATCCAACGTCGAACGAGTTCGACTTGCTCGTTGGAGAGTGGTGCGCCTTCCAGTGGCATCTCCGGAGGCGCATCGTTTTGCGGAGTGATCAGATCCAGCAAATACGATTCCTCTGGCTTGCCCGCGACGACATATTCGTTCTCTTGCAGGTCTGCGATTGTGGCGAGGGATATTTCACCCTTATTGATCCCTGAGGAGTGACAACGCACGCAGTGCTGTTGAAAGATCGGCGCGATTTGGGTCTCGAAGTCGACGGTTGTCGGTTCCTCGCCTCCAGAGCTGGATCCCAGTAGCAGCAGGGCGATCAAGATTGCTGTGAGCCCGATTCGGTTCATATCACGTTCGTTGGAGAGCGTTCGCAGTCTGCGTTTGGACAAAATCCACTCGCGCAGGTCAGCCTTCAGAATAGTCCTTTCGAATGCCGGATGTGCGGTGCCCCTTGTTGGAATCAGAGTGATCAAGTAACAACATATGTCCGTCTCGGAAGTCTGTGACGTGGTTCCAAACACCTCCCCCCGTCTTTCCTGGGAAGCACCAGATGTCCGATTCCGAGAGCAATTCCATTTTGAAAATCAACGAAGCCGTCACAGAGCGAGATGTAGACGGGCTTCGTGGATTGATTTTAGCCAATGAGTTTGTCTTGATCAGCGTCTCCGATGGCACTGAAGATGAAGAGAACATGGGCGCCCTGACAGCAGAGTTGGGCGACTTCGATGTGCTTGTCGCCTTCACGACCGAAGCGAACGCGGGAGCTTTTGTCGGAGAGATGGACGAGCTGTTTGAAGACAACGAAGAAGTAGAAGGCGTGGTCGTTGAAGGTAACTCGATGCTGGAGTACCTACCGGACGGATACGGTTTGCTATTGGATCCTGAGACCGACAGTGCCTGCGTGATCGAGCCAGGTCTCGCCGCAGAAGTGAATGAAGATGCCGACCCAGTGTGAGAAGCTTAAACTGCCGTTCTTGTACTGGTCGGTGGTTCAGACCATACGCATCTGTTTCCACTTTCCTTGTAGGAAGCGCGCCGCCATCAGTGAGGCCAGCAGCCATATCCACAGAGTGATCATCCACCACCACCAGTTCAGATTCAGCGTTTGGGCTTCCCCTGGATTTGCAACGGAGGTCGGCTCCCAGATGAACCCCACGGCCAAGGCGATCACCGAGGCGATGAGACCGCTGACCAACACGAACCAAGTGTCACCGGCACCGCGAAGAGCGCCCGCTAGGATCAGTTGCGCAGCATCGAGCACCACGTAGATCGCAACAAACTTTAGCAGTCCGCGCGCGATCACGATGGCAGCTTCCGATTCCGCGTCTGTCACGCCGACTTGATACAGCGACATCATGATGTCAGGGAGCGCGAGGTAGGCAACCAACCAAGTTCCCGAGTAGATCAAGCCGATCACGACAGCTGCATAGGCGCTTTGGGCCGCTCGCTTGGGGCCCGTCTCCAACAAGTGACGGCCAACCAAAACCGACGCGGCGATCGAGACTCCTACGAGTGGGATGAACGCCACCATGTTGAAGTTGATTGCCATCGTGGTCGCACGCAAAGGGATGTCACCAAGGTTGCCGATGCGAAGCACAATCACGGCAAATCCGCCCGCCTCGGTCATGTACATCAGCCCGGTGGGAAAACCGAAAAACAAGAGCTGCTTCAACAGTGGTAGATCGAAACTGAAACCCTTGCGAAATTGGTAGATTGACTCGAACTGAGGTCGCAATAGCAACGCTGCGTACACGACTGCTTTGAACCAAAATGCAGCGACGCTACCAATGGCAGCTCCCGCAATTCCCATCGCGGGAATCGGGCCAAAGCCGAAGATCAGAACGAAATCCAACAGCAGGTTGAGTAAGCCGGAACCGAGCGACACCCACATGATCACCGAAGTACGTTCTGTCCCGCTGAAGAAACCGCTCAGCGCTGTTTCCAACACCATTCCCGCGGCGCCAAACATCAGAATTCGCAGGTACGTCACTTCCAGCGAGATCAGTTCGGTCGGTTGGCCTGTCGACGTGAATAGCCAGGGTGCATGGTAAGCGTAAATCGCGAACAGCGGCATGAAGAAGAACGATAGCCAAAGCGACTGCCATAGAAAGCGGCCGATGTTTCCCCGCTCGTTCGCTCCAACATATTGGCTGACAATCGCACCGGTCATGGACGTGATTCCAACCGGCAGGCAGGTCAGCACCCAGAATAGGTTGCCGCCGGCCATGGACGCACTCATGGCAGGTCCGTCGTACCACAGCAGCAACGTTCGATCTGCAAACAAGACCAGCGAGAACATGCCTGCGCTGATCATCAACGGAAGGGCGACTCGAAAAACCTCGCCAGCTGCGCGGATGAACGAAACTTGATCCTCGTTGCGCGCAGTTTCCGCGATGGAATGGTTCATTTCCGTTTCGGCCAGGCAACCGCCACTAGAATTCCCGCCAGCAGTCCGCCAACGTGTGCGCCGTTGGCAACACCGGGAATCAGCGGCGTCATGCAGGCAACCAGCCAACCGAGCATCAAGACGACGTTCATCGGCACCATTCGAATGGGGTAACGCGAATTGATCAACGGTCGAATCCAGAGGAATCCGAACAGTCCATACACAGCCCCCGATGCACCAATCGCGAACGGGCTGCCCCGGACTGCATCGGGCAGATCTGGAAATGTTGACAAGGAGACCTGCAGCACCATGCCCACGACGGCCGCACCCAATGCCAACATCAGAAAGAACCAGGATCCATGCAAACGCTCGATCGCAGAGCCTAGGAAAAAGATCCACATCATGTTGAACAGCAAGTGAAATTCATCGCCATGCATGAACATGGGTGTGATCAAACGCCACACTTCCCCTTTACGAACCGAGGCCCACGGGTCCTCGTCGTTGGCAAGGTAGTCTTGAAATTCCACGACCGACAGCGCTTCGTAAACTTGCTTTTCGGTGGGCGACTTTTTGCTGTACGGAACTTTCAGGCCGCTGGCAAAACTGGCCATCACGGACAACACGATGAGCACCACGGTGACGGGAAGCTTCTGTTGTCGTGCACCGGGCTCGATCATTCTCGCTGCTCCGGAGTCGCCCGATGGCATACTTTGATGCGTTCGGCGCCTTTCCATCTCTTCGTTGACCTTCTGCTCACGAATCTGACTGACCGTTTCAGAGACCTGAAAGCAGGCGTCATTTGGCGAGTGTTGGAAGGCAGACAGCTCTTGTTTGGCTTGAGTCACGTGTCTTTCGTCACGTACCCAGACGCTCCATTCCGATTGAGGTTCGCTGCTCTCGGGATCAGCGGTCGCGTCAATTGACAGAGTGACCATGTAATCGCAAAAGCGTCGTGCCAGGGATTCGCTACTCAGGGTCCCGATGCGCCGCATGAAAAGCTCTGCTGTGTGGTTTGCTGGACGGAAATGAGGGAAAGACGGTGTGATGTTGTATGCCCCAAGACAATTTCACGCACGCCCACGGCAGCCGGTGACGCGAGCAGGACAGTCCTGATCGCCAAGAAACCTTGCTAGTCAGGCCGGGAATCCACGCCGGCAAAGCCAAAATATCGTGCAAAAAGTCGCCAAAAACTCGATCTTTGCCAACCTTCGCTGAGTTGTGCCTTGCCGCAATGCAAGACCAGTGAATATCATAGGTACGATGTTCTGAGGCCGATCGAGACAAAACTCTCCTTCCAACCTCAACCAACTTGCTCCAAACAACTCGTCCACGACGAAGGTTGATTTAACGATGCCAATCAAATTAAGCGAACGAGCCTCCGAGGAAGTCAAGCGATTTCAGACGGAACACAACTTTGGTGATGACATGGTCCTGCGAATCGGGATCGCAGCCGGCGGGTGCAGTGGTTTCAGCTACACCCTGAACTTTGACGATAAGTTCGATGAGAACGCCGACACCAAGTACGACTGCCACGGCGTTGCCGTCGTTGTCGACAAGAAGAGTGCCCTGTATCTCGACGGCACCACCGTCGATTGGTACGAGAGCTTGGAGAAGCAGGGATTTACTTTCGAGAATCCCAACGCGGTCAAGAGTTGCGGTTGCGGAAGCTCCTTCCAAGCCTAGCTCTCCCCAAATCAGAAGATCGACTTCACACGCCACTGCTTCTCAGCAGTGGCGTTTTTTTTTGGCCATCGAGCTCGATTGAGCGGCTGGCGGCGAGACCATGGGAATAGCGACGTTTTCGACACCTGGTCACAAAACGAGCAAATCGCATTCAGCCACTGGGCCAAACACGGGAGCCGTCCGGCAAGCGAAGGGAAATGTTTTCAAAAAGGGACGCCGGATTTCGTGACAAATCCCTCAGCAAAAATCCCTACATAGGATCGCGTGTGTACTGACAAAAAAATTGCCGTTTCATTCGTCAGCGAGTAAAATGGAAACTCTTGTCTTATCTTCGAGACCACCTATGGTCACCTCCTCTTCTTCTGATTGTGCAAACGAAGAGTTCTTGGTACTTCTCAACCAAGCTCGTGGTGGAGATACAGAGTCGCTCGGCCATTTGCTGCAGTGGTACGCCAACTATCTGACGATCCTTGCCACCACACAGCTTGATCGCAGGCTACGACGCCGAATCAATCCATCGGATCTGGTTCAAGAGACGATGTTGGCGGCCCATCGTGATTTCGCCGGGTTTCGTGGCGAAAGCCAGCCAGAATTATTGGGTTGGCTAAGGAAGATCCTGATCAACACGTTGCACCGATCCTTTGCCCGTCATGTCAAAGCCGGCAAACGGGATATCCGCCGTGAGGTGTCGATTGATCAGGTGTCCAGTCAGATGGAAGAATCTGCTGGCAATCTTGCTTCGATCCTGCCCGGACGTTCGCCTTCCCCTAGTCAGCAGTTGAACGCTCGCGAACGGGCGGTCGAACTGGCGAATCAGCTCAGCTCTCTCCCCGAGCACTATCGCGACGTGATTGTCTATCGGGTCATCCAAGGACTGTCATTCGAAGAGATTTCTGAACGCATGGATCGCTCCAGCGGTGCGGTCCGCATGCTGTGGCTGCGCGCTTTGGATCAGTTCAAGCTGACCTACGAGAACTCTGACGATGAGTCGCCCAGTGAGTAGTGCTGGACAAGTCGGTAGCGAATCGACAGATCTCCTCTCTGCTGACGGGTTATCGCTCGGTCAGCAGCAGCGGTTGACCGAGTTGCTGGATCAGTACCTCAGCCGGCTGGAGACCGGTCAAAGCGTCGATGTCGAATTGATGCTGCGACAGAATCCTGACGTTGCCGAGCCGCTACGCGTCTACCTGCAGAAACTCGATGGCTTGCGAGGCATCGCACCTGGGTTTCAGGATCATGGTGATTTGGAACCATTGGTCACCGGACAGGCACCCTCGCAGGTGAACTCGCTCGAGCTAGGTGACTACACCATTGTCCGCGAACTCGGTCGTGGCGGAATGGGCATCGTCTACGAAGCCACTCAGCGATCTCTGGACCGTCGCGTTGCTTTGAAGCTGTTGCCGATGGCGTCGATGCTCGACCCTCGCCAGATCACCCGATTCAAGAATGAATCGCATGCGGCCGCGCAACTGCAACATCCCAACATCGTTCCGGTCTACAACGTTGGCCTGCATCGCGGCATCCACCATTACGCGATGCAGTTCATCGAAGGGCAAACGGTTGATCAATGGATCGAGTCTTCGGTTGCTACTGGCGATCGCTGGAAAGACTCCGTCAGCATGGCGGTCCACGCCGCCGATGCGTTGCATTGCGCGCACGAGGGCGGCATCGTTCACCGCGACATCAAACCATCCAACTTGATGATCGACCATGCGGGAAAGGTTTGGGTCACGGACTTCGGCTTGGCTCGCTGCCAGAGCAAACATTCCGTCACGCTCAGCGGGAACTTGGTTGGCACGCTGCGTTACATGAGCCCCGAGCAGGCAGATGGGCGAGCAGAGTTGGTCGATCATCGCACCGACATTTATTCGTTGGGTGCGACGTTGTTCGAAATGCTGACTGGAGAGGCAGCGATTCAAGGTGAGGATGGATCCGCTGTACTGCGCCAGATCATCGATGGCGTACCGCCCAAGTTGCGACGCAACCATCCAGAGCTTCCTGTTGACCTGGAAGTCGTGCTGCAAAAATCGATGGCCAGCGATCGAGACGATCGCTACGTCACGATGCTAGATTTTGCGGATGATTTGAAGGCCGTTCTGGCGAACCGACCCACCGCAGCGAAACCGCTATCGCTGCCCAAACGCCTGTTGCGTTGGACCAAGCGTCATCAGCGTCTCTCGATGTTCACCGCCCTGGCCGCAACACTGGTGCTCGGCTTGGCCACCCTGGGTGTGCTTGCCAACGGCATCATCATTTCCGAAAAGAACCGTGACATCGAAGCCAGTGCAGCGCTGACTGAAGTCTTCTTCCTGCGTGCTCAAGATGCTGTCGATGATCTGGGCAGCCGCTATTCGACACAGCTTGCCTCGGTGCCGGGCGCGGAGCACATTCGACAGGCCATGATGCAAGACACGCTGAGGTACTATCAAGAATTCGCCGCTCAAGCTCAGGGCAACTCAAAGTTGCTGGCGCAGCTCGCACTCACGCACAGCCGAATGGGCGGCTTGGTTCAAGAGTTGGATTCTCCACAGGCTGCCATCAAACACTATCAAGAAGCTGCGAAGGGCTATCAGGCACTGTTAGACGATTCTCCGCAATCTCACGTGCTGCGGCAGGCAGTCTCCAAAAACTTCGACCAGCTAGGACTCGCATTGCTTGCCTCCGGGAAAGTCGATGAGGCCAAGCAGTCCTTCGAGCGGGCAATCGAAATCCAATCACAGCTACTGCAGCAATCCAACTCACAACAGCGAACTAATTTGCGAGCTGATTTGGCGTGCACGCAGAGTAATCTTGGCCTGCTCCATCGCCGAGTCGGGAATGAGAGCCAATCGCAAGAGAGTTTGAATACTGCGATCGAGCATTTTGAGAAGGTGATTGAGGTCGACCCGAATCACGTCCTGGCCACGCGGGGGATTGCAGCCGCGCTTGGGACGCTTAGTTCGCTTCAGACCAAGTCGAACCCACAATCATCAATTCGATTATTAGAACGCGCGATCGAATTTCAGCTGCGAATTGCACAGGACTCCTCTGCGCGGCTCAAAGCTTCCAATGAGCTTGCTACAACTTACAACGGACTCGGAAGTGCCTATCTGGAGATCGGCGAACTCGACAAATCAAGCGTCGCCTTCTCAAACGCTGTTCGCCTGTTCCGGCAGCTGAACTCTATCGCGCCGCTGGTCGATTCGTATCGTCTTGACCTGGCAATGTGCTTGAACAATCAAGCGAGCCTCTATCAAGAACGGAACGATCTAGAATCGGCTATTGCGGCAGCGATCGAAGCGGTGCAAATACAACAGGCCTGCTTGAAAAGTGCCTCTCTCGATGCCGCGAATTACAGTCGGCTCGCAGTCATGTTTAGCAATCTCGGAACACTGCAAGAGAAGATGGAGCGTCTTTCAGAGTCACGGCAGTCTTTTCAAGCTTCTGTCGACAATCAACTGCACGCGGTCGCGATCGAACCGAATCGAAATCAGTTTCACTCCTATCTCTTCAAGCATTATGCAGATCTATTGCGGGTGCAGGTACGCACTCAGAGCTATCAGGCAGCTGCCAAAACGAGCGATCAGTATCGAGATGCCGCCAAGCGAGAACCAAGTCAGTTGGTTCAAGTCGCAATCGATCTGGCTTCGGTCTCCGCGCAGGCGGAAGAGCGTTGGCGCTTGCACGCGGCCAAAGACATCGGTTCTGCCTTGCTGGCCGCAAGGGAGACGGGCTTGGAACTGGATCCGAATTTGCTTTCAGCCGAACCCTTCCGGTCGTTCGCCGACGCCCCGCGTCTACGGGAGGCGATGAAACCGTGAAGAGAATGCAGAACTCCCCCGACAAGATTGCGAACAGAAGAGTTCGTCGCTTCGAGTTGCTGGAATCACGCCAGATGTTGAGTGCGGACGGATTCGATTGCCAACTTGGAACCATTGAGTTTGAGTCTTTGACGATTGACGATCTTCAGTCGCATGATGTTGACACTCTCGAGGCGAATCGCAGCGAAACCGACGAAGAGTCAAAGGCGACGCGAACTCGAAAGGCAGACCGTGTTTCGACGAAGCGAACCCGAATACTCGGCGTTGCTACACAGCCGGAGGGCGAGTCCGTGGTTTCTGATTCGCCCGAGGCTGGGACTGACGTTGGTCTGATCGAGGTCACGATTGAAAGTGAGCCGCTGGTTGTGATTCCACCGGTGCCCGTGACGGTCGCCCCTTCCGATGCTTCAAGCACGCTTGCGACACAAACGATTGGGCCAGTTATCTCGATCTCCGTTGTAAACTTGCTCGGTAGCAACGGTGCGTCAGGCCAAGCTGTCGATGGCGTGGATTCAAACAGCCAGGATCAAGGCTCGGCCGAAACGAGGGTTGATGCCGCAATCCAGAGCCTGGTCACGATTGGGGATGGCCAATCTGCTTTGAAAGATGACGATGGATTCACTCGGTTGACCGAAGCCACCGAATTCACTTCGGTTGTGCGGCCTGCTGCATTGGCTGTTTCTGATTTCGGTGGGCAGGTCGTTTCCATTGGCAGCCTGGAAGCATCGAGAGGCAACGACAAAGCGCTGTCGATCACGTCCTTTTCAGCAACCGATCGCGCGCTGCACGATTGGTTAGGCGAGTCCCGCTCGATCCAAGATGATCTCGCTCATTTGGAACGCATTCTTGAGTTGATTGGCGTCACGCCAAGCACCTCAAACGCGGTCCGCTATGAGTCCCACGCAGCCGATGGGACCGTGGCAGCCTTACCGGATCACGAACGGGACTTGATCCTGTTGGCTCCGGAAGTCGCGAAGAACGTCCCGACCAAACCAATCTCAGGCGACGTACTCGAGCGACTGGACGATTCGATGAAAGGCTGGGCGGTTGGAATTGGATTCCATCGAGTGATTGAATTTGCTGGTGAAGTACCCGCCCGCAAGGATCCATCATTCGCACCGCATTCTGCGACGCGGTGGTTGAGTGACTTGCCACCTCAGGATTTGGACATGGAGCTGGAGGCAGAGCAACCGTTGATCACCTGGGAGATGGAGTCGGTTTCTGCGACCACGCACGCGATCGGTGTCTTCGTTTGCTGCGCCAGTTTGCGATACATCAAACGCCGCGGACAAAGAACTCGCTAGAAATCATGGCAGCTTTCTTCGGATCGTCCATTGTCGCGCGACTGGCTTTGCCGCTTCACGCACCTTGGTCAGCATTTTGCTGGACTGTGTCCGCAGATCGGCAAGGATCTCTTTTGTCTCGGACAATCGAACGTTCAACTTCGCGGGGTCACTCGCGTACCGCTTCCGCAAGCCCTTGATGGTTCCCCATTTGTCGCGTGCTGGACGAATGGTCTCATCATGGCGTTGTCGATTCAATTCGGCTACGCGTAACGATTGCTGATACTGGGGTGTAAGCGGGTTGCTTTGAAGCTCAATTTTCGTCCCAAGCGCAATGTGGTTCCAAGTTCCAATCGAATTTCCATCGATCAGAATCTCGTAGTCGCCTGGGGGAAGTCCCGATATTTTGAACCTGTCGGCACTCAGTCGATGCCCTGCTTTTACAAGCTCGTATCCGAGTCTTCCATCAGCAGGAAGTTGCCAACGTAGAGGAAGCGTGGCGTGCTTTTCAGGGACAACCCATGGAATGGCTTTGGCCGTGTTGGTGAATCGAATTACGCCCTGCTTGTCACCTACCACATCTACCGTGCCTCGGTTGCCTGTCCACTTTGAGCCTCGTTTGGTAATGACAATCGAGTTCGTTGCAGGTCGATCGACGCCCATTTGAGACAGGATCTCGAACGCCATCACGACTTGCCCAGACGCCTGAGGGTGAATCGCGTCGCCAATCAAAGTGAATTTTGGATCGCCGCGGCGACCCTTCCGCGTGTAAGAATTCAGTGGTGCCCAAAGATCGATGAACTCAGCGCCACGCAGACGTGCTTCCTCGGCACACCATCCGCCGTAGAACGCCATCAGGGAATTGTAGTGGACTGAATGCTGCTTTTTTTGAAATCGCCATGTCGCATCGTCTCGTCGTTGCTCGGTTACCGCATGGTCAAACATGGTTGGCGAAAGAACGATTGCCTTCGCATCGATCGCTTCGATTCGGTCCAGTAGAGACTGCATCGAAGCCTGGTAGCTCCGGAAGGTCTCAGCGTTGAAGTCTTCGTATTTGCCATCGTTCATTCCAAACAGTACCGTGACGTACGTTGGACGATGCGCGGCAACGTCTTCGTCGAATCGAGCGAGCGCATTGGCAGCAGTATCGCCAGCCACCCCCGCGTTGTGAAACGCAATGTTGCGTTCAGGGAAACGAGTGATAAAAAAATTCTCAACGTATTGCGTGTAAAGCGACTGATGAGTGATTGAGTCACCCAGGAACACCACCGTGTCCCCATCGTTCGGCGCCCAACCAGTTGCCGTGATGGGAATGCAAACGCTGATCAGTAGAAGCAAACTGCGCATGATTCGGGTGTCGCTTGAGAGGAGCTCTATTCGATTCGGACTGTTTTGCCGACCGGATGGTTTGAAAGAATGGATTGCCATTGTTCGCTGTTACCTAGCAACCGAATTTGGTCGACTTTCTCCGTCGCCATCAGAACAACCTGCGGAAGTTCAACAAAGCGACTGACGTTCAGAATATCGGGAGCATCACGATTTTTTGTCGGCAAGTCTCCGAGCGATAGCTCACTGATCTGCGGTTCGAATAGTGCGGAATACAAGGCCCAGACCGAAGCGTCCCCACTTCCCGACAACGCAAAATTTGACTGAGTGAACGGAGGGTGACTTCGGAGAGCTTGGATCGCGCGGCGGACATCGTAGATCCGCATCGATGCCACTGTCTGTCCCAGTTGCATGAATCGCCGCCGGATCTGCGTTCGCTTGCGCTCGTCACGCGACCATTCCGTGGCACCTACGCCCCGGGGGATAACGATCACAACGGGCGAATCCGTTGGCTTGATGCGGTCCCAAGTCTGCTTGTTGGGCAGGATACCCAAACGGGAAAACGCTTCGCGTCGTTGGGGCAGTGCATGTGCCAAGCCAGGTGCGTGTTCTGCCCAGCCATCGGAATCCAGGACTCGAATATCAATTGTTTCGCGTTTTGCATCGGCAGGATTCAATACAAATAGTTCCAGCCGATACGGTTGCTGGCTCGTGAACTCCATCAGTTGAACACGGACTCCGTCGTGCTCGCTGGTCTGCGTTGTCTGCAGGTCCATCTCAACGGGCTCACTGGGCCATGCTCGAAAACAGCGTTCCTTTAAAGACTGTTCCCATTGATGAGTGACTTCGTTCAGAGCCTTGCGAGTCGCTGGCAAAGACGTCGGATCGATCGCTGGAACGAAAGTCTCGTGAATCGTGGTGACCCGCTCGTCGGAAGGGAGGTCCTCGAACACACGCAGTTGTTCAATCTGGAAGGATGGCGTGGCCACCGATTCGATGAGTGTCTCGTCATTCTTCAAGAATCGGTTGAACCAACGAAAGGCGTGGACACGCAATTCCTGCGTGTCTTTGTGGGGGCCCTCTGTGATCTGCAGCCCCAGTTTGCTCGATGCGTCGAACAAATCGTAAATTCGTTTTACTTTGCGATGGACGTCGACCACGCCGTCGAGCGGAAAAATTCGATCTTTGTCGGTGTTGGAAATCAGCAATGGGCGTGGAGCAACCAGTGCTGCGACCATCGGATAATCCCATTGATAGGTGTTGACCATGAACATGCAATCGCAGTGGCCTTCGACGCATCCGTCGACGACGTGGTTGTGCAGGCTTGTGATTCCTGCCACGGGAACAGCAACCTGAATGCGGTCATCGATCGCAGCAATCCACCAAGAATAGGCGCCACCACCGCTTCGCCCGGTGACACCGATTCGTTTCGCATCGACCTCTTTTCTTGTTTCGAGGTAATCCAGAGCACGCATGCAGTTCCAGGCTTCCACACCAGCCGGGGTGTAACCGCGATTGTTCCACCACCACATTTTTTCGCGGTAGGTTCCGTGGTGAATACCCTCAAGCTCGCCAAGTTGAATGGTATCGATCGTGAGGCAGACATATCCGTTGCGAGCGAACCAGGCACCATGGTGTTGGTAGTGCGTCTTATTGCCGTAGCTGATGCCGTTCTTCTTCACGCGTCCGTGCCCGCACACATAGAGGATCACTGGCAACGCTTCATCTTGTTCTTTTGGTCGGTAAAGGTTCGCCGTCACGTAGAGTCCAGGCATCGATTGAAATTGCAGGCGTTCCACCACAATCTCCCCGTTTTGATGCGTGCCAGTGACAACGGGTTTCAAGTCGGTCTTCTCTGGCATGGGATCCAGCCCCAGCATCTCAAGGAGCTGACGCCGATACTCGCCGCGCCGTTCGACCCAGTCATCGAGAGTTTGAATGTCCTTGAAAGTACGGTCCGTCAAGACTTTGGTTTGCCCAGCAAAGTAGTCATGGACAAGCTGGTCGCCCAACGCTGTTTCCGGCGTCTGTCCATGTACACCGGTGGCCATCAGAAAGAACAAAACGACGAGTTGAACAAATCGGTGTAACTGCATACTGGTGCTCTGGGTGGGAGTGGTCGGAATAATGTACCATCGACACCAACGGATTGGAAAAAACGAACGATTCTTCGGCTTTACGTTTCGATTTGGTACGCCCAACCTGGATTGCCTTCGCAAGCGAACGCCGACATCGACTACGAATTTGAAGACTGCAGCTGATGCCTGAAACCGACCTGACGGACGAAGAACGCGCGATTTATGAATGGCAAATGTGGCTGCCTGATTTGGGTGAAGTCGGTCAGCGGAAATTGAAAAACGCTTCGGTGATGGTGTCTCGCGTGGGCGGTGTCGGAAGCGTGGTTGCTTACGAATTGGCGGCTGCTGGTGTCGGCACGATGGTGCTTGCTCATGCTGGGAACGTGAAGCACAGCGACCTGAACCGCCAACTGCTGATGACGCATGAGGGAATTGGCAAGCCGCGAGTCGATTCGATTCGGCGACGGTTGCTCGATCTGAATCCGCGGCTCAATCTGATCTGCGTTCCTGAGAACGTTAGCGCACGAAATGCTGCTGGGTTGGTGGAACAGTGCGATGTGGTCGTTGACTGCGCGCCGTTGTTCGAGGAACGTTTCGCAATGAATCAACAGGCGGTTTTGCAGAACAAGCCGCTGATTGAATGTGCGATGTTTGACATGGAGGCACACATCACCACCGTGATTCCGCATGAGTCTCCGTGTTTGCAATGCATCTTCCCTGAACAGCCTCCCACTTGGAAGCGAGAGTTCCCGGTCCTAGGAGCTGTTTCTGGAACGGTTGCTTGCTTGGGCGCGGTCGAGGCCGTCAAAGTCATCACGGGAATGGGGGAGACGCTCGCCGGACGTTTGTTGCGAATGGATATGCGAAGAATGCGATTCCGAATGATGAACGTTGCTCGCCGCGACGATTGCGTGGTGTGTGGGCGATAAAACGCACTCGTGATTGACCGTGCTGACAACGGAGGCTGGATCATTGCTGATCCAGCCTTTGGTCAAACCCGCTGGAGCGTCTCAGGCTTTCTGAGTCGCTTCACGAGAGCTGCGAGCTGCCTCAGAACAGGGGGTTAAGACAAGTCGGGTACTTCGTAGCCCTTGCGATACTCGCGTTTCAGGAATCGATTTGCTGAGTCAGCGTGTTCGCCGACGAACTGCTCTGTCTTCGGGTCCAGTTCCAGCATCCCGCTCAGGCGGATGGAATCGCTTTCCAACGCAACGTCATGTGCACTCAGGTGCTCGTCCATTTCACCGATGACGGTGTGCCATTCATCCAAGTCGACCTGGCTGACGTCTTTTCTCGTGAACTCTTTGCCAGCTCGAAACGCGATATTCGCCATGTTGCACCATCCGGTGCTGTCGTTGCCGACTGCGACTTCGGCATTCAGGATTGAGCGGTCGCGTGTGCGGACTGCTTCGATGAAAGTCTCCTGGTGGCGAACATCGCCGTTGCCCTTGAACTCCTTGATCACCTTGCCGTCCAGGTCGATGGCTTTTCCTCTGCCTCGTTGGCCCTCGAATCGGCCTCCTTCGCAGTACGCGATGTAGCCACTGCTTGGGCCAGGATGCTTCGGACTCTTCCGGTCTTTGCCTTGGGCATTCGGATCGGCGGGCAGATTTGACAACCCGATCACAACAGGGATCGATCCTGTATCGAAGTAGGCAAAGTGAACGTTTGGTGTTTGGCCTGCATCGTTCAATCCAACACGCCCACCGCCACCAAGGATTCGCTTGGGGAGCGCGACCGAGTCTTGAAAAACGTTGTTACGAAGATCATCCAGCACGTGGACGCCCCAATTGCCCATCTCGCCGGAACCGGTGTTCCAATCCCAGTGCCAATCGTAATGCAACTTGTCACGGAAAATCGGTTGATCTTGGGCAGGTCCCAACCACAGGTCGTAGGCAACATTCTTCTCGATCTCTAGCGGCTTGTCGCGTTTACCAATCGATGGGCGAACACCGTAGCGATTGACCCTCGCAGCGCTGATCTCACCAAGCACTTTGTCTTCATGCAGGAATTTCTTGATTTCTGCCTGCATCGGATCCGATCGTTGCTGAGTTCCAAGCTGACAGATCTTGTTGTACTTTCGAGCCGCTGCAACGGTTTGCCGACCTTCCCATTGGCTGTGGGAAAGTGGCTTTTCTACGTAGACGTCTTTGCCGGCCTCCATCGCCCAGATCGCAGCAAGGCAATGCCAGTGATTGCACGTCGCGACAACCACAGCATCAATGCTGTCGGAGTCCAGCATCTCACGCAGATCGGCCCAGCCGGTTGCTTTCGGGAATCGTTCCTTCGCCAGCCCCAGGCGTTTCTCATCGACGTCGCACAAGCCTGCGATGTTGACGCCTTCCACGCTGCTGAACGCGCCCATCAATCCGCCGGCACGTCCGCCACAGCTAATGAAACCAAGATTGATTTCATCGTTTGCGTTGGCTGCACGCAAAGTTGTGGGGGCCAGCGAGGTTGTGACCCCAGCAGCGATCGTAGTGGACAAAAAATGACGACGACTCAAACGACTCATAGATCAAGTACCAATGTGGGTGCCAAGGGGAATTCATCGAGGCACCTATTGTTGCTAGTGAGGCGTCCGATTGCGAGTAGTCATTTGTTCCCGCGTTTCACGGGGCTTTTTCTGTCCAGGACGAAGCACTGCCTTTTCAAGCTGGCCGTTCTAGGAGCGAGTGCATGGCGTGATCCTTGGCGGCTGGTGATTCGATACGCGGTCGTGGCTGATCGCGGATTCGCGCCAATTTCATGACCTATGTTTCAAGACTGGCCGGTACGCGCCGTTCAGCTTAGCGAGCGAATCGCTCGAGAATACCATCGATCCATTCAATTGATACAACCGGAATTCACTGGTGCGCAGCGATTTATCTGTTGAAGCCAAACAGACTTTTCAGGTGGTCGCCTTGCTGGCGACGATTCTGGTGGTCGGGATTCACTACAAGTCGGATGTCCCAGACTTTGCTGATCCAGCAAACGCGACCTGGAACGAATTGATCCAAGAATTTTTATTTGGTGGTATCGGTCGCGTAGCCGTTCCACTGTTCGCATTCGCTGCTGGCCTATTCTATTTTCGTAGCGACGACGGCACGTTCGCGACCTACCGCAAGAAGCTGTCGCACCGAACACGCTCAGTCTTCCTTCCCTACTTTATCATTGGCTCCATCGCGTTTACCAGTTGGTTGATGGTCCGACGTTTCGAGGGCAATCCCGTTCAAATGACGCCAGGAAGTTTCTTGGCGACTTGGCTCTTGAGACCACCAGCTGAGCAGCTCTGGTTTCTACGAGATTTGTTGGTGCTCGTTTTGTTCGCGCCATTGATCCGACGAGTCACATCCAACCGCTGGACTCAGATGATCTCAGTAGGGATCATCACTTGCTTGTGGGCAGCGAATTGGCAGGTCTTTCCCATGGTTGCCGGATGGCACCTGGTTCATATGGAAACCCTGCTGTTCTTTATGCTTGGCTGCATCGCTGTTTCAAAGATTCATTGGATCGAAGTTGTGGGCCGAGCTCCACGAGCGATGTTTCTTGGGTTATGCCTGATCTGGATTGATCTGGTCGTGCTACGGATCTGTCGCCGAGCAGACTTTGATATTTGGTACGCAACGGACTACGGCTGGAACGATCTGCTGCTTCACCAGTTTTCAGTCATCGTGGGTTGCTTCGCACTCTTCATGCTGGCTTGGCGAATCCGCTGCGGTTTTCTGATTCGATTGTCCGGCGCCTCGTTCTTCGTCTATCTGATTCACGAATTCCCTTTGCGAGCGGTCGTCGAGCGAGTTTCGGATCGAGTCCTGAATCAGAGCATCGCGTGTTGGGTCGAAACACCGCTTGTCCTCTTGGGTTGCTTCGGAATCGCATTGGTACTGAACAAGGCATGCCCTTCGCTGATTGCCGTCTTGACGGGCGGTCGAACTCCAAAGTCGGCCGCACAGATCACCAACAAAGAACCGCACATCCCCAATCACTCCGGCAATGAAGCTGCCAACACGGCCGCTGCTTCCTAGAAGAGTATCAAGTCATGGATTTCCTCATCGCCCTTTTCGCACTCGCTTGCCTCGTCTGGATGATTCCAGTCGTGCAAAGCGGTCGACTGATTGTGATCGCGATGCTCGTTCTAGGATTGGGCACTGTTTTTGGACCTTCATTCTTTGCGATCGACGGCCCTATCCAGTTCAGTCTCGACAGAATCGTTTGGTTCTGTATGTTCGCGCTGGCCGTCGTTGGATGGCGAGTTGGCTACACAAAAATCCCAATGCTGACACGAATGGATTGGTTGGTCATTGGAATCGTCGGCTGGTTCTTTGTGAGCGCACTACGTGGCGGCCCGGTTCCGACAGGAAGTTCGCCGACTGCACGTTGGCTGTTTTACATTGCGATGCCAGCAGGCATGTACCTGATCGCCCGACTGGTCGAACTTCGTGAAGTCGATGTGCGCTGGATGTTTCGCGGCGTCATTGCATTGGGAGTGTACTTGGCAATCACAGCAATGTTTGAGATCTCGGGACTCCACGGATTGGTGTTTCCTCGCTTCATTGTCGACGCAGAGGTCTGGGAGTTTTACGGCCGTGGCCGCGGCCCGCTGATGAACCCATCTGGAAACGGAATCCTGATGACCATCGGTTTTGTTGCCGCTGTGGTTGGATGCATCTACGCAAAGCATCGAGGCAAACTGATCTACGGAATCTTCTCGCTGATCATGTTGGTTGGAGTTTACGCGACATTGACTCGCAGTTCGTGGATGGGAGTGTTCTTTGCTCTGGTTGTGATCGCGATGATTTACGCACCTCGGGGAGTCCGAGTGTTTGGCTTGGCGATGGTGATTCTGTTTGGCGGTATGTCCGCGATGGGCTTCAAGGATCAGCTGATTCGGTTGAAGCGAGATAAGAACCTCACCGCTGCGGACGCGGAGAAGTCGATTCAATTGCGACCGCTCTTGGCGATTGTGGCATGGGAAATGTTTCAAGATCATCCGATCATCGGACACGGTTACGGCCATTATTTTGAGCACAACGATCCGTATCACAATGATCGCAGCTACAATCTTCCGTTGGAGCAAGCGAGGACCTACGCACAGCACAATGTGTTGCTTTCTGTTCTCGTGGACACTGGGCTAGTCGGCCTGTCGATGTTCGTGGCATGGCTTGCCATGATGACCGGAATTGGTTGGCAACTAGCTCGCGAGGCGACGGTTCAAAAAGAGAAGCGTTGGGTTGGAATGCTCATCCTGGGGACCGCGACCGCCTATCTTTGCAATGGCATGTTCCAAGATGTGATGATCATTCCAATGGTCCACATGTTCTTGTTCTTCGTGGCAGGCGTGTGCGTGACGGTACACCAGCAGGGCATCAAATCAGCCGAGCACGAAGCGGCGCGGCCGTCTCCATCACGGATGCCGGTTCCCGCGTGATTACTGTTTTTGGAGTTTGTCACAGCCTTCGTCCAACGGGACCGGCTGGCCAACTTCCTCGACAGGATGCGTGAACAAGTATCTCCAAACGGGTTCATGCATGTAGTTCTTCGATTTGTCTTGGAACGCCCGACTGCCAGGAAGCACACTGCTGTGAGCGACTTTTGCGTCGCCACCGACGTCAAAATCCGTGATCAAGCGGCGAGTATTGCTGTAGGGAGGTTTGGCCTTGTCGACGTTCACGATCGCGCCAAATTTGTTCAGTCCCAGTAGCTCCCAGCTACGACAGTAATGGTCGCCGGTCCATCCACCATCCAAAACGTGTGAGAAGCCGAAGTAGCGATTGGCGGGGGTTGCAGATGGGAGCGCTTGCCACGTTTGATGCTGGTCACGTGGTCCACAGAAAGCAACCACACGAGCGACCTTCTGGTGTTTGCCGAATCGAGAGGCGGTGGTGGATCCGTGCGAACTGCCCGCCACAATCACTTTGTCCCACTTCAAGCCCGATCCATCAGCAGTCAAAAACTGCTGCCAGTTTCCCTGAGGATGATTCTTGCTAAGCCACTTCACGAACTGAAAAGCTCGTTCGGCCATTCCGTCAGGCTTGGGAATCGTCACTTGATCGCTGAAGTCCTCGCCGGTTGCCGCTTCCAATCGAATGTTACCGCGGCAGTGTTCGCCAACCGGCTTTTCTTGGCAACAGATCGAGAACCATCGATTCGCGTAGTGAACGCGAATCGCGTGCAGACCATAGCTCGTCACGCGGTCCATCAACCTTTGATTGTGCCCCATCAACCAGATCACCAGTTGTCCCTTCGCAGGCACGCGAGTGTCAACGGAAGCGTGCTGAACGTCCGCAGGCTTTCCATTGGGTGAATCAATGAAGAAATCGATTTCTGGATGCGCCTGCACACGAGAGTCGATTTCACTGGCTCGAGCAGTCAGGTTGTAGTGTTGAGGATTTGGGTCTGTGGGCGATTGAGCAAGCACAAGCCCTTGCGAGGCAAGAACAGCGAAAAGCGTGACCAGCAATTTCATGAATTCACTTCCAATCAGGTAGGGAATGGCTGTGTAAATCGGAGGGATCACTCCGAGATGCAGAACAGATGTTTTGCGCCGCGGATGAACAGTTGTGAGTCTACCGGTGAAGGGGTCGCATCGACCGTCTCATCGACAGAGTTCGTTGCCACGATTTCCAGCTGATCAGCGTCCTTGATGACAACCGTTGTGCCGCTTCGACCGGTCAAGTACACGTGCCCACCAGCGGCGATCGGTGACGCGTAAGTGCTGTTGATACCGTCAATTCGAGTCGCGGAATAATGAGGTTGGCCCGTTGATGCGTCCAGGCAACTGAGTTGCCCAGATTTTCCCTTGTGAAAGTACAGCCGACCGCCAGACAGCAAGGGGGATGCGATGTCGGGCGTGTCGCGATCCACGTCCCATGCCACACTGTCGGTGCCCTCGAGATCACCGCTGCCAGTCATTCGAAATGCGCCCAAGAAGGAGCCTCGAAAGCCGCTGCCAACATACACAAGCCCTTTTCCGGCAACAGCACTGGCAACGGGGCGTTGAGTTTGTCCGCCACAACGCCAAAGTTCTTCGCCGGTTTTCAGGTCGTATCCTCGGGCACTCGTTTGTCCATTCATCACGACTTGTTGCTTCCCATCATGTTCAACCACGAGTGGCGTGGCCCAACAGGTTGGTTCGTCTCTCGCGGTCTTCCAAACCGTTTCACCAGTCTGCTTATTCAATGCGTATAGGAATGACGGACCCTCGTGGTCCCACGGAACCAAAATCAGGTCGCCAGAGATCGTAGGCGAACTCCCTTCTCCAAAGTCGTTGCGAGTGTTCATCGGGCCAAAGTCGTCACGTGTCCATTTGAGTTGCCCATCCATGGTGTAGCAGTAGAGACCGCGAGAACCAAAGTGCGCGTAGACATGCTCGCCATCGGTACACGGAGACGCCGACGAAAATCCGTTGGTAGAGTGCGTTGCCTGATGAGGCTTGGCTTGCGTAGCGGTTTGCTCCCACAGCAACTTGCCGGTCGCTCTTTGGAAGCACAGTAGTTTGAAATCCAAAGTCGGAATCGGACCTCCACCGCCTCCTCGTCTGCCTCGCCCGCTCGTTGGGCTGCCGGCTTGCGTGTCGGGTTGGTCCTCGACGCGTACTGCTGTGACGACAAATACCTGTTGATCCCAGATCACGGGTGAGCCAGAGCCAGTCCCCGGAATTGGCGTTTTCCACTTCACGTTCTTGGTGCTGCTCCAGTGGGTTGGCGGTGTCGCGTCAGGCGAGGTTCCGTTTCCAATCGGGCCGCGCCAGTGAGACCAGTTATCAGCCATGGCCGTCACGCAAGACAGGCCAACGATGAGCGTAAACAGGGGGATGGATTGCTTCATGGGAAGGGGCACCAAGGGAGAGGCTTCGTGGGGACGCAATTTCGTGGCGTCATTCTAGTCGTTCTGCTTAGGCAAGCTGTAAGCCCCCACAAAATCTTGCGGAACCGTCAGGTCAATTGGCACCGACAAATTGAGTAAAGATCGGATCATCGATTGCACAAGAATGATCCATCCAGAAATTTCGTGCACACCTCGGCTTGGTAGCAAATGTCTACTTTCACGCAAATTTCCCGGACCATCACAACCGTCGCTTCTTGCCTGGTCGCGATGTCCTGCACTACGAGTCTTCCTGCGGTAGCTGCTGAAGCGGACCAAACTTCACCCATTCAAACGCTTGGATTGCGAGAGCCTTCTGAGCCAGGCGAATTTTTTTGGGAGGCTACCCCCACGGAATTAGAGGCGTTTGCTCCTGGAATCGATGTCGATTCGACTCCGGTGATGGAACCGACATCGGCGGTGCAATCCGCAGAGTGGCATACTACGGGTGAGCGGGATCGAACGGCCGTGCAACCGGTTCGTCACCAGCAGATCTCGAGTTTTCGAAATGCTCGTCACTGGCTTGGACTCGACACGGCGCTGACAGGCCAGTTGTTGGATTTTCAAAATCGACAGACTGATAAAGAACTCTTCATTCTGCATCATCGCAAGAGGGTCGGGGCACGCACGCCAATGGTTGTCGCGGGAGGGCAAGCAAGACTTTCGTTTCTGGCCGCCGCTACGAACACCGAGAACAAATTTCCCTATCTGGGCCGATTCCCCACCGACTTTAGCGGTGACACTGCAACGGACGCTCGTATCCTGCAAGCCAACACACAACTGACGGCACACGTTGCTCCGGCAGTCAGTTTTTACGGTGAGCTGTTGTTTTCGGATGTGTTTACTTTTGGCGACTTCAAGCAAGGAAGCTTGCAAGTTCGTCAAGCGTTTGCGTTGATTGGAGACCTTGAGGTTTCGCCGTTCTATCTTTACATCGGTAAGAAGAACATTGGCTACGGGGACTTCAGCACACTCAGTCCATTCACACAGGCAGTCACTTGGCATTACTTTGCCGCATTGGGCGAGGGGCTGGGACTTGGCTATCACGACCAAAACTGGGACCTGACGCTGGCGGCCATCAACGGGGGACGAGGCATTCGTCTGAATGATTCGCCCGAGCGAGGGAAGCTGAACAATATGGCAGCCAATGCGACGTGGCGTTCCGGCAATGGCCACGATCAGAACGTGCAGTTGGGTGCTGGATTCCTGTTGGGCACGATCTATGACGGCTTCGTTGCCGAGCATTTGGATCAAAATCAATTTGGTACGGACTACAACGGCGCGTGGACTGTCAACGGGCGAGTGGACCGCGGGCGGGTGACACTTGCGGGTGAGTACACGTCGACGACCAGTTCGTGGCCCGTGATTGGCTCGCTGGTCAGCGCATATCGCGCCGAGGCAGCTTATTGGTTGGATCGAGGTGCACGAGCTTCTTTCTGGAATGTCAGCTGGAGTGCCGGAGACCAAGGAGCTGACGGAACGGAATTCGAATTCAACCGCCAATTGGTAGTTGGTTACTCCAAGCAGCTGAACCCGCAGTGCCGGGTCTCAGCGGAGTACGTTCGCAGCACGGGGTTTGCCCCACTGATCAATATCTCGACCGTGAGTGATCGAGACGTCGCGCAAGACAGCATGGTCCTGGGAATGACGCTGGTTCTCTAGCTTCGGCGAGTCGTCTTAGAACTTTGTCGTCACGTCCAATCCCAGTCGATCCTTGCGAACGCTATCGGTGAACTGACTGAAGTACCAGTCGTTGCCTCGATCGCCGTTGGAATCGTCGGTCCCGCCGTCGGCGGCCATCGCAGAAGTCAAATCCCCGATCAAGTCGGTGATGCGATCAGCAACCGTTGCACTTGAGTCCGACCAGCGAGCCAACAAGTTGTCGGCATCGAGCGATTCGTTTGTCAGGACATCGGATAACAGCAGATCCTCGTCGTCTCCTCCGTCCAAGCGGTCGGCCCCCCAACTTCCAATGATCACATCATTGCCTTCTTCTCCGTGAAGCCGATCGTCGCCGGTTCCACCATCCAGGAAGTCGTTGCCAGCTCCGCCACGCAACTTGTCGTTGCCCGCGCCGCCGTACAGTCGTACCGGAATGCTAAGTCTGCGGTCGGTAGTCAGGTCATCGTCGCCGTCGCCTCCGTAGACTTCGATGCGGCTGATGTTCTGGTACGTGACTCGTGTCCATTCGCCGGTTGTCTTCTGACGCAGTTGGACCGAGTTCGGCTCGTTGCGAACATCATTCAGACGGATGTCATCACTGTCGCTTGTGCCACCAACGATCAAGACGAATTGTCCTGGGTTTGCAGAGTCAGCAACTAACCGAGCGTCTTGAACGGTCAATGTCGCTGATGCGACTCCCATGCCGTTGGCGTCGTCCGTCCCCACCACGTTGACAACGTAGCTGCCTGCCGTCGTCGGAGTGAATTGGAATTGCGATCCCGAGCCAATCGCCACGGGGTTACCGCCACCATCGATGACTTCCCACGACAACCTTGGTGTTGCACCGATTGGAAGATCGGTGATGATTGCAGAGAATACAGTCGCTTGACCTTTTACCGCATCTGCGACGCCGCTGATGGCAATCACGCGAGCTACTGGAGGTAGCGGGGTATCAGGCTCGCCATCACCAGGATCGACACCAACGCCAGTCGAACCGACGGTCCATGTTGCGGGCAACTCAGCGCCTGCTGCGGCATCGAGGAACAACTGTGTTGTGATGGGAGTGCGAGTTGTGAATCGAGCCGCTCCCATCTCTTCGCTCAGGTCCAAGCGAGGGTAGTCACCACCGTCATCGCGAAGGCGATTGGTGCCGCCATCGCCACGAAGCACGTCGCTTCCGTTTCCACCAAGAATGCTGTCGTCGTCTGCTCCGCCGTCAACTCGATCGTCACCAACGCTGCCCATTAGCACGTCATTCCCGCTGCCACCATCGATTCGGTCGCCACGAAGGTCAACGTCTACACGGTCCAATGCTGCGGTGTCCAAGAAGGTTCGCATTGCATCGTCAAGGTAGCCGACGCCGTAGGCAGATCTTCGCAGCGTGATGTAGGTTCCGAGATCGTTGATCGCGATTGGTGAAACGATTGCTGCGTGATCTCCTAAGACGACATCATCTCCCGCATCGCCATTGATTTCGTCTTCGCCGATACTCCAGCTTCCGTCAATCGAATCGTGTCGGGACTGTGGCGACATTGCATCAGTTGTCGACTCAGCCAGCACGCGTCTACCCGTGTGGCGTTCAAAGGACTCTGGAACATTACCAAGATCACCCGTGACGGTTTGATCAAGCAGTTCTTCTACATGGCGATCGAGTTCACGTGTTTCCAAGTCGGTCGTGGGAGCATTCTGCACCAGCGGAGTTGCCAGCACGCTCGTGTCACCTGCGACAAAGTCATTTCCTTCGCCACCATTGATCAGATCATTGTCAATCTCGCGATCAATCGCTGGTACATAGGCGATCCGATCCAAGGGCGTTCGTCGCGAGAGTTCCTCAGGCACGTTGACGCTGCGGGCATCCCGTCGGTCAGCAAGTTTGTCTTCCTGTATGCGAGCCTCTTCAAAGAGATCGCGTTCTAGCAGTTCCAGCGTTTCGGCATCGAAACCAACCGCACCTGCTGACTCAGGAAAGTCCCCCAATCCACCCGTGACCAACGGCGCGATCAAGATAGCGTTGCCGCCCAGCAGCGTGTCGTTATCTGCTTCGCCGTTCAGTTCGTCCTGCCCAGTGATCAACCGGTGATGCTCGACGTATTCGATCGCGTTCCCGCTGATTGCGGGCAGGGTTGGGCGACTGCTCGCAGCATCGTTCAGTAAGACATCGATCACGCCAAGCTGAGCCATGCTGACTAGCCCAGTTGCGTCATCGGCAACCGTTCGTAGGTAATTCAGGTGGCTCTGCAGAGTTTCTGCGTTCTCGGTTGCAGTGCCGCCGCCAGGAATCGCTCGCGTTGCAGGTAGTTCGTACGTGGCGTCATCGCCGATGATTGTGTCACTGCCGGCACCACCGTTGAGTTCATCGTTTCCGATTTCCACATCGCGACTTGCGATGGCTTCGTGATTGATTTCGTACCGAACAACGTCATGATCCAATGCCAGAGCTTCCAGGGCGTGCATCAGTCCCGTAACAGCATCCGCCGCCGAATCGATGGCTTCGTTGATCGGAGCAATTCCGGTTTGCAGTTCACTGCTCACAATCAGCTGGTCACCGACGATCAAGTCCTCGCCATCGTCGCCAAAGAGGGTGTCATTTCCATTGGATACATCAACGTGATCAATCAAGTGAGGCGTCAGCAGGATCGCACCCGCCAATCTCAGGTCATCTTCGGTGACCAGGGAATCAGTGTCAGCGATCACGGCGAGTTCGGTGTTCACGCCAGTCACTCGGTCCCAGCGTGGGCGTTCGGCCACAAGTGCACCCGGTTCAGCCGTCATTTCTGGGACCACAACTTGGCCAAACCCAGGCAGGTTCAATTCGATTCCCGAGAGAGCCTCCGCACCGACGTTGACGCCGATCAATCGCAATGCATCGATCATCTGAGGCAAGTCGGTTTCCATCGGTGCCAAGTTGACTCCGTGATCACCGACCAGCGTGTCGTCACCAGTTCCGCCACGAAGAATGTCGTTTCCTCGTTGGC
>JBGCGI010000035.1:0-7526 GCA_045110715.1 Rubripirellula sp.
TCAGCGTCGAAAAACCAATGCTCCGAAAAGCAGCCTAATCATTGTAGAACAATTGTCCCAATTGTTTTTCTGCGACCGGCTCGCTCTGCGAGCACCACCCCCACCAATCTGATTGTAGAACAATTGTCCAAATTGTTTTTCCGCGACCGGCTCGCTCTGCGAGCACCACCCCCACCAAACTGTTTGTGGAACAATTGTCCCAATTGTTCTTCCGCGACCGGCTCGCTCTGCGAGCACCACCCCCACCAATCTGATTGTAGAACAATTGTCCCAATTGTTTTTCCGCGACCGGCTCGCTCTGCGAGCACCACCCCCACCAATCCGTTTGTAGAACAATTGTCCAAATTGTTGAACGCTCGCAAAGCGAGCGGCAGCCAAAAACAATTGGGACAATTGTTCTACTCTGGATGTTCTCGGGACCGCATCGATCTTGCCACGCTCCCAGGCCTCTTTCTATGATGCTTTTGATTTTCATCATTCAATCTCATCCACAAACGGGACGTTCGATCCGACCTTTTGAGCTCCCCGCTGAGCGATCGTTGCAACCGTCAAATGACAAACCCCACTTCCTATCGATTGAGCGATTTTGTCGGAGGTTGGTTGGTCGGGCACTTCAGCCCCGCGCTGTTCGCGAACGACGACGTGGAAGTTGCCGTGAAGACTTATGCGGCCGGTGCTCGCGAAGACCGTCATCATCATCGCATTGCAACCGAATACACCGTGATCGCGTCGGGACGCGTTCGCATGAACGACCAGGAATACACATCAGGCGACATCGTTCAGATCGACCCTGGCCATTCAACCGATTTCGAAGCTCTTGAGGCGACAGTCACGGTGGTGATCAAATCACCGAGCGCTCCGAATGACAAGTACATCGACACCGGTGCTTAGGAAGGATTCTCAATGCTCAACATCGTCGTACCAATGGCGGGACACGGCTCGCGTTTTCAACAGGCTGGGTATCAAGACCCCAAGCCATTGCTGTCGGTTCATGGTGTGCCAATGATCCGTGCGGTCATTGACAACTTGCGTCCCAGCATCGACCACCGCTTTGTTTTTCTGTGCCAATCGACGCACATTCACGATTACCCGTTGGAGTCTGTGTTGCGAACCGCGTCGCCGGGGTGCCAGATTGCAACGCTTGACCGGGTCACTGCCGGCGCTGCTTGCACTGTACTGCTGGCATCCGACTGGATCGACAACGACTCGCCGCTGATGATTGCCAACTGCGATCAGTGGATTGATTCCTCGATCGACAAGTACTTGGAAGCCGGTATGAACGCTGGTGGCGACGGTTTTCTGATGACGATGCGAGATGATCATCCAAAATGGTCATACGTTCAACGAGACGATGAAGGCCAGATCGTGAAGGTTGTCGAGAAGCAGGTCGTGTCCGATGAAGCGACCGTTGGGATCTACAACTTTACGCGGGGCAGTGATTTTGTCTCGGCGGCCAAGGACATGATCCGCGAAAACGATCGATCGAAGAACGAGTTCTATGTCGCGCCGGTGTACTCCAGGTTGATCGACGCAGGCATGCGGATCGAAACCGTTTCGATCGGCGACGCAGGAGACACGATGCATGGGCTCGGCACGCCCGATGACTTGGAAAAGTTCGTTACGCTAGGGTTTGCAGGCCGTATCGAATCCGCTGCGGCTTAGTTAGACACGCCTCTATCCCAATTGGCATGGGGGCTGATTGGGATTCGTTTCGCATCGCTTCGAGCCACTCGCGCACCGAACTTACGGCGCACTCCTTCAGCGACTGACTTCAATGTGGAAATGGGAATGGATTTGCTGGTTCGTCCGGCTGGTCTCGAAAGACCCGGAGGGACGTGTTCGCCGATTTCGAAGGCTGGTCGAGCGGCTTTCACGTGAAGGAGATATTGACGGTCGTTGGTGGGGTATCTTTCGCGAGATCCCAAAGCAAGCGGAGCCGTCTGCACTTCCATTGGTTCCCGCACTGCCCGCCACTGGCGGTGATACCGCGATCGTGATGCAAGGCCCCGTGATCGAACGGGACGACCTGACCTATGAGACGTTACAGCTGTATCGTCGGACGATGCCTCACGCAAAGTTGATTCTCTCCACTTGGACAGACACGGACGAGGCGATCAAGCGACGCATCGAAGGCTTGGGCGTTGACGTTGTGGTCAGCGATCCTCCCGAGCATCCGGGGCCGCAGAATCTGAACTTGCAAGTTGTTTCGACTCACCGTGGAATCACCGAGGCAAAAGCGGCGGGATGCGAATTTGTGATGAAAACGCGGGCGGACATGCGGATTCATGTTTCCGACGCTGATCAGTTTTGCCGCAACATGCTGGAGCAATTTCCGATCACCGGCGACGCGTCTCAGCGGCAAAGGATTCTCGTGACGGAGTTCGCCACGCGGCTTTACCTGCCCTTTCACCTGTCCGACATTTTGATGTTCGGCACGACTGACGACCTGCTCGAATACTGGACGCCAGAGATGTGCGGCCCCGAGGTGCACTTCGAGCCCAGCGAGGATTTCGGGGAATTGCTGGACCAGCCGATTCCTGAAATCGTGCTATGCCGCCGCTATCTGAACGATCAGACGATGACCAGCGACGATTTGAATCGCTGGTGGCGGCTGCTGGCCAATCGGTTTGTGGTGGTCGATCGCGACATGCTGGACCTGTTCTGGCCCAAATACAACTACAACGTCGAACAGCGGGTGACCTGGAGCAGCGGAAACATGGCTCTGTGTAGCTTCCTGCAGTGGTTTCAGCTCCACCACCAGCAGCCGGCCCCCAAAGCCACACTCGAGCAGCTTCGGCGCGAGAGGACGTTTGCCAAGACTTCGCTTGTCCCGTAGCAAGCACTCCCCGTAACATGCGGGCATTCACGAATTTCAAACTCTACGCATTTTCCTGAGTAAGCGACATGTTGTCTCACGAACAAGAATCTGCTCTGGCCGACTATGTCAGCACGGGGCATCGAAGTACGCCCGGTTGGCTGTGGCAGAGTGCCGCCTATATCACCGCCATTCTTGGGATGAAGCAACTGGAGGATGACTTACAAGGCAACCTCGGCGAGATCGGTGTTTGGCAGGGGCGTTATCTGTATTTGCTCGGATTGCTAAGTCGCGATGATGAAAAAATCGTCGGCATCGATTCGTTTGTGCATTCACCCGATCCGGTCGCGTTCGCCAAGCGTGTCGAGGATCAATTCGCAAACGGTGTGAACACGTCCGGCAAGTTGACCTTGATCAAAGAAGACTCGACCAAGCTCAGCCCCCAACGCGTCGATTCACTCGCCTCAGGAAAGTTTCGTCTGTTCAGCGTCGATGGCGGCCACCTCGCAGATGAAGTCCTCAGCGATTCGAATCTGGTTTCGCAGATGATGGTGCCTGGCGGGATCATGATCCTGGATGACATTCTCAACAGCACGTGCCCTGGTGTGATCGAGGGCACGCTGGATTTCTTGAAGTCCGAGCAGGGAAGTCAGTTCGCAGCCTTCTGTTTGGTTGGCAACAAGCTGCTGGTGACCGACAAGGAGTCCGCAGAAGGCTACCGCAAACATCTGTTGGACGTGATCAATGCCAACAAAGAGATCTCGCTGTTCCGAGACACAGCGCAGACCATTTCTGATTTTCCGAATGGCGTATACCCACGATTGTGTGGATCCGACTTGATCGTGATCACCTGGTCGGGCGACTACTTGATCTCTGACAACGGTGTTCCGGTCTTGATCCGCACGAAAGTCTGCGACATGTCCGAAATGCAAGGTCATGATGTCTACCTTCCATCCGTGGTCGACCTGGCCCATGTCGCAACGTCACTGAAGCACTAGTGCTGCCACCACATTCAATTTTTGGGTAACGCAAATAGTAGCCCGACTCTCCGAGTCGAGACCTCACGGCTGGGACAGCCGTGCTACTCATGCAGCTACCCTCAATACAAATGTGGTTAAAGCACCATTGCTTCGCCCAGCCTTGATTTTGGGGCTACCAAAACCGCCGCTAGAACGAAGCTCTAGCACGAAAGCAACGTTAGCTCTCGAGATCGAAGATGATCAACTCCGTTGCGATTGGATCGCTACTCACTGCTCTGATCGCGATCGTAACCGCGATGGATGCGAAGCGAAAAGCAAAGCAGGCTGCCTCGCAACTGGAGTCGCTTCAAAGCGAGTGCAATCGAGTCGCTCAGCGGATCGCAGAATTCGACCCTGCTGCCTTCCGAGCCCTTCGCGATGCTGGGAACCAGCAACAACAGGCCGTTGGTTCGCTCGAGCAGCGAATGGCCCACTGCCAGACAGAGGTCGATCATCTTCGTGTCGAAGATCAGAACCTCGCGATGTTGCCGACCTGGCATCCCACACGCGTTCAGCTTGCCGCCGAACTGCGTCCTCGACTGGCGCCAATCACCGATCGCTTGGAACCGGTTTTGTTTCCCAATCAGCTCGCCTTCGACGAGCTCGATTGGATGTATCGGTTACCCGATCGCAAGTTTCCTTACTCGCTGACGTTCGAGGAAGGGATGATGTTCCACTACCTAGTGGCAGCCAATGACCTGCGCAGCGGGTACGAAATCGCAACTGCCTTCGGCCTCAGCAGCTTCTTTCTGGCGACGGCCTTCGAGAAGACGAGTGGGCATCTGCTTAGCGTCGACGCCTACATCGAAGAAGAGTTGGAAGACTTCATCTACGATCTCGAAAGCACCCGTCGGCACGTCGAGAAGATCCGTGGCCTGCAACAAGAGCGACGGCACGACCTGTTGCCTCGTGGACTCCAGTTCGCCCTGGAAGGTGCTGCGACCTTGAAGATTGAGTCGGTGGTCGACTATCGAGTTGGTTGCAGTCCCGAAGGGGTCCCCGAACTGCTCGGGGATCGTCAACTGGACTTCGCGTTCATCGACGGTGGGCACTTTGGCGAACAGCCGGTACTGGATGTCCAGTCCGTGTTGCCCTCTTTGAATCCCACCAAGTTCCTGATGATGTTCCATGACACGCAGTGTGAGGCCGTTGCCAAGGCCGTGCACTTCGCGGCGACCGAAACGCAATGCAAGCCGGTTTCAATTCACACGCGAAATCGGATTGTGGCGGTCGCACGCGGAATTGATTTTGAAACACTGGCGACCTGTCGTGAGATGACCGTTCGGCAAGCGAGCTGATCAACGCCCGGCAAGGCGAATCATAGATCCTGCTGATCCGAGTAAGGCAGCAACGGATTCTCGTCGACCCAACGATCTCGCGTCGCGATCATCAGGCCTGGGAAGAAACGCACGGTCTCGCCAGTCCGCTGCACGCGCCGGCAAAGCTCGACGTCCTCGTGCTCGTTCCAGAATAGATTTTCTGACCAAGGAAACTGTTCCCAGAACGATTTGCGAAGCATGGTCACACCGCCGGGAACATAGCTGAACCGTGAATTGTCGCGGTAGTTCAGTAGACCGCCCTCGCACCATGCGAAGTTGTCGCCTCGCACGACGCCCCAGTCCAGCCCACGCTTTCCATCGGGCAATTGCAGCCGAACTGCCGCGATACCATACGCGCAGCCCCAGGATTCATAGGCTTGAAAGAACGAAGTCGTGAACTCAAACCGATCATGGCAGATCACGAGCTCGGAATACTTCGCGTCTTGGCAAATCAAATTCTTCTTCCGCGTGATCCAGCCAAGGTCGTCCTTCTCGGTAAAGATGATCTGACGAATATCGGGCTGACCTTCCAGCGACTCGATCGGCTTAGGGCTGACGAGAATGATCTCGTAAGGAAGCTTGCAGTGTTCGCGAGCAGTTTCGATCAAACGAGTGAGCTCTTCCATCCGGTCCCCCAGAGTTAGCACGCCGATGCTGACGCCCGTCAGGGGTTCGCTGTTCCAGGGCAGCGGTTTGCTGAGGCATTGGTAGCGCACCGTCCACTTGGAAAACGAGTCCGAGCCTTCCACGGGGGTCTTGGTTTGATCGACGAGCTGGAAGCGTCCCGGCGCGACCATGTCGACCACCGCCTTCAAGCCAAACCAGGTCATGTGCTGGTTGTCGTGAAAGCTGAATTCGACTTCAGCGCCCACTGCGATGTACTTCAGCAGTTCGGCGACGATCAGCCGATAGAAGCGATTGAAGTTCGGATGGTTCAGGCGAATTCGCTGGGCGCTGCCCAGATGCTCTCGCATTTGCCAGAGATTGAATGAGTTGTCGTAGGGAGCGACAATGCACCGGCAGCCGAACGGTACTTCGGGGTCTCCATGCATTGGCGTGACCACGAACTCAGGGCTCCAGTCCTCGTTGATCGCGGTGTCGTCTTCACTGACGGTATCGGTGTTCTTGAAGGCGTTTGAGTTTTCCGTTTTCGGTTTTCCAATCGCCGCTCGGATCTTTCTTTTGAAAGCTCTGCGCCGAGCTTTGCTAATGATTTTTCGTCCCCGCGAGTTGGGCAGCATTTCTTGGATCCATGGAATCGATTCCTTCAAATCGGACCAAGACAATCCGCTAACGTCATGCATCAATCGCGATTCCCGGTATTGCTCACCGCGCCAAAAGAAGCCCTGCTGATCGGCCTCGTTCACAAACAAATCGAGGTCGCTTGCTGGAAGCGTCGCCTGCCATTGCTTCATCAAATCCGCGTGCTCGGTGTAGTGCTGCTGCCACTTGGTGGTGGTCGTCGAATCGTCGTGCAATCGCCAAGCAAAATTGCCTGCCGTCGCGTAGCCGACAAACCGCCGCGATTCCGCGGCGCGAAGCAGCAGTTTGGCAAACAATTCCCAGTCGCAAAGAAACGCCCAATCGTCACGCATCCCGCCGACGCTCTGATAGCTCGCAGCAGTCATCAGGGTGCCTGAAGGCAGTCCCGTACTGGTCGACAAGAACTGTCGAAAGTAGTCCGAAGGTTCAATCAGTCGCAGCAGCGGCGACGAGTACTGGATCTCTTCAGTGCGATGAAAGGGCAGGCAGTCTTGAAACAGAAGTTCTAATTCGGGAAAAGCATCGAACTGTTGGACCTCCCACTCAAAGCACTCGGGCCGCACCAGGTCATCACTGTGCAGCATCCTAAGAATTTGCCCCGTGGCAGAGGCCAGGCCCTGATTGGTGTTCGCCGCTTGGCCAAGCTTTGCAGTGGTGAACACATACTTCGCTATTCGGCCGGTTTGTTCTCGGTAGCCATCCACCGCGTCAGAAATTTGCTGACGATCTTCGGGCGCTCCAGAATCATCGGTGACCACCAATTCAAAGTCGCCAAGGGTCTGTTTCTGAAGGCTTTCGAGAGTTTCAAGAAAGAGCTCAACGCGACCATGCGTTGGGACAACGACCGACAATCGGCACGACTGATCCATCGAAAACTCCCTTTTCCTTTCAACGCAACAGCGAGTTGCGTCATTGTGTGCTCAAATTCTGTGCACACCATAAAGCAATCCGCCGCAAGCGACAACGCTGACGGACGCCCCCTTTGGACGCGGTTCGTCAGCGCTAGATCTTACCGTTGAGGTATCGTTTCCGTTTGCCTTCCGGAAACTTCTCGATCGCGTACCGCAGCATCGTTCGTGGCATCTCACGGTAGTGCTCTTTCAAGAACGC
>JBGCGI010000036.1:0-52123 GCA_045110715.1 Rubripirellula sp.
GCCGAGCGAGAAATCCACTTGGTGACCACCAATGTCGTTGATCATCGTGATGCACTCGAGAACA
Source organism: Rubripirellula sp. (assembly GCA_045110715.1). Classification (GTDB taxonomy): domain Bacteria; phylum Planctomycetota; class Planctomycetia; order Pirellulales; family Pirellulaceae; genus Rubripirellula. Next base: position 65 of record JBGCGI010000036.1, read on the forward strand.
CTCGCGGCATTGTCACGACCGCCACCGATGTTGTAGACCTCACCAGGACGCGGGTTTTTCGAGAACGCCTCGAAAGCCTTGACCACGTCGCTGCATTCGATTTGATCACGGACTTGCTTGCCCTTGTAACCGAAAATCGTATACGGCTTGCCTGCGACAGCGACGTGAACCAAGTAGCTCAAGAAACCGTGCAGCTCGACACCGCTATGACTGGCACCAGTCAGACATCCACCACGAAACACACCTGTATTCAAGCCAAAGTACTTTCCGTACTCCTGTGCGAGAACATCCGCGGCAGTTTTTGACGCTCCGAACAACGAGTGCATCGTCTGATCAATGCGACAAGCCTCGTCGATTCCGTTGAAGTCCTTTTCGTCCGCATACTCCCAGCGAGTTTCCAATTCACTCAACGGCAACTCATTTGGGGCGTCGCCGTAAACCTTATTCGTGCTCATATGGCAGAACACTGCTTCAGGTGCGTGCTGGCGGGTCGCTTCCAATAGATTCAAGGTTCCGTTCGCGTTGACTTCGAAGTCCAGGAACGGAATATCTGCGGCCTTGTCGTGAGATGGCTGAGCCGCACAGTGAATGATCAAGTCTGGCTTCTCATTCTTAAACAGATCCAAGATCCCTTCGCGATCGCGGATGTCGAGCGATACCGTTCGAAAGTTGGAGGTTTCGTCTTCGAGACAACTCTGGTTCCACTTCGTACTGCCATCGGGCCCAAAGAATGTCGCTCGCATGTCATTGTCGATACCAATGACTTCGTCACCAGCAGCATCCCAATGTCGCACCGCAGCCGAACCAATGAGACCACTTGAACCTGTCACAATCACACGCATGGAAAACTCTTTGTCTGTTTCGTCATCACCTCCGGACCGGACACTTTCCAGCCACCAACCTCAACCGATTGTAATCAGCGTCTCGCTGTCTCAAACGAGGCATTCACGATTTGAAACGGTTCGCGACAACAGCAATCGTCACAACCGGCCCCCAGTCCTTTAGGCCGAAACTAAGGGGCCCGACCCCCCGTAGTTGGCCTAGGGCCCGGCTTTGAATTCAACAGGCAAATCGTATTTGTCGGCCGCCGCTTGTCGCGTTGTCACCAAAATGGCTGGGCTTCCTGGATTCTCTGGATCATCTGCTACCACCCAAATCAATGCCTGCTTGGGATCCGCTGGCCCCGTCGCTGTCTTATCTGGGTTGGCTCCGAGGACCAGGTCTGTCAGCACCGTACGAAGTGCCACGTCCGTCTTTTTGAAGTTTCGAACCTGCTGGTTTTGAGTGATGCCCATCAATTGCAAATCACCACCGATGATTCGAATGAGCGGCATTTCCGACCCTGACGGAAGATTCTCCTTGAAGTCACCAACGATTGCATCGATCGCAAACTCCAAGGATTCTTGCTCAAACTCAACGGACATTTTGCGATCCAGCATTTCAACGAGAGTGAGCGGTTTGGCAGATGACACGGTCGCGACAGGACCACTACTTCCACTGGGCGTGTTCATGGCCAACAGCGTCGCCAGCGTCAACTGAGGTACCGCTCGACTTGGCAAATAGGCATTAGCAACGGCGGCATCTTTCGCGATCCCCAGTCGCGTCTGGTCGCCAAGAAACCGCATCATCGAAGGCAAGCGTGATGCCAGTAAGCGCCAAGACTGATCTGGCACCGAAGAAACAATGAATTCTTCCGCCCAGCCGGGCCATGACTGGACTGCCGACTGGAGCGACCGCATCAGGGCCGCTTGGCTTATCCCGCCGGCTGGCGCCAATCGTGTTTCTAAATAGACGCTGTCCTCGACAAGGTCAGCAACGAACAAAACGCCTGACGAATCCGGGAGCAGCACAGATCGCAGGGGACCAACCAACTCTGGAACAGTGGACTTCAGTAACTCGCGACCGTCCGCAAACAAAAAGTTCGGTGTCGCCAAGACCACCAAATCAGCTTGATCGCTGGAGGCATCCCAGAGAGCTTGCAGCATCCTTGGTAGAAGAATTGCCGCCCCATCGTCCTCAGCGACCTCGCTGATTCGTGGAACACTTCCCACTGCGAACCGTCGTACGCTGTCCGTTTCAGTGCTGGGAATGAAGTAGGCATCGCTATCGGGTTCATCACCCGCATAAATCGTTGCTCCTTGGCGAGTCTTTGCAGGCGCGGCTTGCCAGCTTTCAGCCAACGTCTTGAGTGGACGCGGCTCACTCAAGTCGATCGCGAGCGAAATCTCGGGCCATCCATTCTTTCCCGGATGCATCGCCAATGCACAGCGCTCGATGACATCCAAAGGTACGCCTGAACGCTTGGCGATCATTTCAAACAATCGGTCCAATTCTGACCCCATCGACCGAATCAGATCGGCTGCTGAGACATCCTTCATTCGAACGGACATGACGACCGCCGCGCCGGGAGGAAGCATGTCCAGCGGAGCCGACGGCGTCTCAACGCCGTAGGGAGGTACAAACAGAAGTCGATCGTCGCTGACCAATTCGTATCCGCCTACCGCAGGCGGGGCGTCTGAGACGACCGCTTCCTGCTGCGGTGAATTTCCGGCGACCGGGGGAATCACCGTGGGCAAACGTGGTCGCTCCTTCTTTTCTTGCTCCACTTCCCCCGGCTGGTACACCATCAGGCTTGTCATCAGCATCAACACTGCCACGCACATCGCCCCTAGTACCAAGGGCGTCTTGCCCTTCTTTTTCTTCTTACGCCGACGCGCCGAACGCTGCCGAGCATCGGTCGGCGGTGCAGCGGATTCTCGAGGTGGTACCGGTGGTGGTGCCGACGACTCAACTTCAACCGCCTCTGGCTTCGGAGTGGATGCCGTCACAACATTGCCTGCGTCTGGCCCCGCTACCTGAACTGGCCGCTTCGTTGGAGTCTGCTCCACCGGCTTTTCGCTTGTCTTTTCGCTTGTCTTTTCAGACGTCGGTTTGGAAGTTGGTTTCGATTCCGACTTCGCCTTGGCAGGCTTTGTGATCGGCTCAGGCTTTGTGATCGGCTCAGGCTTCGACTTCCCGCCAGTCACTCCAGGAACCGATTTCGCCTTCGTTTCTTTGGTTCCCTTCAACGTGCCTGACTTGACTGGCTTAGCCGCTGGCTTCTTCGTTGCCTTGGCGTTTGGATCCGAATTCGGTGAATTAGCTTGATTGTCAGAGGACGCACCTTTCGGTGTCGATTTCCTGGACTTCGTCGATGTCGAATCGTCTTTTTTCTGCTGACTCTCTTTCGCAGACTCAGAAACACTCTTGTCGAGCGACTTGGCCTTGGCTGTTTCCACCGGCTTGGTCTCATTAGCACTGGTCAACAGCGGCAGCGTTGCACGCAGGGCACCGGCTAGCTGACTGGCGTCGGCAAAGCGAGCTGCTGGACTCTTCGCCATCGCAAAAGCGAGGACGCGAAAGAACGGATCGCCCGCCTCACCTTGGGCCACTGCCTCAGAGAGTTCGGCCGGATTTTCAGAGGCGTGCGATTGAATCGCGGAAGCAAAATCATTGGCCTGGTAAGGAAAGCTGCCCGTTACCAACCGATACAACAAGCAACCCAAACTATAGATATCGGTGGACTGATTGCAGGTTTGCTGAGGATTCCCAAACTCTGGCGCAGAATAATCCCACGGCACATCAACATGCCCAATCCAGTTCGTCCCAGGTTCCGCGTGCGGAGGTGAAGGCGGTCCCGAAGGATCGCGCAGCAGAACGGCTTCGCCCGACTTAGTAATCCAAACACGATCCAACCGGACCGCTCCGTGTACCAACGGGCGTTCGTGCAACTTGACGAGAGCGTCAGAAATCGCGATTCCGATTTTGCAGGCCTGCTTTGGCGAGCAAGCCTTGCCCCCAATGGATTCACTCAGCAGCTTTCCTTCCGCCAGCGCAGAAAATACCAGCTTTGGTTCCTCACGACCGACTTCAAAACTCTGCAAGCTAGGTGCTGTGATCGCTGCGTGGGCCGCCACCCACTGGTCTCTTCCTCCGATCAAGTCCGATTGCTGTGCTCGAAACAAGACACCGACCTGAGAATCCGCCAGACGTACGACCTGCGCCCAGCGTGCAAATGGCGAACGCGCCGGAGTTGCAGTGATCAAGTAGTCTCCGAATCGCAGCTCCGCGGGCGAATCAGCCGTCAACTGGATTGCCTGATAATCGCTCAAATGACCGCTGTCACAGAGGAAGCTGGCTAATTTCCCGGCATCTGAGGGAGGGGTGCCCCCGTTGGCTTTGCTGAAAGCCATCGCTAGCTGCTTGCATCCAGCAGCGTCTGTGATGCCCGATCGAACCAGTCGTGTCCAGAATTCGCTAAGGGCGATCGACATTCGGAATCAATTTAGAAAACGGGGAAGGAATGAGAGCTATACAATTTTACTTGATCATTACGGTTTCGCCGACAGTGGCGAAAGATCTCGCTTTAGCGACTTTGAACGACTCTACGCGTCAACGTAGCGGCAACCCATTGCTGATCGCCAAATAGTTGTGGTGAGACGAGCATCTCAGGGCTAAACTTGTCCATCCCTTCATGCGGCATTAGCGCGGAGCTTCAACCGGGGATAAGCGGGCGTGAACTGTGAGCAACACTGAGTGACAGCTTGAACATTGTCTATTTGACCACTGAAGCCGTTCCCTTTGCAAAAACGGGGGGGTTAGCGGATGTTTGCGGAACTCTACCGTCCCGGGTAGCAGCGCTTGGGCATCGCACTGCGGTGATCATGCCAGCGTTTCGCAGTATCCGTCAAAGTGGAATTCCGATCACTTCGACGGATATCAGCTTTGCTATTCCGATGAACCGTCAGAAATTGGTGGGCTGTCGACTGCTGACAGGTAAGCTTCCTGATGGTGACGTTCCGGTTTGGTTTCTTGATCAACCACATTACTTCGACCGCGAGTCACTGTACGGAACCTCTCAAGGGGACTACCCCGACAATGCAGAGCGATTCACGTTTTTCTGCCGAGCTGCGATCCAAGCCATGCAGCGTATTGGTTGGTCCATCGACATCGTTCATTGCAACGATTGGCAAACGGGACTCGTGCCGGCAATGTTGCGAGCAGACAAGAACCTAGCTCTCGGCTTGCGTGATGCGTCCAGTGTGATGACCATTCACAATCTGGCCTACCAAGGTCAATTTCCACGTGAAGCATTTGGTTGGACGGGGCTGGACTGGCGGCACTTCAATCACGAAGAATTCGAGTACTACGATCAAATGAATTTCCTGAAGACCGGGATCGTTTCTTCAGACATGATCACAACAGTCAGCCCTCGATACTCCGAGGAAATCCGCACTGAACGGCATGGCTGTGGCCTCGACCCCGTGCTGCAGAGCGTCTCGAATCGCGTGTCTGGAATCATCAACGGAATCGACCAAGGCACTTGGGATCCATCAACAGACCAGCATCTGTTTGCCAACTACGACATCGAATCTTGGCGGACAGGCAAGACAGCCAACAAACAAGCTTTGCAAGAACAGTTCCAGCTAGAAGTTTCGAGTGAGGTTCCGATGATCGGTCTCGTCGGTCGACTTGCCGAACAAAAAGGGTGGGACATGATCCTGCCAGTCCTTCGCTGGCACCTCAGTGAGAATCGACCAACACAATGGATCGTTCTAGGAAGCGGCGACTCACGTTACGAAAACGAACTTCGTGAACTGGCAGAGAAGTTTCCAAACAAGTTCGCGATGCATATCGGGTTCAGCGACGAGCTTGCGCATCGGATTGAAGCTGGATCGGACGTGTTCGTGATGCCCAGCCACTACGAACCGTGCGGACTGAATCAACTTTACAGCCTTCGCTATGGCACCGTCCCCATCGTTACACCAACCGGCGGGTTGGCCGATACGGTGGTCGATTGCAACGAATCGACGCTGCTCGATGGATCGGCAACCGGATTCTACGTGAAGGGTACAAACCCACATTCCCTGGACGAGGCGATCGGTCGGGCCCTCAATCTGCGATACCACCATGCCGCTCAATGGGGAAAACTGATCGAGACCGGAATGTCGCAAGACTGGTCATGGAAGAAGAGCGCCAAACAATACAGCAGTCTCTATGCGAAAACGCTTGCCCTTAAAGTCACGCCAAAGCCTTCAGAACCGAGCTAAGGGAAAAAGCCTCACCAAATAACGACTTGGTCTGCGAAATTAGAAAGAAATGCGATACGCTTTTTCAGCGATTTCCGCGTCAGCACAGCGTAAGTTTTTGTGCAGAAAAGATCTTCCGAAGCAGGCTTGGCCATGATCGACATCACCAACCCAGAGCGAAACGGCAGCCAGAAAGTCGCTGAAAAAGAGGTCGCGTACCAATCGGTGGCGTCATCGACCGCTGAATCTCGGATGGATCCAATCTCTGGACAGTGGACAATCTTTGCACCGGGAAGAGACCAACGGCCCGAGGAAATCATCGCCGAGGGTGATGCGGTCGACCGAAACGTTGCCTGCCCGTTCTGCGCAGAACGAGAGAGTGAGACGCCGCCTCCAGTTTGGGTTGGCAGCCTTCCCGAAACTCCGAGTGAGTGGGCCGTCCGCGTGGTGCCAAACAAGTATCCCGCCGTCGATGCTGTTGATGGAGCCCAAGCGGATCCGAGCAAAGCGAGCTTGCCGAAAGATGAAACTGGCCTGTTTCAGCGTAAAGCGATTCGAGGTGGACACGAGGTCTTCATCGAGTCAAGAACTCATGCACAGAGCCTGTCCGAGTTGGACTTGGCGGAAGTTCAGTTGCTTTTTGAGGCCTATCGAGATCGGCTTCGCACCTGGCGAGCAACGCCAGGCATCAACTATCTGAGCATCTTTAAGAATGTAGGCGGAAAGGCCGGTGCGTCGCTAAGACATTCCCACAGCCAACTGATTGCAACAGACCAACTCCCTGCATCGGTCGAGCGGTCTTGCCAAGGAATGAGTCGGCATCGATTGACCACTGGATGCTGCTTGCAATGCGACTTGCTGCGAGGCGAGATGAAAGCGAAACACCGGATTGTTTGGCACGATGACTCCGTTGTTGCCTACTGTCCGTTTGCCAGTCGGCTCCCCATGTCGCTGCGAATCACGACGCTGGCGCATCAACCACGATTTGAAGATCTTGACGCTGCCGCGATTGCGTCAGTTTCACGAATCGTCAAACGCGCCGTTTCATGGCTCGAAAAACTCCGTCCAGGCACTTCTTACAATTACTGCCTGCACACGCAACCACCTGGCGTTGATACTCAGACGGATGCTTTTCACTGGTCGCTTGATTTGTTTCCCCGCATGACTCAGGTCGCGGGTTTCGAATGGAGCAGCGACTGCATGATCAATCCTGTCCTACCTGAGACCGCCGCCGCGAAGTTCCGTCTCATTGCAAAGGCGGAAGATCCGCGTTCAGCGTTCCGCTCTTGATTTTCTTCTTAGCGGTGAGCGATTCATTTTCGCTTGTGTTTCGAGCGACTTTGCAAATCCGGTCAACTCTGACGGCCGAAGGCTCCGATAAGTAGTCTGCGCAGTCCCTACGGATTGGGCCAACACGTTGGAAAATGACACTTAGGACGGGGGATTCATCGGATTTTTCCTGACGATCGCCTCCATTCGGCCCGCAACTCCATTCGGCAACGAACTCGCCAGGCCTACAATCCATTCTTTCCACAGATGCTCCACGAGCTTCGGATTGAAGGCGGATACGCGATGATTCTCCACCCGACTCGAACCCAGACTCACATTCATGACATCAAACGCCTACCTCTGTCTCGTTCTTCATAATCACCAGCCAATTGGCAACTTTGACGGTGTATTCGAGCAGGCATACCAGGACAGCTACCTGCCATTCCTGGAGGTATTCGAACCGTACGATCAGCTGCAGATCTCTCTGCACACATCGGGCCCCTTGATGATGTGGTTGGCTGAGCGACACCCTGAGTATCTGGATCGCATCCGAATGCTGGTGGATGTCGGCCGCATCGAAATCGTCGGCGGCCCACAGTACGAACCGATTTTGGCAATGCTTCCGCGTGAGGATCGAATCGGGCAAATCGCCGCCTATAGCAACTGGCTGGAACGGAATCTGGGTAGCATCCCAGCCGGCATGTGGACTCCCGAACGAGTCTGGGAATCGTCCATGACCAGCGATGTCGTCGATGCAGGGATCAGCTACACGGTGCTCGACGACTTTCACTTCCGAGCCGCGGGGCTTCGTGACCACCAGCTGACCAGCTATTACCTCACCGAAGATGACGGTCGTGTGCTGCGAATCTTTCCCGGCTCGGAACGATTGCGATACACCATTCCATTCCGCCCAGCCTCCGAAACCATCGACTACTGTCGTGAAGTCGCCCAGCAACATCCAGGTGCTGTGCTGACCTTTGGTGACGATGGCGAAAAATTCGGCACGTGGCCCGACACCAAGTCTCACGTCTACGAACAAGGATGGTTGCGTTCCTTCTTCGACGCACTGTGCGAGAACTCGGATTGGTTGCACACAGTCACCCTCGGTGAAGCGATTCGCCAGGCACCTCCAGCTGGCAAAGTCTACTTGCCGGACTGCAGCTACCGCGAGATGACAGAGTGGTCGCTGCCCGTCGAAGCACAGGAAACCTTCGACGACGTCGTCCATGCAATGGAAGACCACCAGCGTTGGGCAGATCTCAAGTCATTCGTACGCGGTGGCTATTGGCGAAACTTCAAGACGAAGTACGACGAAACCAATGAGATGTACGCGCGAATGATTCACGTCAGCCGACGCGTCGCCGAAGCGGAAGCAGCTGGCTTAGACGCTGGTGAATTGTCCGTCATTCGAGACCATTTGTATCGCGGGCAATGCAACTGTCCCTATTGGCACGGTGCGTTTGGTGGAATCTACCTGCCCCACTTGCGTAACGCGGTATACAGCCACCTGATCGAAGCAGACACCAAGTTAGACCAGCTGTTCAGTACAACGCTGGGAACCGTCCAAGCGACCGCCGAGGACTACAACTTCGATGGCCTTCAAGAGGTCCGACTCAGCAACGACAAACTCTGCGTCTGGGTTGCCCCCGGTCTTGGTGGCCGGATCTATGAACTGGACGTGCGTGAGATCAGTCACAACCTCTTGGCGACCCTGCAGCGACGCCCGGAAAGCTATCACCGAAAGGTGCTAGCTGGTCCTTCAACCGATGGCGACAACGTCTCCAGCATTCATGATCGAGTGGTGTTCAAGCAAGCGAACTTGGACCAAATGTTGCATTACGATCAGTACACTCGCAAGAGCTTGATGGACCATTTCTACGACAACGACACATCGCTTGAATCAATCGTTCGTGGTGAAGCCATGGAGCGAGGCGACTTTGTCGAATTACCCTTCGAGACCAAGTTACGTCGCGGTTCCGACCGAGTCCAGGTACAGATGCGGCGTGATGGCAACGCCTGGGGCATTCCGATCACGCTGACCAAAGCAATCACGATGGTGGCGGGAAGCGATCGCCTGTCGATCACGTATCTGCTAGAGAATTTGCCGCCAGGTAAGCCCTTGCACTTCGGCATTGAGATGAATTTTGCCGGCCTTCCATCGGGAGCAGACGATCGGTATTTCAGCGACCTCGAAGGCAATCAACTGGGGCAACTTGGACAGCACTTGGATCTGCACGATGCCAGTGGCTTGTGCTTATCCGACCGCTGGCTGGGGATCGACGTTTCGCTGGAGATCGATCGACCTAGCAGCGTTTGGGCATTTCCTGTCGAGACGGTCAGCCAAAGCGAAGCCGGATTCGAACTCGTGCATCAAAGCGTTTGCGTTCAACCGCACTGGATTGTCAACGGCGATGCTGACGGTCGCTGGGTTGTGCAGATCGAGATGACCGCCGCATGCGAAGAGAAAACTGAAACCGTTGATGAGCAACAGACCATACGTCTCTAGTTGACGCTCCAGCAAGGCAGCTGTTGCGTCGTTCAACCAAGGCGTTTGAGCACGGGGAACTCCAAGACAAACTTGGTCCCCCGTCCCACTTCGCTTTGAACGCTGATTCGCCCGCCGTGTGCTTCGATGATCTTTCGCGCGGTGGGCAGGCCCAATCCTGAACCACCGTCTTTGGTGCTATAAAACGGCTCGAACATGTGCAGCACGGTGTTGTCATCGACGCCACTTCCGTTGTCAATCAAATCCAGTGCGACACTTTTTCGTGTGGCATAGGTGCGAACCATCAACTGGCCGCCGGACTCCATGGCTTCCAGCGCATTCTTGACCAGGTTCATCAGTGCCGCCTGCAGAGAATCACTGTGCAGCGAAATGGCAGGCAAATCAGAGTCCAAGTAACGCTTGATATCGATGCTGTCTCGATCCGCTTGCGCTTGGTAGGCGCGCAGCACCATTTCGACTTGATCATTCAGGCTACCTGAGACAAGATCGATATCGCGCAAACGTGTGTACCGCAAGAAGTCTCGCAGCAACGATTCCATTCGCTCACACTGCTGTCGGACAATGTCGACCCGATCATTCGACCGACGGGCAATGGGCGAATCGATCTCGGCCAAGTCCTCACTGAGTAAGTCGATATTCATATGAATCACCGACAGCGGATTCTTGATCTCATGGGCCAACGAACCAGCAAGTTCAGCCAGCTCTTCGTACTGAACCCGCATGGGGTCTTTTTCGGGCTCTTGTTCGTGGTTGGACATGGTCGATCGCAGAATTGATTGAACGAGGCTCGCTCAGCAGGGCCAGCTTGCAGAATTGTAGCGTCCAACTGCACCCTTGCCGTAGCGGCCCCACCAAACGTAACCTGTTGGTTCGATCTCGCATGAGATTTCTACCGTTTCGACCCAGCCGATATTGCACGAATCCATCATGTCCACCGCTGCCAAAGACGATCCTTCCACCGCTGCCGACCCCTACTTTCAGTCGCTGTTTGCTGATCGCATCGGCGGCGCCAGCTACGGGAAAGACACGGAAATCTACAAGTTCGAGAAGATCAAGAGAGCCAAACGGAAAGCCCTTGCCGATCACCCCGATCGCCAACTGCTTGACTTCGGCATCGGAGAGAACGACTCGATGGCGGATCAATCGATCCGGGACGTGATGTCCAAGGAGGTCAGCCAACCTGAAAATCGCGGTTACGCTGACAACGGTGTCGCTGAGTACAAAGAGGCAGCCGCCCGCTTCATGCAGCGGAAATTTGGCGTGACCCTTGATCCTGCCACCCAAATCAACCACTGCATCGGCAGCAAGCCTGCTTATGCGATGCTCCCCGCCTGCTTTATCAATCCCGGCGATGTGACCTTGATGACGGTCCCAGGATATCCCGTCGCCGGCACTCACACTCGGTACTACGGTGGCGAGGTTTTCAAACTTCCGTTGCTGGCCGAAAACAATTTCGTACCCGACTTAGACGCGGTTCCAGACGACATTTATCGTCGCACGAAACTGCTGGTCATCAACTATCCGAATTCGCCAACAGGCCGAAACGCAACGCCTGAATTCTTTGAGAAGGTCGTTGCTCTCGCCAAAGAGAAAGAGTTTGTGGTGGTTCAAGACGCAGCTCATATCTTGCTGACTTTCGATGGAGAGCCGCGCAGCTTCTTGCAAACGCCTGGTGCGATGGACGTCGGTGTCGAAGTTCACTCGATGAGCAAAGGCTATGACATGATCGGCTGGCGAATGGGCTTCGTTTGTGGACATCCACGCATCGTCAGCGCATTCTCGGATGTCAAAGACAACAGTGACAGCGGACAGTTCATCGCCACGCAAAAAGCTGCTGCTGCTGCGTTGGACGACGATTCGATTCCCCAACGGATTCATACCAAGTACCGCCGCCGCCTGGAAAAGTTGGTCGCTACCCTTCGCGAGTGCGGGTTCGACTGCGAAATGCCGGCAGGCACCTACTTCCTTTACACGAAGGCACCGACTGGCACCAAAGCCGGCGAGAGTTTCGCAGCGGCCGAAGACGCAACTCGTCACCTGATCGAACAGTTCGGAATCGTCACGGTACCGTGGGATGATGCCGGAGCCTACCTTCGTTTCAGCGTGACCTATGTCGCTGAAACCGAAGCAGAGGAAGACGTGTTGATGGCCGAAACCAAGCAACGCCTGGGCGACGCTGGCCTCGCGTGGTAACCACGCTGGCTCAAAAGCGGCAATGCAAAAGACAAGGGCTTTCCACCAACGGGAAGAAAGCCCTCAATAGGCATGCTGAGGAAACGTTTTGTCTCTGGACGAACCCGACAGGTCCATTCCATCGGACTAGCCGACCGACTTTACCAGCTTGACCAAACGGCTCTTCGTACGAGCTGCTGCGTTCTTGTGTACCAAGTGCTTTGCAGCTGCCTGATCAATTTTCTTTTGAGCAAGACGCAACTCAGCCTGCGCCTTCTCGCCGTCACCAGCCGAAACCGCATCACGGACACGACGGATCTGTCCTCGCATCACGCTCTTCACGGCACGGTTACGGAGTCGAATTTTTTCGTTCTGTCGAAGTCGCTTCTTCGAACTTGCTGTATTTGGCATATCTTTTTTCGACGCTTCGCCCGCGTCTATTCCGGGAAAGTGAGTTAAATCTTGGCCGCGTAGTATGGCGATCCAGTCGCCGCCTGTCCAGACTCGATCTAGAAAGCGCAAAATGCTGGATATGAATGGTGTTGTTTACCTGATCGGAGCCGGCCCCGGAGACCCTGGGCTGTTGACGCTGCGCGGTGCCGAGCTGCTCGGCCGCTGCGATGTGGTGCTTTATGACGGGCTCAGCAACGTCGAATTGCTCGCTCACGCCCCCCGCGCCCAGCACATATCGGTGGGAAAACACGGGCAAACGCGAATCTGGCGGCAGGACGAGATCATCGCGGAGATGCTGAAACATGCTCGGGCTGGCAAAACCGTCGCTCGGCTCAAAGGCGGGGATCCAGCAGTCTTTGCCAGAACTGCCGAAGAGGTCGACGCGTTGAAATCGGCAGATATTTCCTTCGAGATTGTTCCAGGCATCACAGCGGCCCTGGCGGCAGGCTCCTACGCCGGCATTCCAATCACCCATCGCGGCCTGGCGTCGGCGGTGGCCCTCGTCACTGGCCACGAGGAGCCCGGGAAATCGGAGTCAGCTCTCGACTGGGACGCGTTGGCAAAGTTCCCTGGTACTTTGGTGATCTACATGGGCGTCACGACCGCCAGCACCTGGTCCCAAGCCCTGCTCGATTCGGGGAAACCGCCTGGAACGCCAGTCGCGATCATTCGCCGCTGCAGCCTCCCAGATCAACAATCCATTCACTGCCGACTCGATGAAGTGACCGATCGGCTAACGCCAGCCAACAAGTTCCGACCGCCTGCAATCGTGATCATTGGCGCCGTGACCGAATTGGCTGCGACGATGGACTGGGTGCAGAAACGTCCCTTGTTCGGCCAGACCGTGCTGGTCACTCGTCCCCAAGACCAAGCCGAGGCCTTAGCTCGTCCGCTTCGTGACCTAGGAGCACGCGTCCTGCTGCAACCAGCCATTTGCATTCGGCCAGTTGACGACTCTCAAGATCTTGACCGAATCATCGAATCTATCGGTGACTACGACTTCCTGGTCTTCTGCAGCCACAACGGCGTGAACCACTTCATGAAAGAGTTGGTGGCGAACACTCACTTGGATCTCCGTGACATTCGCGCCAAGATCGCTTGTGTTGGTTCGCGAACCGCCCAGACTCTTTCCACCAACTACCATCTCCGCCCGGAATTCGTCCCCGACGATTTCCGAGCCGAGGCACTGGCCGGCATGCTAGCCGATCACGTCGGAGGCAAACGAGTCTTGATCGTGCGCGCCAGTCGTGGAAAAGACAATCTCGCCGATTCGTTGTCTGATCTGGGAGCCAAAGTGACTCAAGTCGTTGCCTACTCCCACACCGATCTGACTGAAGCCGATCCAGCCATCAAGCATTCGGTCGAGGCTGGCGAAGTCGATTGGATCACCGTTACCAGCTGTGCGACTGCGGACAGCCTCCATCAGATGCTTGCCGGATCACTCGCTGACGCAAAACTTGCCAGCCTCAGCCCCGTCACGTCCGAACGTTTACGTGAACTCGGTTACGAAGTCGCCGCCGAGGCCGATCCTTACACCATCCGTTCGCTTGTCGAAAATATCGTCGCTCAACAATCACAACCTTAAAACTATTCACCGATCATGATTCCAAAACCTTATCAACAGATGCACGAATCACATCCCGACTACATGCGAGCGTATGAGTCGTTCGGTCAACAAGCCAAACTCGCTGGCCCTTTGTCCGAACGTGAAGTCGCGCTGGTCAAAATCGCGATCTCGATCGGTGCTGGCTTGGAGGGAGCGGCTCACTCGCATTGTCGCAAAGCCTTGGAAGCAGGATGCACACCCGGCGAACTTCGCCATGTTGCACTCGTTTCTGCTCCCACGATTGGTTTTCCAACCATGATGCGTGCCCGGTCTTGGGTCGAAGATGTACTCGAGAAGCAATCGTGACCCAGCGTGTGTTAGGCGTCGTACTGGCTGGTGGCCGTTCCATGCGGATGGGACGCGACAAAGCCGCCCTGCCCCATCCCGACGGCGGCACGTTTCTCGAACATTCCATTCGCCGCTTGAGTTCTATATGCGACTTCGTCGTCGTGAGCGGTTCCAGCAGCGTTCCTCATGACGCGAAAACTCTGGAAGACCCGGTCAACCACCGCGGACCGGCAACGGGAATCGCAACCGCTTTGCAGTTTTGCCTGACCGAAGGATTTGACGCAGCAATCATCACTCCGGTGGACACACCATCACTGTCTACGCAAGACGTGCAGTGTCTTCTGGCACACTGGCAAAAGACCGGTCGAGTAACTTTGGCCCAAACTGGCAAGCTGCAGCCATTGATTGGCATTTATCCCGCTGGTGAAGCGGACCTGATCCGGCAGCTCGCTGATTCCGACGACTGCAGTTTGGTCCGCTGGTTTGAATCTCGCAATCATGAGATCGTTTCCTTGTCAGAACTCGCTTGCCGAAACGTCAACGCTCCAGCAGACCTCCCTCAAGAAGATCCCCATGACTAAAAAGTTCGCCTACGATCATCCCGATGACGCACTCCGCGCCTTGGCATCGCATCTTCACCAGGTTGAAGTCGAAGCGAGCGTAAAAATCGACGACGCCTCGATCGCCGGGCGTGTGCTGGCACAAGATATCCTGGCGGATCGGGACAGTCCGGCGGCCGACGTGTCTGCCATGGATGGCTACGCGATTCGGATGAATCAAATTGGCACTCAGGAAATCGCGGTCACTGCCGAGAGCGTTCCTGGATCGCCACCACCGACCATGCAGGAAGGCGGCGCAGTACGAATTTTCACTGGCGCAATCGTGCCGAAGGGTGCAGAAGCCGTCGTCAAACGCGAGGACACCGAGGAACGAGAAGGCGCCATTCTGCTCCGCGCTTCAGCGATGGGGACTCAAGTGGGCGAACACATTCGCCGCGCTGGTGAAAATGCGATCGCGGGCAGCACCGTGTTGCAACGTGGCAGACAGATCGATGCCGCGAGTTTGGCCACCATGACAAACTTCGGTTGCTTCGAAACCGACGTCCACCATTCAGTGAGCGTTTCCATCCTCACGACCGGCGACGAAGTCGGGCTATTCACTGAGGAACAGCCCAAGCCTTGGCAATTGCGAAATAGCAACCGATTCTCCCTCAGTGGAGTTCTCGCCAATCATCCGTCCCTGAACGTCATCCATCTGCAACACTGCCACGACAATCGCGAGTCACTCACAAAGATGCTCGATGATCTCGTCGCAGAGTCCGACGCTGTTATCCTGACGGGCGGCGTTTCGATGGGCGACTATGACTACGTTCCCGATGTTGTGCGTGAAGTCGGCGGGGAAGTCATTTTTCATGGCCTTCCGATTCGCCCGGGAAAACCCATCCTTGGCGCGGCCACCTCCAGTGGAAAACTGATCGTCGGATTACCCGGCAATCCTGTCAGTGCGTCAATTGGCTGCAAAAGGATGGTTTTGCCGCTCCTAGCGAAGATCAGTGGAAAAGCGAATTGGCTGGCCCCCTGTCCCGTTGTGAGATTGCAAAACGGTGGGACCAAGACGATTCCGCTACACTGGATGCAGCTGGTGCGACTGACCAAAGACGGTGTCTGCGAACCGGTGATCAGTAAAGGCTCGGGTGATTTGGTATCACTGGGGCAGAGCGACGGGTTTGTCGAACTACCGCCCGGTGCGGTCGGCGAGGGACCTTGGCCATTCTACAGTTGGTCGTAATTTTGCGACGAAAGGAACCACATGAAACGAGCACTTTTGGTCATCGACGTCCAGCGTGAGTACTTCGATGGTGCGCTGCCGATTTCGCATCCCGCGGGTCATCTCGAAAACATTTTGGCCGTCATGGATGAAGCTTCCCAAGCGGCGGTGCCAACTGCTGTGATCCGCCACCACCAGCCAGATCCAGCATCGCCAATTTTCTGCAAAGACTCCGATATGTGGCAATTGCATGACGAGGTTGAACAGCGACCGCCCGATGTCTTAATCGATAAACAATTACCTGGCTCGTTCACCAATACCAATCTGGCTGATTGGCTCAAGCAGGTGGGCGCCAACACGGTTTCCATCGCAGGCTACATGACCCACATCTGCTGCGACACCACTGCACGACAAGCCATGCACCGAGGATTCAAAGTAGAATTCTTGAGTGACGCGACTGGCACACTTTCAGTCGAGAACGAGGCGGGCAGCGTCACCGCCGAACAAATGCATACGTCAATCCTTGTCGCCCAGCAGATGTTCATCAGCGCTGTGATCGGCAACAAAGAGTGGATTGCAGAACTCTAGCACGAGGAACGACTCTTGCCCGCTGGCTCTTCAGCCTTCAACAAACGGGCTGATCCGCAACGTTCATGTCCGACTCTATCAATCCTTACGCTCCGGTTCAGATCACATCGGAACCGCTTGACGACTCAGCGACACGTGTCGATTTCCGTCTTACCAAAGCAGGTCTTCGTCATGGCGAAGACCATTTCCTCTTGCACGCGCATCCGATTCGATTGCTGTTCTGTTCGCTGGCAATGATTTTCGCCAGTGGCGCAGCATTCGTTTGGTCGGCCAGCCAGGGACAAGTGACGTTTTGGTTCACCGCGATCCTCTCGTTAGGCCTTTCAACCGCAATCTACCTAACACTCGTGCATCGAACCAAAATGTTGGTTCGCCGACAACTTCGTGAGCACGGAGTTCTGCTCAATACTGCGTGCAGCGTTTCAGCCGTCGATGATCACTTCGTATTGAACGGATCGGCTGGCCTGCACCGATGGTCGAAAGAAGACGTGAAGGTCTACCGTACACCTCGCGGAACTCTTTACTGCCCCAACGGCTCCTTCTTCATCTATGTTCCTCGCAACAACAATTCACCTCGCGAATCCTACAAAGCGCTGCGCGAAAAGCTGAAGTAACTCGTTCGCAATTTTCGCCTGCCCACTACGCGAGAATGTCGGTCATCACATTTCCGTGGACATCGGTCAAACGGAAATCACGACCCGCGTATCGATAAGTCAGCTGCTCGTGATCGAGACCCAGCAAGTGCAAAATGGTCGCGTGCCAATCGTGAATGTGGCACTTGTTTTCGACTGCTTCATAGCCGTGCTCGTCGGTCGCTCCGTAACTGAAACCGCCCTTCACGCCACCACCGGCCATCCACGTCGTGTAGCCCTTGTTGTTGTGATTTCGCCCGTCACCACCCTGAGCCGCTGGTGTACGCCCGAACTCGCCGCCCCAAATCACCAACGTGTCCTTCAGCATGTCGCGTTGCTTCAAATCTTGCAGCAACCCTGCAATCGGTTTGTCACAGCCTTCAGCGCGAGCCTTATGATCCGCCGTTAGGTTGGCGTGCTGATCCCAGCCGCCATGACTGACCTCGATGAACCGCACACCCGCTTCTGCAAAGCGACGCGCAAGCAGACACTGCTTGCCAAAGTTCTCCGTGGGACCGCCGTCCGCACCATACATCGCGAGTGTGGATTCACTTTCACTGGACGTGTCCATCAACTCAGGCATCGCGTCCTGCATACGGAAAGCAAGTTCATAAGATTCGATCACTCCCTCGACGCCAGGTTGATGCTGCTCTCGCCGCATTTTTTCACGGTTCAAAGCTTGGATGAAATCCAATTGCTTTCGTTGCTTCTGGTCGCTCAGCCGAGGGTTCTTGATATCCGGAACGCTCTCGCCGCTGCCGCCGGAAGCGAATCGAGCCGAGCGGCCGCCGCGCCCAACTTTTGAGCCGCCATAGATCGCCGGCAAGAAGGCACTGCCGTAATTCCGAGAGCTCCCCGAAGGTGGACTGAGCGAAACGAAACCAGGCAAACTGTCGTTTTCAGTTCCCAATCCATACAGCGTCCACGCACCCAGCGACGGGCGAATGAACTGCGCCGTGCCTGTATGCATTTGCGTCATCGCACCAGGATGAACAGGTTGATCGCACTGCATCGATCGAATCAGCGTCATGTCATCTGCGTGATCGGCAACGTTGGGAAACAAATCCGAGATCCACAATCCGCTATCGCCCCGCTGACGAAACTCCCACGGAGATTTCAGCAACGAACCGCCGTACTTCCCGCTCTTGCCGTGGTCTTTCTTCAGCTGAGGCTTGTAGTCAAACGTGTCGACGTGGGACGGACCTCCCTGCATACAAAGAAAGATCACACGCTTGGCGGTGGCAGGGAACTGCGGAGCTTTGGGCGCGAGCGGATTCTTCGAAACCAGTTCCTCAGCAGAACTCAGTCCAGCAAACGCAAGATATCCGAAGCCTGCGGAAACACTCTGAAGCATGTGTCGTCGTGTAAACATTATTCTCTCCATTGGTCCTGCGAAATGCAGGTCATAAACTCAATCGATAGCTCGCAACAACCGAACGGGCCAAATCAATCCACAAACCGAAACTCAGCCGAAGCCAGCAGGCTTTGGCAAAGCGCAGAAAGCGTCTCGCCACCTCGTCCACCGGATTTCGAAAACCCACGCAGGAACGATGCTGTCGCAGAACGTTCTCCAGATGTCGGAGGTCTGCCGTAAGCCAACAGAAACGCGTACTCAAGCTGTTCATTGGGGCGGGAACTTTGCTTGGCGACGCGCCTTGCCAACGCATCGCTTTGCGTGATCACGAATCCATTGTTCATCATGTAAAGCGCCTGGTTCGCCGTATTTGATGATTCACGAGTTCCCGTGATCGTGCTGGCATCGGCAAAGTCAAAGACCTCAAGCGATCGCGGCACCTCGTCGCGGACAATCGGAAGATAGACACTTCGAAACGTTGCGTCTTCCATATCCAACAGATTTCGCACCTTTCTGGCTGCTTCCTGAATCGCAGAAACAGCGGTATCTCTTGATGCCATCGGGCCGCGATTCGTACCCGCACGACCTCGCATTCCGCTCTGACCAGCCCGTCCACCTCGACGCATTCGCTCGGCGATGGCGTTGCGGATGCTAGGGCCAGAAGACTCCACTGCCCGTCGCATCGAATCACGCGGATCACCGATTGTTCCATCGCGAACACGCGAGTAACCGGCTTTGGCAACTTCGCTACCGCGTGGTCGTTCAAAATCGATCGAACCACTGACACTCAACATCGCGTCACGAATCGCCTCGGCATCCAAGCGACGTGGGCTGGCACGCCAAACCATCGCATTGTCGGGATCGTAGTCATGATTCCGCTCGTCAAAGGAAGAACTCATTCGGTAGACGCGAGACGTTGCGATTTCACGAACCACTGCCTTGACCGACCAACCCGAGTCGATGAATCGGACCGCCAAGTAGTCGAGTAGCTCCGGATGACTTGGTGCCTGCCCGGTGATGCCGAAGTTCTCCGTTGACGAGACGATGCCCTGACCAATCAGCTGCTGCCAAATCCGATTGACCATGACTCGCGCGGTGAGTGGGTTTTGGTCGCTGCCGATCCAGCGAGCAAGATCCAACCGCCCGCTCTTCTTTCGATCAATCTCGATCGGCGTAGAGCACAGGACCTGAGGGAAACCTCGCTGGACCTCTTGCCCCGCCTGATCGATTTCACCACGCACCAAGACGCGAGCGTTCTGTGGCTGCGACTGCTCCTGGACTCCCATGCAGTAACTGCGAGGGTTGCCACGCTCATCCACAACCGACAGCTTTGCCGATAGCTGCGTGAGCTGGTTTTGAGTACGAAGCCGATTCCGTATCGCTGCTTGTTGATCACCCGATTCTCTTGCCCTGCGGCGTCCATCACTCGCGTTCTGCTGAGTGTCGACGATTTCCTGCTTCAAGTCGGCCAGTTCTTTGGCGGAATACCGTTTGTCGAATGGATTCGGATCATCAATCGGCAACAGAATCAGACTGCTGTTTCGCTTTGCCTGTGCGGAACTGAAGGACCCAAACTCGGAGGGCGGATTGCCAAAATAGGTCGTCATGTTTCGGAACAGACCTGCCATCGCGTAGTAGTCTGTTTGCGGGATCGGATCGAACTTGTGGTCGTGGCATCTCGCACAGGCGACGGACATACCCAAGAAGACTCTTGTCGTGGCATCAATCTGCTCGTCCACCACATCGGCGGCGAATTGAACACGATTGTTCTCGTTGACGTTCTTGGGTCCCATCGCCAGAAAAGTTGTAGCGATCAAATTCTCCGCCCAATCTTCGTCCGTTTTCACCGGCATCAAGTCGCCAGCGATTTGCTCCTGCACGAACTGGTCAAAGGGCTTGTCCGCGTTGAAGGAATCGATCACGTAGTCGCGATAGCGCCAGGCGTGTGGATAGGTCATATTGACTTCTCGTCCGGTGGATTCACCATAGCGAGCCACATCCAACCAATGGCGTCCCCAACGCTCGCCGTACTGGTCTTTCTGAAGCAACCGGTCGACCACGAACTCAACGGCCTTGTCCGGACTCACTTTCCATTTTTTCTTGATGAACTCGATCTGCTCCGGCGTCGGTGGCAGACCGACCAAATCGAAACACAATCGCCGCAGCACTTTGTAGGCTTCCGCGTCTTCGGCAGGTTTCAAGTTCGACTGTTCCAACTTCGACAAAACGAAGCGATCGATATCCGATCGTGGCCACGAAGCGTCGTCAACGCTGGGCGGAGCCTGATTCACAGGCTTCTTGTATGCCCAAAAGTTCTCCTTCGCTTGGAGGATGTCATCCGCAGAAATCGTCGATTGAATCTTGGCGATTTTGGTTTCGCGAGGATCAGGCGCTCCCATCTCGATCCATTTCTTAAAGTCATCGATAACGCTCTGCGAGAGCCGGCGTTTCGGCGGCATCTGAAAATCTTCGTGAAGAATCGCATTGAAAAGCAAACTCTCTTCCAAATCACCGGGGACCACCGCTGGCCCACTGCTGCCGCCAATGTGCGTCAGCTCTTTCGAGTCCAGTCGCAAGCCACCACGAACGTTGCCAGACTTGTTGCTGTGGCAACCGTAGCACTCTTTGATCAACACCGGGCGAATCTTCGTCTCGAAGAACTTCAGTTCCTCCGGTGTGAGCTGATCGGCGTGAGCCGAGCTCGCAAGCGCCAAGACGAGGAGTGCAGTTGTGAATCGAAAAATGTTCATTGAAGTTTCCAAACGTAGATCGGATCTCAGTCCGTTACCAAGCTGCGATTGTAGAATAGGTGATGACCCACTCTAGCCTCTATTCTGCCACAGGGCGTTTCGGCTTCTCGCCGCCTGGCTTGTTATTTTCGTCGGCCCCCCGTTTTCGTTTGCTGTCGCCGCCGGGACGCTGTCGCCCTTTGCCGGCAGACTGCCCGGGACGTGCCCCGCTCGCTCCCGCTCCCCGACGCTCCCGCATCGAAGTCATCAATGCCGTCAACTCTTGTGCGTCTAGCTTCTGATCTCCATCTTTGTCGAACTCTTGCATCATGCGGGCCACCACCTGAGCAGGATCTCCGCCGCGCTGCTGGGCGCGTTTTCCGTCTTCACCAGCTCCTTTACCCCGCTTCCCCTCGGGTGGTGCAGCGGAACAATCAACAGCAATCCAAGCGAGTGCCAAAACAGCAAGGGTTAACGTTCGAGTCATCAGGAGTCTCCTGTTTAGAAGTGGTAAACAACGGCATTTTTGCCTCTACTGATAGAAACGGGCCGCAATGCTCGTTGGAGACATGAATTCCGCCGAAACTTTTCCGCCCCACTTCGGAACCCCCGTTCCCTGCAATTGTCTTGGTCGAAACTCGAAACTAGGCGGTGCCCAACGGGGTTCAATCCCATCTCTTCTTACTTCTCGAGCCTACCCAACGATGCCGCAACCAGCCTCCGAAATTGCCGACGAGCTGCTCACAGCGATGCGAGACGGTGATGAAGAGGCGCTGGCAACGGTGTTCTCACACTACCGAGAACGTTTGCGCCGGATCGTCCGCTTTCGCCTGGACTACCGACTTGCCAGCCGAATCTCTGATTCCGACGTACTCCAAGAGACCTTCATCGCGGCCGCGAAACGTCTCGGTCATTACTCCAAGCAGACGGAGATGTCAGCATTCTTGTGGTTCCGATTGTTGATCGGTCAGCAATTGATCGATCTGCATCGCCAACACCTGCAAGCCGAAATGCGTGACGTTCGAAAGGAGGTTGCCTTGCAACAAACAGGTCCTTCTCCTCATACATCGATGGCAATCGCGGCTCATCTGGTTGGCAAAATGACCGCTGTCAGTGAGATCGTGCAACGCGCTGAGAGAATCGAGAAGCTGGAAGCGACTCTCAACCAAATGGATGACATCGATCGAGAAGTGATTGCGCTTCGTCATTTCGAGGAACTGTCAAACGTGGAAACTGCCAGGGTGCTAGGAATCGAAACGGCAGCGGCCAGTAAACGCTATGTCAGAGCCATGGCAAAGCTAGGCGAACTCATGAAAGAATTTGGAGTCGTCTGATGTCCGATCTCAGTCAAACCGAACTCGATCGCATCGCAGAAGAATTTTCCCGAGCGATCCGAAGTGGTCAGTCGCCGACCGTCGACGAGTTTCTTGAAAGATACCCCGATCCCTCCGGTGAACTGCTCGAACTGCTTTCCTCGGTCGCTCTGATCGAAGGGCTC
The DNA here is from genome assembly GCA_045110715.1 of Rubripirellula sp. Lineage (GTDB taxonomy): Bacteria > Planctomycetota > Planctomycetia > Pirellulales > Pirellulaceae > Rubripirellula. The sequence continues at coordinate 22,995 of JBGCGI010000036.1, forward strand.
AAAGGACAAATCGATTCCGATGAGTCCGCCTCCAACTCAACGCTGAACATTTCCCAACTCGATGACTACACCATCGTGCGTGAAATCGGCCGAGGCGGAATGGGGGTGGTCTTCGAGGCGATCCATCAATCCCTTGGCCGGCGGGTTGCAGTCAAAGTGCTGTCAGGGAATTTGCTCGGTGAAACCAAACACCTCGTTCGCTTTCGACGCGAGGCTCGAGCCGCCGCACGTCTCCGGCACACCAACATCGTGCCCGTTTTCGGCGTCGGTCAATCGGGCGACCACCATTACTACGTGATGGACTTGATCGAGGGGATGAGCCTTAAAGATTGGGTGGACGAGCTGGTGGGAAAACGCCGACACGACCTACCCACCATCGACGAAGCCGTCATCAACATCGGTTCCGACGTCACACATCCTGATCACCATCTGTTCGATGAGAACGACAAAGAACTTTCCGACTTTCGCGAAGAAACACGCCCGACGGCCACCGACGCGTCTGACTACTTTCGCTGGGTCGCTCGGCTCGGTGTGACGATCTGTGACGCGCTGCATTACGCACATGCCCGAGGTGTCCTGCATCGCGACATCAAACCAGCAAACCTGCTGATCGATCGCAAGCATGATGTGTGGATCGCCGATTTCGGCCTCGCAAAACTCGCCGAGCAACAACCCGTCACGATGACCGGAGATGTGGTAGGCACGCCGCAATACATGCCGCCCGAATCCTTCGACGGGCACTACGACGTCAAGAGCGAGGTCTATGGCGCCGGCTTGACCCTCTACGAGTTACTTGCGCTCCGCCCAGCGATTGCAGGTAGGAACACAGGAGACACCATTCGCAAGGCAACACAAGGAGTTTCGATTTCCCCGCGCAAGTACAACGCGGCAATTCCCAGTGATTTAGAAACCATCATCATGAAATCGCTCGCCCATGATCCGCGAGCGCGATACGTCACCGCCGGTGAACTGCGTGATGACCTGCAGCGTTATCTGTTGGACCAACCCATCTCTGCCAGGCGCACCGGTTACGTGGAGCGGGCGGTTCGCTGGTCTCGCCGCGAACCAACGGTTGCCGCCCTCACCTTCGCGACGTTCGCCCTTCTTTCGGCACTTGCCGTCGTATCCGCGTTCGGGTATTTCACCACCCAAGGTGCACTCGGCAAGGCCGAAGCTGCGACGAAATCAGCGAACCAGTCGTTGGATCTCAAAACCGAAGCGCTGAACACTGCCGATCAGCAACGCCTCCGCGCCGAGAAAAACCTGCAAGTCGCATTGACCGCATTCGATACGATCATGCGTAACATTACCGATCGAGGCATCGAAACCGATGCAGATTTCCTTGGTGAGGTGACCGACACGACGGCTGCCGACGTGTCGCCCGAAGATGCAGAGCTACTACAAACGCTACTGGGTTTCTTCGACGAACTGGCTACGAACAATAGCGAAGATCTATTGGCAGAATCTGCGGTTGCCGCTCAACGTGCCGGTGACATCTACGTCAGCCTCGGCAAACTTTCCCAGGCCGACAAAGCCTATTCAGACGCTTTAGGGCGCTACACGAGCCTCTCCGAAAGCGAATCCGACAATCTCTCATTCATCATCGCGAGAGCCCAGATCATGAACGAGTTGGCTGTCATCTCCAGCCTACGTGGCAATCTCGCTCGTGCACACCAACTGTTTCAGCCAACCATTCAATTGCTGCAAGCGTCTGATGCAGCAATGGCAGCACCCGAGGGACAATTTCAGTACGCAAAGGCAAGTCGCTTGTTTGCGTCCATCAGTTCGCGAAGTGGCCTGGATGGATTTGACCAGTCACAGCAAGGTCCCCGCGCTCGCCGTCCGATCACAGTCGCGCTGAAGAAGCGTGCCGCCCAAGACTTTGACGCGATCAGCAGCGCAGTCGATGTTCTGGAGTCGTTAATCGAGTCCTACCCCAATGAACTGCGTTATCGAGCAGAATTGGCGAGAGTCTTTCGCGACAAAGCGAAGGTTGCTGCTCGCTCAAACCGCAACCGAGAAGCTGAGGGCGCGGTTCGTGAATCGATCGATCTGTTCGAGGAACTGCTCGCGGCGAACCCAGAATCGAACGCGCTTCGATACGAACTTTCGATGACTCTTCTGAGCACCGAGGCTTTCGGATTCAATCAACGGCTTCGAGCAGTTCGCGCTGACGAACTCAGCAATCAGCTCCTCAAAAGCTCACCCGATTTGCCTCGCTACCGAGCATTAAAAGCACTCTCGCTTGAGCAACTCGCCTCCCACAAGTCGCACCGCGGCGAACTACAACTCGCCGAAAAGCACCTATTGGAAGCAGCCCGAGTTTACACGGCACTGATCGCAACTTCCCCTGAACTGAGCCTCTATGAAACCCAGCGTGCCCAAGTACTCGAATCGATCGCTGACATCAAAATTGAACAAGAAGACACCCAAGCCGCGATCGTGTTCCTGGATCGAGCCATCCGTCTTCTTCAGCCTCGAATGCTGCGAACCAACCCGTCTCCAGTATCGAGAATTCAGCTTCAACGGATGCGACAAAAACTCAAGCAGCTTGAATAGCGCGACGCGAAACCTTTGCGGTACGTGCTCGAATCTTTGTGCACAACGATGGTCTCAATTGTTTCTCGCTCGCCAAGCAAGCCCTTCACGTAAGCGATTGGGACGATTGTTCTGCTCTAGACAGCAATCCTCTGAAAGCAGCAAGAAACCTGCCTCACTCTCAGCTAAACTCTGGGACTGGCATGCCCCCTCCCTCCGTATACAAGTTGATCGATGCTGTACCTTCGACTGATGTTCATCGTGCTACTTTGCACTTCACTAACTGCCCAACAACCGACGCCAATTATCTTCGATACGGACATCGGAAACGACGTCGACGACGTTCTAGCCTTAGGCATGATTCACTCCCTACAGAGTCGTGGCGAGTGTGAATTGCTGGCGGTCACGATCACCAAGGATCATGAACTAGCCGCTGCGTTCACCGATGCGGTCAACACCTTTTACGGACGCGGCGATATTCCGATTGGAGTCTGCCGCAGTGGCGTCACTCCCGCTGCTGGAAAATTCAATCCGCTCGCTGAGGCAAAAGACAACGGCAGATACCGATACGATCACGATCTCATCTCAGGCAAGGAGGCGCCAGATGCCGTCACCGTTCTGCGTCAAGCTCTCGCTGCTTCGGACGACGCAACGGTTGCGATCGCCCAAGTTGGCTTCTCAACGAATTTGGCGAACTTACTGGACTCGAAACCAGACGATATCAGTCCGTTGTCGGGAAGCGAATTGGTCAAACGGAAAGTCAAACTTCTGTCCATCATGGCTGGAGCTTTCACCAAGATCCCTGGCAAAGACGGACCTTACGATCACAAGGAGTACAACATCGTGAAGGACATTCCTTCGAATCAAAAACTGGCGACCCAGTGGCCAACTCCGATCGTGTGGAGCGGGTTCGAGATCGGCATCTCAGTCGCATATCCACACGAGAGCATCGAACAGGACTACCGCTACGTCGAACACCATCCGCTGGCGGAAGCCTACGTTGCCTACAATCCACCGCCTCACAACCGGCCGACCTGGGACCTCACCAGCGTGCTCTATGCTGTCCGTCCCAATCGTGGATACTTCGACTTGTCACCCCCTGGAATGGTCAAAGTTGCCAACGACGGATTGACCTCCTTTGACGTAGGCGATGGTCGACACCAATACATGAAGCTCACCGACGAACAAAAAATTCGCGTCACCGAAACGCTCGTCAGTCTTTCGAGTGAACCTGCTCACTAAGAAGTCGGGCAAGAAGAGAAAAGAGAAGCAAAGCAACGATGTTAACTTTCTTCCCGCAAGGTGATTCATGCCGAAAATTTGCGTGATTGGTTCGATCAACATGGATCTGGTGATCCGTTGCCGTCAGCTACCGATTCCCGGCGAGACCGTGATCGCGAATTCGTCCGCCGAAATTCCTGGCGGAAAGGGCGCCAACCAAGCAGTGGGTGCTGCTCGTGCGGGCGGTACTGTCACAATGGTTGGCCGAGTCGGAGACGACGCATTTGCGCACCAACTGCTGCAGAACCTGAAGAACGAAAACATCAGTACAAACACCATTGCGTCAACCGAACAATGCGCATCAGGCATTGCGATTGTCGCGGTCGAACAGAGGGGTGAAAACGAGAGAAGGATGGTTCCAGGTGCCAATGGTCGCATCTCTCAACAAGACATCCATGATGCCAAGACTCTGATTTTTGACTCCGACATCGTGCTCCTACAATTGGAGATTCCTTTCGATGCGGTTGCTGAAGCAATGCAAATCGCGAAAGCTGCAGGCCTGCCGATCATTCTTGACCCCGCCCCGATGCCAACGTCCCTGCCGGATAATCTTTTGAGCGTCGACTTTCTCTGCCCCAACCAGAGCGAGGCGTCGGCGCTGAGCGGGCTGCCAGTGGAAACAGTCGCGGACGCAAAGGCTTGTGTTCCAATCCTGCATCAGAAAGGTGCCAAGAACGTTCTGATTACCCTCGGTCGCGACGGCGCTGTTGTCAGTGATGGCACAACAATCGAGTGGATCGAGCCAATCAAGATCAAACCAGTTGACACCACGGCGGCTGGCGACGCATTCGCCGGTGCTCTTGCGGTACGATTAGCGAACAAGCACAGTTTGATTGAATCGGCGAGATTTGCCTGTGCTGCTGGCTCGATCGCGGCAACTCGCCTGGGTGCGCAACCCGCAATGCCCACTGCCGAAGAAATCAACGCCATGTTGAACTAACCGCACAAGCCCTCTGCCATTTGTCTCTCCACCCGAAAACTTCATCCGGATCTCCGATGTCACGCTTTCCCACGATGCTGCTGTTGTCGCTCGTTTTTCTCGGCTGCAGCTCAAGCACGCTTACGACCGAGAGTACGAACCTTGGGCAAAGTGATTCGTCTGGGCAAAACACTCAAGTCGCTAAGCCGCGAATTGCTTTGATCATGAAGTCGTTGGCCAACGAATTTTTCTCGACAATGGCTTCCGGCGCCGAAGCGCACCAAAGCGAGCATGGATCGGACTATGAACTGCTTGCCAATGGAATCAAGAACGAGTCGGATGTCAGCCGCCAAGTAGGAATCGTTGACGAGATGGTTGCTGCAGGCGTCGATGCAATCGTGATCGCGCCAGCGGACTCCAAGGTTCTGATTCCCGCGCTTCAGAAAGCAAAGAACGCAGGTGTGGTGATCGTCAACATCGACAACCGTCTGGATACAGAGTTCATGGCCAAAGTCGGCGTTTCGATTCCCTTTGTGGGGCCAGACAATCGCGTTGGAGCCAAGAAGGTAGGCGATTTCTTGGCCAGCAAACTTTCCAAGACAGACAAAGTCGCAATCCTGGAAGGCAAAATCACAGCTTTCAACGGAGTTCAGCGTCGGCTTGGGTTCGAGGACGCAATGAAGGAGGCAGGTATCGAGGTCGTTTCTAGTCAGTCTGCTGACTGGGAGGCCGACAAGGCCAACAAAGTCGCGGCAGCCATGCTCAGCGAGCATCCAGACATTCGAGCGATCTTAGCTGCCAACGATTCGATGGCACTCGGCGCAATCGCGGCAGTGAAGTCAGCAGGCAAGTCGGACGAGGTGATGGTTGTCGGCTTCGACAACATCAATGCGGTTCAAAAACTCATCGCCGACGGAAAAGTTCTAGCGACAGCCGATCAACACGGAGACCAGTTGGCTGTGTTTGGTATCGAAACTGCATTAAAGCTGCTGCAAAACCCTGACATTGTGGCCGATGATGTCGAGACTCCCGTGGACCTGGTCACCACCGCGACATTGGCGAATTGATGCCCGAACCGTTGCTAACCGTTCGAGGACTGACCAAGCGATACGCGGTCACCGTACTGGACCAAGCGAGTCTTGAAGTCCGCGCCGGTGAGATCCATGGCCTATTGGGAGCCAACGGCGCTGGCAAGAGTACGCTTTGCCGTATCATTGCTGGGCTGCTCACGCCGACAGCAGGGCAGATGACTTTCAACCGTCGTGCCTATGAGCCCGCCAACAAACAGGATGCCGAGTCACTTGGAATCCAAATGGTCCAGCAAGAACTGAATCTGATTCCATCTCTCTCCGTTGCCGAAAACATCATGCTCGGTCGAACGCCACATCGGTTTGGTGTCATCCGCCAGCGGGACTTGCATCGTCAGGCACGCCGAGCCCTCGATCGATTCGCACTCCGTGCTGTTGCTACCGACACGATCGCAAGCACACTGGGTGTCGGACATCAGCAAATGGTCGAGATCGCTTCCGCGTTAGATCGAGATTGCAGCTTGCTGATCTTGGATGAACCGACCGCCGCGCTCAGCGCAGGTGAATCCGAAATACTGTTTCAAAAACTTGATGATCTTCGCAAGCAAGGAGTGGGCATCATTTATGTATCCCATCGATTGGATGAGGTCTCACGGTTGACCGATCGCATCACGATCCTTCGTGATGGAAAGCATGTTTGCACTCGAGAAACCTCTGAAGTCACAACCGATGACATGATCAACACGATGGCAGGCGAAACCAGACCGTCAGCATCGTCTGCGCCGCGTGCTTTTCTGTCCCATGCCAACGACCGTCTCGCCCTGCGTGTCTCTGACTTCTCTCGAGGTCACGCAGTACGCAGCGTTTCCTTTGAGGTGCGCCAAGGTGAACGATTTGGTATCGCCGGATTGGTTGGCTCGGGTCGCACGGAACTGCTCCGTCTGATGTTCGGTGCGGACCCAGCTGATTCCGGCAGCCTGACCGTGGGCTCTGCCGCACCGCAACGTTTTACGCATCCCAGTCAGGCCGTGGCGGCGGGATTGGCGATGGTGACCGAGGACCGCAAACAAGACGGGCTGCTGCTGCCACACTCCATCCGTGTCAACGCGTCTTTGGCAGCACTCGGCACACGCTTTTCCACGACTGGTCGAATCGATTTCAAGGCGGAAGCCGCAGCTGTGAAATCGGTCTCCGATCAACTGGAGATTCGTTCCACAGGGATCGAGCAATCAGTGCAAACGCTAAGCGGGGGCAACCAACAAAAGGCCGTGGTCGGTAAATGGTTGTTGCAAGACGCCCGCGTGTTCCTATTTGATGAACCGACACGAGGTATCGATGTTGCCGCCCGAAGACGCATCTATCAATTGTTCGAATCGCTCGCTGCGAACGGCAAGGCAGTGCTGATCGTCAGTAGCGACCTAGAAGAACTGATGGAAACCTGCGACCGAATCGCGGTGATGTCAGCTGGCAAAATGGTCCAATGTTTCTCTCGCGACGATTGGTCGGAAGACGCAATCATGCAAGCAGCTTTTTCAGAACAGGTTGGCGTCTGATGAAACAAACCCGCTTCTATCATTCTGTCGCTCAGTATGCAGGTCTGCTTGGCGTACTGGTGCTACTGGTGATCGTGTTTGGATCCGTCACCGATCATTTCTTTCAACCGACCACCTTCATCAGCATCGCCAACCAAGTCCCCGACCTTGTGCTCGTATCGGTTGGCATGACGCTGGTGTTGATCGTTGGAGGCATTGACCTGTCGGTCGGAGCCGTCCTTGCGCTAACGGCGGCGGTTTTCGGAGTTCTGATCGAGGACCACCAATGGTCGCTGTGGGCCGCAATTCCTTGCTGCCTGCTAACCGGCGTCGCCTGTGGATGGTTCAACGGTGCGGTCTCGGTTTACGCGCGGATCCCGTCGTTCATTGTGACGCTGGGAATGTTGGAAATCGCGCGCGGCGGAACCCTGATCATCGATGGGTCCGAACCGAAATACGTGGGATCCGCGATTGAATCACTTGGAGAACCGGTCGCAGGCCTGTTCGTCTCGCCAGCCTTTTTGATCGCGGTGACCTGTGTCTTGGCAGGTCAGTTCCTACTATCGCGAACCGTGTTCGGTCGTCACTGCTTGGCGATCGGCACCAACGCGGAGGCAGTGCGAATGTCGGGCATTCGCACTGAACCCTATACCGTTGCCGTGTTCGTGATCTGCGGCCTGCTGTGTGCTTTGGCAGGACTTGCCAACGCGTCACGCATCTCTTTCGCCGAGCCAAGTGCTGGCATCGGCATGGAACTCGCTGCGATCGCCGCGTGTGTGATCGGCGGAACCAGTCTGATGGGCGGTCGAGGCAACGTGATCAGCTCCTTCCTTGGGGTACTGATCATCGCCGTCCTGCAAACCGGACTTGCCCAAGTCGGAGCGTCCGACCCAATGAAGCAGGTGATCACCGGCAGCGTGATCGTTGTCGCGGTGCTACTGGATGCAGTTCGCAGCCGGTGGAATGACCAAACCTCGCCTTAGATTGACCTGTTGTGGACAGGTTAGCTGACCGTTTCTCGCCGAACAGACCAGAGACGGATGGCAGCTGGAATCGCGAGGGCAAACACCAGGAACTGAATACTTGCGAACGCCGCATGGATGTAGTTCCCGATAAATGAGGCGGCAGGCAATCCGTCATACACCACCAATGGCGTCATCTTCCCAGCCGACATCAATGAAGCGGTCACGACGTAAGCCGTTGAGAGAGCAAGCCCCGTGATGATCGCCCACGGACGTTGCCTGATCGATTGAAGCCCCACGTACACCGACGGAATATTGAGAAAGAAGAAGAGTGGAAGGTATTGAAACAAGAGAGCCCACGGATTGGCGGTAAAGGGTCCAGCGAATCCAAGAAACAGCAGTGCGATCAACAAGAAGACGCCGGCTGTTCCGGCAAGCTGGATACTTACCATGGTCGCACCAGCTTGACGCAGTCGCTCTGGGTCTGTCAGCCAATAGCTTAGACGCTGCGGAAGCGATGGTGATCGCGCTTCCATGGGTTCATCATTTAGCACTCGCCCAAGGTCATCCGCAAGTTGCTGGGGAGATCCATAGCGATCGGCAATGCGTGGTTGGAGACAGACTTGGCAGATCGATCGAAGATCACTTGGTATCGATGGGTGGGGGCGATTGAGGACGATTTCACCCGAACGGATTCGGTCAAAGACCTCCATCGGTGTTTTTCCCTCAAAGGGCCGATGGCCGTAAAGCATCTCGAACAAGACGACGCCAATCGCAAACACATCGGTTTGCGGCCCAATGTCTTCTCGGCGGCATTCGACTTGCTCGGGAGCCATGTACAAAGGTGTGCCGAGAATAGTGCTGGACTGAGCGTCGCTCAGGCTCTGCTCCATCACTCGGGCAAGTCCAAAGTCGGTTAGCAAAGGAAGGCCTAGACTCGATGGATCCTCGGATGAACCATCATCGCATTCCAACATGATGTTGCCTGGCTTGATATCCAGATGCAATACACCCGCATCATGACAGTGGGCGACGGCAATGCAAAGCTGCTGAATGAAGGCAGCAACTTGAAAAGGATCGTGGGGCTGGGGATGCGAGTCAAGCCAACTCGCTAAGTCACCATTCGGGCACCACCTGGACGCCAGATAGCAGAATCGTCCCGTTGTGCCGAACTCGTAAATTTCGACCAGCCCCGGATGCCGTAGCGACGCTGCAACTTTTGCTTCCTTCAAGAACCGATCTTGTAGCTCTGGATTTCCCAACACGTCAATGCGAGGCAGTTTCAGTGCCACTAGCCGATTCAAGCTCGCATCGTGAGCAAGGAACACGTTCCCCATGCCTCCGCGACCGACAATTCTTTGAATGCGGAACTGCCCGATCTGAGAGACCAGTAAGTGACCGAAATCCTGATCGTCTTCGGCATCCTGCGGAACGTTTGCTCTTGCTTGAACCAGCTCAAGTGATTCGTCCAACGAGACGTTCGAATTCTGATGCGTGTCAAGCAAGGACTGAACGCTTTCACGAAGAGAAGAATCCTGGGAACAGTTTTGATCCAAGAATTCAGTCCATTTCTCAGGTGGATGATTCTCGACTGCCTCTAGGAAAAGCGTCTTACATCGTTCTCTATCAGACATTTTTTGGTTGAACGCTTTCTTCGTCTTGCTGAAGTCGCCTTAGCCGTCTTGCCGCTGGAATAGCGAAACACAGAACCAAAATTTGACAACCCGCAAAAACGGCGTTGATCATTGGCGCGATGAATCCGGCGTCAGGATGACGCTCGTAGATTTCAAGTGGCGGCAATGCTCCGAGGCACATCAAGAATGGGGGCAAAAAGTAAGCGACCGCAAAGAACATCCCTACCGGGATCGCCCACCATCGAAGTCGCAGGGCATGAATCCCTGCATAGATGGAAGGAAGATGAATGGCAAACAAGATGACAGCGAACTGAAGTAGGAAGGTTCCAAGATCTCCTTGGATTGGGCCCGCCCGCTGCGTTGCGATCAGGATGCCGAGTACAAAAATCGTACCAATCACAGAGACGTGAGTGCCGATCGTGACGACACCTGCCTGCCTCACTCGATCCGTGTTCGTTAACCAAATTGTGAATCGACGCCATAGGGAAGGACTCTTTCCAGCAATCGGGCGTCGGTCCAAGAAGCGATCTAAGTCATCGGCCAGATCCTGGATCGAGTTGTAGCGGTCTTGCGCGTTCGGTTGCATGCAGATTCGCCAAATCTTTTTCAGGTCTTGGGGCGTCGAACGTTCGAAGGAACGTCGTCGGGGTAGCCCGGCTCGAATTTGATCTAAAACCTGCATGGTGGTCGCACCAACAAAAGGACGATAATCGTACAGCATTTCGTACAGGACGACCCCAATGGCAAATACATCGGTGGCCGGCCGAAAGTCCTCTCGACGGCCTTCAGCTTGCTCCGGAGACATGTAGTAGGGCGTCCCCAGAATCATGCTCGATTGGGTTTCCACCAAGCTCTGTTCAATGACGCGTGCCATACCAAAATCAGATAACAAAGGTGGACCGGGATCCTTCGCCGAGTTGTCTTCCTCCAGCAAAATATTGCCGGGCTTGATGTCCAAATGCAGCACGCCAGATTCATGGCAATGCGTCACCGCGCTACAGAGTTGCTGGATGAAACGAGCCACGACATCCGGGTCGCGTTTTCCCGGGTGTCTCCCCATCCAGCTTGTCAGGTCACCCCCAGGGCACCAACGCGATGCAAGATAGCAGGTACCGTCTGACTCACCGAATTGATAGATCTCGACCAATCCTGGATGCTTCAGCGATGCTGCGACTTGGGCTTCACGCAGGAACTGACGATGCAACTGGCGATTCCCCAAGATATCGACGCGAGGAAGCTTGATCGCAACGTCTCGATCAAGGAGTGGGTCCTTGGCCAAAAACACATTGCCCATCGCACCACTGCCAACCAACCGAAGCACTTGATAATTACCTAGTTGCGTATCGATCCGTCGCTTCTTAGCACCTCGCATATTGGCATTCACAACAATCGTTGCCCCAATCGTCTTTCACCCTGCAAACCCCATCATTCATGTGTAAACAAATTCTTCTCACAAGCCTCGGTTGTGAAATCGAAACCTCGCACCCCGTTATCAATCCTGGCTGATCTCGATGTGCACGGCTACTTGACCGGAATTGGACCAGTGTTGATGTATTGCAGATTCGATTCGTAAGTTTCGCCGATCCAGGCCGCCACTCGCACGGCTCCGGACTGCACTTCCCTCGGCACATCGAAGTCCACTTTGACCTGACCGTCCCCTTGCACTTTGACCGTCTCTCGATCCAATCTCTCGTTGACCTTGGCATCACTTCCTGACGCGGCTTTCAGGGTGATCGTCAGTGTTTGCGCCGGAAGCGTTTCGGGCACTTGATGATGAATCACAACGCTGAATCTAGCACCTGCCACTGCCGACTTAGGAGCTTCAACCCGAATCACGTTCTTCATAGGACTCGAGCGCCCGGGAGTCGACTTGGCCCTGCCGCTCGTTTGCTTCTTCGCTTTCGACTGCCTTGATTTCTTCACGTTGGCGGTGATTTCGTCTTCCTTTGCCATGAAAGCGTTTCGTAGATCAGCGTCATCGACTGCTTTCAACAGAGGGGCAACGGCGTCGTCCATCCCCGTCAACGAATTGGCCAGATCGGACCTCAATTTCTTGATCGTATTCGCATGCGTGGGATCGCCCATCAGATTCTCGAGGCAGTCGGGGTCATTCTTGATGTCAAACAGTTCTTCGACGACTCGGTGATCAAACAAAGCCAGCCGAGTAGCGACTTCTGTCTCGTTCTCGGCTCGTTTGACCATCTGTTTGTAGGTCTGCGTCCCTGTTGTGGCGGTCGCGAACTTACGTTTCCCGTCACTCCAGGGGTTATACAGATACAAGAACTCTCGTGTTTGGATGCCACGCATTGGGTGACGGTTACGACCTGCGTTCTCGTTGTATTGCAACACAACATGATCGCGGTCGGCCTGAGAATGCCCGTGCAGAACCGCTGCAAACGACTTGCCATGCAATCGCTGTGGTGTCGGATGCACGTGTCCCATTACCTCCAAGAGAGTTGGCAGGAAGTCGACCGCCGATACCATGTGATGATCGTCAACAGAGTCGGCTTTCGTCACGCCCGGCCATCGCACCATCAACGGCGTATGCGTGCTGTGGTGGTATAGCTGTGTCTTCGCAAACGGCAACGGCATGCCATGGTCGGACAAGAACATCACAAAGGTGTCCTCGCTCTGTCCAGACTCCTCCAGCGCCTTCATGATTTCCCGAAAGCAATCGTCGGCTCGACGGACCGAAGAATAGTAATGGGCCAGCTCCTTCTTGATCACATCATCGCTGGGCAAGAATCCCGGCACCGGTACTTCGGCAGCCGTGAATACTCTCGACGGCACGTGGGGATCTTTGACAGTGTCACCGCCCTTCCCTTGCGCAAAGAACGGTTTGTGCGGATCAGAAATATTGACCATCAAGCAAAACGGTTTCCCCAACCCTTTGGCCATCGCGATTCCATCGCGAGTCGATTGACCGTAACTGGCTGCATCCTTCATGTGATGTTTCTTACCATTCACAGAAGTGTCCAGATTCGCGTCCCATGGATAGGGATGGTAGGGCGTTGAGTGCGAAGCCTTGCCACGAATCGCTGCGAAGTAGCCAGCCTGTTTGGCAAGATCGCATAGCACTGGATAGTCAGGGTTCAGATTCTGGCGAAACCCTTCGACACCGTTAACGTGGGAGTACAGCCCCGACCACATGATATTTCTGCCGGGCATGCAGTTACCAACCAACGAATGAGCGTGCATGAATCGCAAAGACTGCTTTGCAAAGGCATCGATATGCGGAGACGTGTCAGCCAATTTGCAACCGAACGCTCCCAACGAATCGGCGCTCATGTCGTCGACAGTCACAATCAGCACGTTGGGTCGAGTGGCTGCCTGCACTGGAACAACCAAGGCAACAGCAGCGAGCAGCGCAATCAGACGGAGTGGCATGGTCATCTTTCCATGTGGTGATCGGGAGGTTCAGTGACTACTAAAGACGGTTGCCGATCGTTGTACAAGCAGCCATGTCGCGATCCGCTGCTGATTCTGGAAAATCGCCCCAGATTCCTACTCTCGAATCCGTTTCAAACGATCAGCTAACCGTCGGACAACCTCAGGATTCTCGTTCCAGACGTTTTTTGTTTCGCTTGGATCTTCCGCCAAGTTGTAGAGTTGGCCGACCGACTCGCCTTCGGCTGGCTCCACCTGACGCGGCCGGGTGAAGCCCCCAGAACCTCGCTGGGGGACCATTTTCCAGTCGCCCTCGCGAATCGCAAAGGTTCCCCACAGAGAATGATGAACAGCAAAGTCGCGTTCACTTCCAATTGTCCCCAACATCGCCCCAAGCATGCTGTGGCTGTCAGGGCCTGCATCGGAAGGCAAATCAACACCCAAAATCTCAGCACACGTGGCTAGTAGATCCGTCAACTCAATCAGTGAATGGCTGATCCGACTTGCACCAATCGCAGCGGGCCACTTTGCAATCAGCGGCACTCGATGGCCTCCCTCCCAAATGTCAGCCTTCGTGCCGCGCAGGTGCGCGTTGCCCTGATGACCATACTCCTTCATCGATTGACCGCGTGGCGTCGGCTTGTAGTGTGCGACATCATCCGCCTCCTGCGGTGACCACCAATGGTAAAGCCCACCGTTGTCACTGCTGAAAATCACCAGAGTATTTTCGGCGACCCCTGCTCGCTCAATCGCGTTCACGATCGCACCGACCGTCGCGTCAACTTCGACAACAAAGTCACCGTACAAACCCGCCTGGCTGACTCCCTGGAACTCGGCGTTGGGAATCACCGGCAAATGTGGTGCGGTCAACGGAAAGTACAGAAAGAATGGTCGACGAGCACCACCCTGCTCTTTCGCGGCAGCTGCCGATCGCTCGATAAATGCGACCGCTTCGCCGTTGAGTCGCGGGGTCACTCCCGCAATCGCAAAGTCTGACGATCGAATTCCCTCATCGACAACAATGAACTCATTGCGAATTCTGGGGGATTCGATGTTTGGGATTTGAACCGGACGATTGTTTTTCAGATAACAGAACGGTGACATATTGAGTGAAGCAGAGATTCCAAAAAAGAAATCGAACCCAACGGCATTCGGGCCTCCTTCGATCGGTTGGGTGTAATCAACATCGCGTCCGGATCTTGGTGGCGTGCGCCGATCAATCGAGACGGCGGGAACAGCAGCACCAACACGATCCGTCCACTGCATCCCGAGATGCCACTTGCCAACGCATCCGGTTTGGTAACCGTGTTGCCGCAGCAGCGAAGGAACGGTGACCTGATCTTGTTCAATGAGTGGCGGATCGAAGCCGTCCAGCACGCGATACTTCAATCGCGTTCGCCAACAGTAACGGCCTGTCAGGATTCCATATCGCGTTGGAGTGCAAACCGACGACGGCGTATGCGCATCAGTGAATCGCATGCCATCCTCGGCCAAGCGATCAATGTGAGGCGTCTTGATCTTGCTGCTGGGGTTGTAGCAACTGACATCCCCGAAGCCCAAATCGTCTGCCAAGATGTAGACAATGTTTGGCCGCTTCGGAAAATCTGCTGCGGACAAGCAAACGCAAACAAGAAGACCTAGAAGTGACGAAGCCAGACGCATGATTGAATTCCTGATGTTGTCTATCGTGCTATGAGTTACCAATCATAGCCATCTAGCATCACGCTCGCGTCAATCTCTCGCGGATTCGTCTCGTTCTCAAGGATGACTTCAGAGAGTCGACTCCATCGAGGAAGCGTGTCACCTTCAATGTGATAGATGAACGCGTCTCCCTGGTTGGTCCCCGGATTTTCTCGCGGCCCCACCAACTTGATAAAGGCTTCATGAACCAAGGCGGTCGCCTGCAGAGTATGCCTTGGGCTTTCTGCTGACATTCGCTGCTGAGCCACGGCACGTAATTGACGATAGGGGCAAAATCAATCGCGGCACAGTATGATGCGTGCCGACAACAAGAAACTGTTGACCGAATGAACACGCTCAACCATCCAATCGGAGCTACCCATGCCACTCTCTGAACAAGCTCAGGCCTTCATCGACGCAATCGCAAACGGGGATCGACCGGGTTGGGAAGAAATGTCACCTGCGGAAGGGCGAGAGATTTTCAACGGATTCGACGAACTGTTTGGGGAAGGTCCTGAACTCGCTCGCGTCGAGAATCGTGTGTTGCCCGGCGACGTCAAAGTTCGCATCTTTGCGGATTCTGATGAAACACAGCCTGCCGTGATGTACTTCCACGGAGGCGGCTGGGTACTCGGAAACATCGACACGCATGATGCGCTCTGCCGGCGAATCGCGAAGTTATCTGGGTGCGTGATTATCTCAGTCGACTACTCACGATCGCCCGAGCATCGGTACCCGAAAGCGTTTAATGAATGTCATGCGGCAACCAAATACGTGGCCGAACATGCTGCGGAGTTTGGTATCGACAAAAAACGAATCGCAGTGATGGGTGACAGTGCCGGCGGAAACCTCGCTGCTGCAGTCGCACTGAAGTCACGCGACGAAGGGCCAAAGCTTGCCCTACAGGTCCTGATCTATCCAGTGATCGAACCGGTCTTTGATACCGAATCTTATCAAGCATTCGGTACTGGGCACGGACTTTCGCTCGCCAATATGCGTTGGTTTTGGGATCAGTACTTAGGAGACCAACAGGCCGACGCGTTCGCGGCACCCAGTCGCGCCAAAACGCTTGCGGGATTGCCTCCCGCGCATGTGATCACTGCCGAGTTCGATGTACTACGCGACGAAAGCGAAGCCTATGCTCGGCAACTGAACGAGGCCGGAGTTCCCACCACGACCTCACAGTACCTCGGAAACCTTCACGGCTTCATCCACTTCGCCGGAGCGTTTGACGACGGTTTAGCTGCGACCCAACGACTGGCAGACACCTTGAAACACAAGTTTGAAAAGTAGCTTGCCTGCGATTCCGTTTAGCGCCGGTGTGAATCCCAACGCAAACGGGATCACGAGCTCTACTTCTTGATCAACTTCACGTTTTTCATTTGCACTTTCATCGGTGGACCTTGGTGCAACTGGAGCGCGATCAGTCCCTTGTCGCGGCGGTTGGCTTCGTCGTTGTCGACGCAGTCGATCATGAGCGTGCCATTGATGTAGTGCTGAAGGTGATACCCTTTGGCAACAACACGGAAGCTATTCCATTCGGGATAGGCCTTGATACTCTTGGCCAGTTCCGCAGGATCTCCGAGTTCCTCGACTTCACGAATGATGACTTCCTTCTTCTGCTTCCCTTTCTTCTCTGTTCCTGTCAGCACCGACTTTTCGCCACGCTTGGCCAGAATGCCTCGGAACTGTTCCCCGTAGAGCGTACCAGCCCACTGCAACGCAGCGTCGAAGTCGGCTTGATAACCACCGATCCGGTAGGGATCTGCGCCGTCGTTCAAGACGAATGAACGATACTGCACGCCACTGTTGTGACCTTCAATGCGATAGTCGAACGTCAACTCGAAATCGCCTGCGACTTCATGTTGGTAAACGCAAAAGGTATTTCCCTTTGTCGCGTTGTCTTCGGTGGTGATGCCAGTGATCGCGCCGTCTTGGAGTGACCAGAACTTGGGGTCGCCCTTCCAATCATCCATGGAAGAACCATCAAATAGGACGGTGGTACCATCACCTTCTTTGGCATGAGTCAGACCGGGCAAAAAGGCAGTGGTTACGACAACGAGGCAAATCGCAAAACGCATCGAGAGTGTCCTAGATCGGGAAAGGTATTTTGGGAGCGACGTATTCTAACTGGTCGCCCATCGCCTGTCCCAGCGTTGATCTTCGGGAATTCCACGAAATAGGTGCCGACCGGTAAAAGCGGATATCATAGAGACCCCGCCCACAAGTCTTTCCGAAGAGATGCGAACCATGCGTCAATTGATCGCCGTCTGCAAAGTGCTCCTCGTCTGCCTGACTTGCTCAGCTGCAAACTGGCAAGCAGGATTCGCTCGCGTGGATGTGACACCCTCGGAGCCAGTCCGAATGGCGGGCTACGGCAGTCGAGCCAAACCGAGCGAGGGCATCGACACGCCTCTACACGCTCGCTGTTTTGCACTAAAGGCAGCCAATGATGATCAAGCTTCCTTGTTGATCTCGGTCGATACGATTGGTCTGCCGGGAAGTGTCACACGCGAGCTTGCCATCGCAATCAAAGACAGCCACGGGATCGATCGCGAACGAGTTGTGTTTTGCAGCACGCATACTCATGCCGGTCCAGACTTGATCAGTGAGCTGACGAACATCTTTGCGATCCCGCCCCGTGACGACGAGATCGCCGCTGGCAAGCGTTACAAGGACCACCTGAAAGCCAGCATCTTGAAATCGGTTGACCTGGCACTCAAGGACTTGGCACCCGCCAAGCTCGCCTACGCCGTAGGCGATGCAAATTTTGCTGCCAACCGTCGTGTCTTGAAAGAAGGACGCTGGACAGCCTTCGGCGTCCAACCGGATGGGGTCGTCGATCACACCGTGCCCGTCCTCCGCATCACCGACGAACAAGACAACGTACGCGGCATTGTTTTCAATTATGCCTGTCACTGCACAACGATTGGCGGTGATCACTACCGAATCAACTCCGACTGGGCGGGCTACGCGACGACGAACCTGGAAGCCAAGCACTCCGGCGCGGTAGCACTGTGCACGATCGGTTGTGGCGCCGACGCCAACCCGGAACCGCGCGGCACGGTCGACGCAGCCAAAGTTCATGGGCGAACACTATCTGCCGAGGTAACGCGGCTGATCACAACCACCATGAAGCCTGTCGATGCTGCACTTCAACCTCGATTCGACTACGCGGCCTTGTCGTTTGAACTTCCCACCGGGGAAGAACTGCAAGCTCGAGTGAATGATCCTAAGTCACGCCCGCAGGAGAAGCGGCATGCAGAAAGACTCCTAGGAGTGCTAGAGCGTGCGCATCGGCTTCCAGCAACGCATCCAGTACCAATTCAATCGTGGCAGTTTGGCAATCAGTTAACGATGGTTTTCCTGGCGGGCGAGGTCGTGGCGGACTACTCGCTAAGGTTGAAAGACACTCTCAACAATCCGAACTTGTGGGTCACGGCCTACGCCAACGATATGCCCGGCTATATCGCCAGCGAAAAGATGATCGCCGAAGGCGGCTACGAATACTTTCGCAGTGGCGTCTACTACGGATTGCCCGGCCCCTGGGCTAGCGGGACGGAAGATCTACTGATCCAACGCATTGAGGAGTTACTGAAGTCGCGTGGTCGATCCAAGCCACTGACAGCAGAAGAAGGCCTGCTTTCGATCCAACTGAGCGATGGCTTTGAAATCGAACTCGTAGCGGCAGAACCATTGGTCCAAGACCCGATCAACATCGCCTTCGACAAGCAAGGAAGAATGTGGGTCGTCGAAATGGGAGATTATCCTCAAGGAAAGAACGGCGGCAAGGTCAAGACACTCACCGATACCGATGGCGATGGGCAGTTCGACAAGGCTACCGAATTCCTGACCGCCCTGCCCTTCCCGACCGGCGTCATGCCCTGGCGAGACGGCGTGTTGGTTTCTGCAGCTCCGGACATTCTGTTCGCTCGCGACACCAACGGAGATGGCAAAGCTGACGACGTGAAGAAGATTTACTCTGGCTTTCGACTTGCCAACCCGCAGCACCGCGTGAGTGGATTCAGTTACGGACTCGATCACTCGTTGCACTTGGCTGCCGGCGACAATCTTAGTGAACTGAAAAGCAACACCGGAGTCACCGTCGACGCGTCAGGTCATGACGTGCAAATTTGGCCCGACCTGGGACATATCGCAATCACCAGTGGTCGCACGCAGTACGTTCGTAGCCGCAACGATTGGGGACAGTGGTTCGGCAACGACAATTCACGCCCCATGTATCACTTCCCGATTGACGACGCTTACTTGCAACGCAATGAGCATGTTTCGTTCTCCGGCAGTAGCCAACAGTTGTTCAATCCCCCCGTCGCGCCACCCGTCTTTGCAGCCACGGCGGCCACGGAGCGATTCAATGATCTGTTTGCTGCGGGCCGGTTCACTTCGGCCTGTAGCGCGATCGTCGCTCGCACACCCACATTCAACGTCGCTGACCACGAAACCGCATTGCTCTGCGAACCAGTCCACCATCTGGTTCATCGTGCCGTCCTGGAGCCGGTCGGACCGACTTTCAAGGCGACGCGTGGTCCCCTGGAAACGAAAAGCGAATTCCTTGCTTCCAGTGATCCCTGGTTTCGTCCCGTGCGTGCGATGATCGGGCCCGACGATCGTCTCTACATCGTCGACATGTACCGCGAGACAATTGAACACCCCGAGTGGATTCCCGACGCGTGGCAGGCACAACTGGACCTGCGTGCAGGCGCTGACCGAGGTCGCATCTATCGAGTCAGCAAGCGGAACGCAAAGTCTGAGCCGACGATCGATTTCGATCCGTCATCGACCCCTGAGTTGATCGATCAACTCCGTTCGCCCAACGGGGCACTCCGTGATCTGGCTCAGCAGTGGATCATCGAGCGGAACGAAGCCAACGCGATACCCTTATTGACCGAGCTCGCGACCAATGCAAACTTCCCTCATGCTCGCGTTCACGCCCTTTCGATCTTAGAGGTGCTCGAGAAACTCGACACCGATGTGCTGGCCAGCGCACTGGAGGATTCTCATCCAGGTGTTCTGATGGTCGCCATTTCGATCGCCGAAAAACGCTTGAAGTCGGAACCGGTTTTGTTGGTCGCGCTCGAGAAAACAGCGCGGCACAACGATCCGCGAGTCGTACTGCAAACGGCGCTCGCCCTCGGCGAAACCGAGCAAGTCGCGGCGGCGGACATACTCGCATTCATTGCCGGGAACGCACCCGACAAGTGGGTTGCTCGTGCGGTCAGCTCGTCCGCTTTGCCCCATATCGATCGGATCTTGTCGGTCTTATTGGAGACCCCGGATGCTTATGCGAAGGTGCCTGGTCGTTTGATGAGCGACCTACTGGTCACTGCCCAAGCCAGCGGCGTCAACTTTGAATCGCAGTACGCCAAGGCTTTCGCGAACCCCGACACCGGTTTCCTAAGCCAGCTGAACCTCGCTTCCAGTTTGATCGCCGCGACGCGTGGAAAATCATCCGACCAATTCACAAAATATCTGCGACCGCTTTACACTCGCGCGGCCGAACTTGCCCAAGATGAAGCCGAGAGCGAAGCACACCGATGCACGGCTCTGAGTCTGGTAGGCATTGGGATCGACTCCAAAGCCAAGGAGACGGACTTCTTGCTTGAGTTGCTGACACCGCGGACGCCGCAGCGAGTCCAGTTGCAAGCGATCGATCGATTGAGCTCATTTGCGGACGCCGAAGTCTGCCACGAGTTCGCCGATCGCTGGTCATCCATGTCCAAGAGCGTTCGTGATCATTGCGTTTCGATGATGCTCCAGAGGAAACCGTGGACACTACAACTATTGACGGCGTTAGAAGACAAGACGATCCCCGTCAAAGACATCAGCACAGCGGCGCGGCGACAGTTAGCGCATACCGGGACTCGCTCGATGAGAGTCAGGGCTGAACGGGTGACGCGAACCACGGGCAGTGTCCAGAAGCAAACGCTTGTCCGGCAGTACCTGGCTGAGCTGAAGGGTGATCGAGATGAGACCAAGGGCGCGGCGCTCTTCAAACAACATTGCGCGGTTTGCCATGTGCCCAACGAACATGGACAAGCCGTTGGGGCAAGTCTCAACAACTTGACCGATCGTAGTGACCACGCCTTAGTAACCGCGATCCTGGATCCCAATCGAGCCGTCGACCCCAAGTATCAAAGTTACGTGGTCATGACGGATGATCAACGTGTGCTTGTTGGGGCCATCGAAAGTGAGGCCGGACAGAGCATCACGCTCGCGCACGCTGACGGCACACGAACCACAATCCGACGGCGGGAAATTGAACAACTCAAGAACTCAGGAGTGTCATTGATGCCAGAAGGGTTGGAAGAGGTACTCAAGCCCGAGGCCCTGAAGCATCTACTTCGGTATCTGAGCAAACCTCAGTGAGGTGGTTCCCTACGGCTTTCCTCTGAGAGCTCACAGGAGTCACGCGTGTTGGATATGATCAAGCCTGTAGCATCCGTCCTGCGACTCCGACCGCAGGACTGAAAACGATCACTGCATTTAGCTGCCTCACGAGCGGAGTCACGGGGCCAAAGAGAATGTCATGAAACCTGAATTCCTTCGACGCCGGGACCTGCTTTCCTATGCCGCTTTCGGTGGAGCTGCATTTGCTGCGGCTTCGGCAGGCAATACCGCTTCCGCCGCCGACGAAAAGCCAGCCGGTCGCCCCCGATATTCGATGAAGAAGTCGATCAACCTGTGGGCGTTCCCCTATCCGGACAAAATGTCGCTGAAGCAGTGTTTACAGTTGGCCAAGGATGCAGGCTTCGATGGAATAGAACTGAACTACGATCTCGATAGCGACTTGTCTCCCAAGTCGGGAACGAAAGAGTTCACCGAAATCCGCAAGATGGCTGATGAAATCGGTATTGCGATCAGCGGCCTATGTTCGTTTCTGTTTTGGCCTTACCCACTGACCAGCAATGATCCGGCCGAACGTGCCCAAGGGATGGAACTTGCTGGCAAGATGACTCAGGCCGCACATGATCTGGGTACCGAGAACTTGCTGGTTGTGCCTGGTGCTGTGCACATGCCGTGGCGAGAGGATCACGACCCGACCCCCAACGACGTCTGCGACAAGCGTGCCAGGGAAGCGATTGCGAAACTGTTGCCGCAAGCCGAGAAACTGAAGGTCCACCTGAACATGGAAAACATTTTCTTCAATGGCTTCTTACTCTCGCCAATGGAAATGGTTGATTTCGTTGACAGTTTCTCGAGCGAGTACGTGCAAGTGCATTTCGATACCGGCAATATCATGGAGTACCAGTTCCCTGAACATTGGATTCCAATTCTGGGCAAGCGAATCAAGAACGTGCACTTGAAGGAGTACACCAAGAAAGGAACCGATCATTCGCTGGAAGCGTTTCGGCCGCTGCTCGATGGCACCACGAACTGGCCAGCCGTTTTAGAAGCATTTGATGCTGTTGGCTACGATGGTTACCTGACCTTCGAGTACTTTCATCCCTATCAACACTTCCCCGAAGCTCTGATCTATCAGACCGGCGATTCGCTCGATCGGATGCTGGGAATCAAGTAACTCTCGTCAGATCTTTTTACTTGACACGGAAATATACATTCGTACACTCCTATCTGTTCACACATTTCAGTGACCTTCAATCTAGGGAGAATGGTCGTGAGCAGGGCGAAAACAGCGGATGTGAAAGCTATGGAAGGCACCAAACCAGTGCTAGGTGACGCGAAAGAAATACTGAAGGAGCGATTTGGCCTGGACCAGTTCTTGGACGGCCAGCATGCCGTGATTGAACGCCTGTTGGCGGGCAAGAACGTGGCAGCCGTCTTTCCAACAGGTGGCGGCAAGAGCTTGTGTTATCAGCTCCCCAGTCAATTGTTCGAGGGCACGACGGTCGTCGTGTCTCCGCTGATCGCACTGATGAAGGATCAATGTGATGCGCTTGCCAAACGCGGGATCGCCGCTGCGCGCCTTGATTCAACGATGTCAACCGATGAGTTCCGCGATGCACTCAATGGCATTCGCGATGGCTCCATCAAAATGCTGTACGTCGCGCCAGAAAGATTCTTCAACGAGCGATTCCTGGCAACCGTTGGCTCCCTTCACGTTTCGATGTTCGCAATCGATGAAGCTCATTGCATCAGCCAATGGGGTCACAACTTTCGCCCCGACTACCTGAAGCTAGCCGAACTGGCAAAGGATCTTTCTGCAGAAAGAGTTTTGGCGTTGACCGCAACGGCCACGCCTGGCGTCCTGGACGACATTCGCGATGCCTTTCAAATCGAACCCGAAGACGCGATTCGCACCAAGTTCTATCGGCCCAACCTTCACCTGCGCAGTTGCATTGTCGAAAACAATGATCAATACGATTCACTGCGTTCCCGAATCGCCGATCGCCCCCGCGGCTCGACGCTCGTCTATGTAACACTGCAGAAAACCGCTGTCGAAGTCGCCGATCGATTGACCGCGGATGGGTTCGCCTCAACCGCCTACCACGCGGGCATGGCCCCCGAGGATCGTACTCGGATTCAACAAGACTTCATTGACTCCGAAGACGGGATCGTGGTTGCAACGATTGCGTTTGGAATGGGAATCGACAAATCGAACATTCGCTACGTGTATCACTTCAATCCTCCCAAATCCCTCGAAGCCTACGCTCAGGAGATCGGGCGGGCTGGTCGAGACGGCGGTGATTCAACCTGTGAAATGCTACTGGCCCCGGAAGACCGAATCGTCTTAGAGAACTTCACCTACGGCGATACACCATCACGACATAGCGTCGGTCGCCTGATTGAAATGCTAGTCGGCCAACCTGAGACGTTCTATGTCTCTCACTACAAGTACTCTGCAGAAACCGACATTCGCATCTCCGTGGTCCGAACGTTGCTGACGTACCTGGAACTGGACGGATACATCAAAGCCACCTCACCGCGATACGACCAATACAAGATCAAGCCACTTGTCACTTCCGATACCATCTTGAACCATTTCAAAGGCGAACCTCGTGAGTTCGCCGCTGGCGTGCTGTCTTGTTTGACCAAGGGTCGGACTTGGTTCACGTTGAACATGGTGCTGGCAGCTCGGAAACTGGGGACGGATCGCGCGCGTGTCGTCAAAGCCATCGACTACATGAGTGATCGCGGTTGGATGGAGGTCAAAGTCTCGGAGCTTGTTCACGGCTTCCGTTGGCTGCGTCAGATCGAGCAACCCAAAACGCTCGCCGACGACCTGTTCGCTCGACTCGCCAAACGAGAAGAGGGGGAAGTCAGCCGGCTCGACGGCGTCTTTCAAATCGCCAAAGCAAATGCCTGTCAGGCGGCAACGCTCTCACTCCATTTCGGAGAATCGATGGCCGAACCGTGTGGCAACTGCAGCTTCTGCCTAGGAGAAGGCCCCTGGGAGATGCCCGAGATAGGGTCACGATCAATTGGAACATCAGCGACAACGCTGATCGAGAAGTTGACCGCTGAGTACCCCGACCGGTTAGCGTCGGCCCGTGATCGCGCCCGCTTCCTGTGTGGTCTTTCCTCGCCCAGTTTCGTGCGAGCCAAATTGACACGACACGACAGTTTTGGCGTCTGTGACCGCGTTCCATTTAGCGATGTGCTGGCACAAGTTGGCGGCGAGTCGCCAGCAGACGATTGAAAACGCAGCAAATCCAGGCTTCAGGCGACAAAAAACACCCACACTTGACGTGCAGGAAATCGACCTGCTAGTTTTCTGCCTGTGAGAGCGAACATAATCACGCTCGTTTGCGTCTCACAACCACCTCCGGGGGATTAGCTCAGTTGGGAGAGCGACGCGCTGGCAGCGCGTAGGTCATCGGTTCAAGTCCGTTATCCTCCACCCATTCTACCCTCAAGCCGCCTTCGGGCGGCTTTTTTTATGCGCCGATCTCCAGCAACACCAACGATTTACAGCGTTTGACGACTTTCGCCGCCGTGTGTGTTCTGTGGCGATGTCGGATTCTGTGTCGGATAATGTCGGATTTCACCAATCTCAACGGACACCAGCTACGCAGGCCAAAACGACTCTCAACTCTCAATTGAGGAGCCTGCGGCTAATGACAAAACGAACCAATCGAGGACGCCTTCCGAAGCCCAATAAGAAGGGTTACGTCCGACCAGAAGTTGGCGGCAAACGATTCTGTGTCGGCAACATCAAAGATGTGGGTACTGCCGAAATGGAACGGCGACTGGCTGACGTTCGAAATCTCTTTGAACGCCAATGCCAATATCACCAAACCGATCGCGGATGCTCTATTTGCGTTTGACGCCAGAAGATCCCGGCTCCTTGGGGAAAAGGCAACGCTTATCTTCGAGGCAGGGTTTTCTATAGTCCTGGTTGTGCGTGGTGAGGTCGATCCTGCTTTTGCTATTTCCCCGCGACGAATTGGCTTAAGCCCCGACGGCAAGCCGAAGAATATAACGATCAAGTCCAACCTGAAAGTCGACGGTTTCTCGGTTAAATCCCTCAACGCCGACGTGCATCTGGAGTCGATTAAACACAAGGACAATACAGCTATTGTGAGCTGCGCTATCAAGGCTTCGCAGCAAGACAGCGTACCCTTCGAGCTGAGCGTCCCAATTGTGATTTCGTATAAAGGGGGTCAGCACCGTTATGTATTACAAGTTGTATTACAAGTTCTCAACAGCGATGCTGTTTACGTAGCGACGAAAACGGCTATCGCCTCGATGCATGATGACTGCTACCACGCTCGCATCGTACTAAAGGCTCATAACATTGAATCTGCTGACATCCCCTGCGATCACGCTTCGGTTTTGCTAACTCGGTTTCTGCACGGATTCGTCCCAAAGTTGAGTTCCATTTAGATAATTCGATCTGCGGGAATCGACGTAACCTCCTGGTACGAAAGGCACCTGGCTCGACGGATCCGCGGTTCGGATTGAGACCGCCTCGGGGAGCTTTTTCACCCGTTCGATTACAAACTATTCGAGCAAATCCGAGACCACATGGTGTAGCGTTTCGACCGGCGGCATTCCGTGCCAGATCCTGACGATGACGCCGTCGGCATCTAGCAGGATCAACGTGGGCCATGAGTTAACATGCCAGTCGTGCTCGATGCGTGATCCATCCGATCGACGGGGTTGGAATGACCGCCATGTGATGCCGTGTTGATCCGCAGCCTCAATCGCTAGGTCAAGGTTGCCGCTGTCGCCGTTGACTCCGACAATCACATAATCTTCTTCGCTTAACTGATTCAACTTCCAAACGCTTGGCCAACGATATGATTGACGAACTTACGTCCATGTCAGTTGGACCAGCAGCGCCCCTTCTTTAGGTGAATGAAGCCTGACCTAGAGGGATACCGATCGTCAATGCTGTTTTGCCGTCGGGATGCAAACGTCTTTCCGAACAAAAGGAAGCCTGAATGTCAAGCAACTTCAACGAGCGTCTTGCCACTGCCAAAGCGAACCTTCGACAACGCGACAGGCTTGAATCGATGTTGCGTTCCACTCGTCAGTTGCTGAACGATGCCAGAAACAAGCGGGCGAGGCTTCAAGAGATCCTTGCCAAAGAGCAGTCGGATGTGGATGCGTTGGAAGGACTGAGCATGACGGGACTGTTCCATACACTGCTTGGCAGCAAGGAGAAGAGATTGGAAAAAGAGCGAAGAGAGCTTGTCGCAGCGAAACTAAAGTTTGATCAAATCTCAGGCACGGTTGAGGATCTCGGTGAGGACATGCAGCGATTGACGGACGAGGCATCGCTCTTGGAACACGCACGCTCTGCGTACGAACAAGTGCTCGTCGAAAAAGAACAGTTCCTTTCTGTGCACGACAGTCGTATTGCCAAAGCTCTCCTGGACCTAACCCAGCAGATCGCAGACTTGACGGCAGACCAGCGAGAACTTGGTGAAGCCGTTGAGGCGGGGCAATCTGCACTCCGATCAGTTACTGAGATTCAACGCACGCTTGCTTCCGCCGCCAACTGGGGCACACTGGACATGTTCGGCGGCGGCATGCTCACCACGATTGCAAAACACTCAAAAATGGATGCGGCGAAGAACCAAGCTCGGAGCGCCCAGAGAAAGCTGCTGCAATTTGAAGAAGAACTGGCGGATGCTGACGAGCGTCTTCAAGTGTCTCTCAAGATCGATGGGTTCTCGAAGTTTGCGGACTACTTTTTCGATGGACTGATCTCCGATTGGGTTGTGCAATCAAAAATCAAACAAGCGAAAGTTGAATGCGCCAATACAATCTCTCGAGTGAAGGCTGCGATTCGAGATTGCGAGAAGCGTCTGGAGTCAGTTCAATCAGAAATTGGGGTACTGACCAGAAACAGAATAGACATGATCGAAGCCCAATAGCTGTCTGCTGATGTGGGTCGCCTTGAAGGTCATCGTTGCAAACCCATTTCTTTCCCCAGCGGTCAGGGGTTGAGGTATCGTTCGATCAAGCACGTGCAATGAGGCCGCAGTCGCTTACTCTGCACAGTCGTAGCAGATTCACTACACTTGGAGATCGATGACGGGACCTCGTTGGAAGGTTGGCGTTCACACTCTCCAATCAACAGGTTTCTGCGATGCGTTTCACCAAGCAACGGAACAAGAATTGCGTCAAACTTCGACGCCTCCTGTTTTCCAACGTGCTCCTGCTTGGATGGCTTTCCTGTTCGGATCTGGCGACCGCTTCGGATACTGTCGGCCCGCTCGTCGGAACCGTCGACGCCACGTCCGCACGACTGCTGTATCGCGCTGACGCATCCGAGCAACCGCTGCGACTGACACTGCTGCTTGATGGAAAGGTCATCCGGCAAGTCACAGTATCTAGCAAGAAGGAGGATGACTATGTGGCGAAGTTTGAGTTTAAGAAGCTCCAGCCCGCCACGCAGTACCACTACCGTATCGACAGCGCGCACTCGCAGAAAACGTTCGTCGAGACCGACGAAGAACACACCTTCATGACAGCGAATCCAAAGCGTCTTGGCCATCGCGTCTCGGTCGGATTCGTCTCCTGTGTTGACATTGAACCCAATCGTATTTGGAAGGAAATGGAGGACTTGGGACTCGACACGATTTGCCTGCTGGGCGATACGCCGTACATCGACAAGTCTGACTTAGAAGCTGTACGGGCCAGACATCGAGATTTCTTGCAACAGTCTGACCTAGCCACCTTGGCCGCACACACGCCAATCGTTGGAACGTGGGATGACCATGACTTCGGCCGCAACAACGGCAATGGACGCAATATGATGAACGGGAAACGCGCCACGCGGCGCGGGTTTGTCAACTATCGTGCTCATTCGCAATATGGCACTGGATCGGAGGGCATTTACCACACAATCGACTTGGGAATGATCGAGGTGTTTCTACTTGACCCTCGTTACTTCTCGCAAATCGAACCGTCGCCAGTCGATGAAACGAAGCCGACATGCTTTGGGCCCCAACAATGGAACTGGTTGCTTGCAGCCCTGCGTGATTCAAAGGCTCCCTTCAAAGTTCTAGCCATGGGCGCCATTTGGCAGGACAAGAAGAACAGAGAGACGGACGACATGTTCACGTATTGGTATGAACGCGATGCGCTACTGGACATCGTCAAGAACGAACAGATCAGTGGCGTTGTGCTGCTGGGAGGGGACATTCACGTCGCCAGACATTTGATCCATCCTCAGCGTGTTGGCTATGATCTTCACGACTTCGTCATTTCACCGGGTCACAAACGTACGATCACTGAACTTGACGTCTATCATCCCTCGCTCGAATGGTCACTGGTCGAAGGTTGGCAGTTTCTGACACTGACAGCCGACGGCAGTATGGAGTCGCCGACGTTGACCGCCGAATATCGTCAGCCCGACGGCGTGGTGAATCGCAAAGTCGAAATTCCGCTAAAGTCCTTGACGTCAAACAATCAACCAAGCATTGAACCAAGTCTGCGGGCACACTGGTCGTTTGATCGTGATTTGAAGAACCGTTCCGCTCTTAATCGTCGCATCGATGCAGTCGCGATGAACGGTGCGAAAGTCGAATCCGATTCGGGAGTTTCGGGCGGAGCGTTGAAACTCGAACGCTCCCGCCAACAATTCGTAAATGTGTCGCGTAGTTTTCTGGATGAAACTTCCACGGGCCACACCGTCTCGTTGTGGTTCAAGCCTTCGAGTCTGCCAGCGCATGGCTCGCCGGAAAGACACTTCCTTCTCGAGAGCACCGCTGAGGGAAAACCAATCGCGAAACAAG
>JBGCGI010000037.1:0-21108 GCA_045110715.1 Rubripirellula sp.
GACATCAAGAAGTTATCATGAAGGCGGGGTCAACACCGCACAAATGGATGGGTCGATTCGCTTTGTTAACAATTCGATTGACCTTCAATTGTGGCAAGATCTTTCGACCCGCGCAGGGCACGAACTCGTAACTGTTCCCGAGTAGTTCTGCTCTTTTTTCCAAGTAAGGTCATGCCTAAGAATCCTGAAGTCAACGAGCCATCGAAACCGGATGCGGAGTCTCGCTCCGATTCGCCGATGCTTCGCATGCCGAAAGTGATCTCTTTCAATTCGCTCGCGCCCTGCGGGGACGAGATCTGGATCGAGAATAATGGTCAGCTCTATCGATTAAGACGAACCAGTCAGGGCAAGTTGATTCTGACAAAGTAACAAAAAGGCCACTCAATGTTGAATTACCGCCCAGCGATGTGCTTGCTGATGCTTTCCACGCTGGGTTGTGGTGTAGAGCAACCGGCTGCTCGAGTCGTTCCTGTCGTTGCTCCGCCGAATGGGGCGGCATCCTCTGGCACCGTGACGGTCCAGGTCGAAGTGGGGGATCAAACTCAAACGTTTGAAGTGCCTGATGTTGCCGATGGAACGACCCTGGAAGCCGTCATGCAGGCGATTGAAGAAATCCCAATCACCATGCATGGATCTGGAGTCACCGCCTTTGTGGAGGCGATCGATGGCAAGTCCACCACCGGCGATCAGGGGTGGACGTTCAAGATCGACGACAAATTTGCCAACCAAGGGGTGGGCAGTACCGCGCTGACTCCCCCGACAACGGTCACGTGGAGCTACGGAGGGATGCAGAGCCCCTAGTATTCATCTGATCAGATTGCGAGTTACTTCTTCGCCTTCAACTCTTTGGCTTCTGCTTCCAAGCTTGCGATCTCATTCTCAAGCTCTTTCAACTCGTCCGGGTCATCTGCCTGCTCTCGGGAGCCAGCCAGCCTGGGTCGCAAAGTTCCCAGCTTTTTGTTGATCACGTCCAAACGTTTCTTCGCCTTTTTGTCCATCAGTGAATATTCTCCTACTCACAGTTCGTCATGGGGGTGGTTTCTAACGAGTTATCCACCGCCACAGTATCCCATTTCGATTGCGTCTTTGCTAGCCGCGACCATCGGTGGTTGACAAGCTTGCGTTGCAAACCGAGGCTACCGAGCATGCGTCGAATCTGCTCTACGATCCTGTTGTTTTTCGCCCTGCTTTCCACCGGTTGCCCGGTCGATTCAAGCATCTCCATGCCGACTGCCGAACCCCTGTCCAGCGAGGGCAGTGTCGGAGCCGCTGTGTCCAGCGACGGCGTTGAGCTACTGCAGTTGATCGATCAGACCCTGGATCACAATCTGCGTCAGCGACGGTTGTCCAGCGAGACGCATGGTGCCTGGCAGATTCTCCATGGCATGCTTGCTTACGGGAGCAGCCTGGCGATTGAGACCCCTGAAGGCGATCAACCCGCTCTGGAGTACCTGATTTCGGGTGGTTCCGTCCTGGGGTTTGAGCCGCTCGCCGGAGATGCGTTTCCACTTGCGAAGAGCCTGCGTCAGCCGCATCCGGAATCGGATCTCCGCACCATCGGATTCGAGGATCACGACCAACGCAGCGGATTGCGAATGCCGATGGATCCGTCCAGCAAAGTTGGGCAGGGCCATCGTGATCAGTGGTTAGCCATCTTGTCTCAATGTGAATTGCCAATCGAAACCCAAATTCAATCGATCGATCGCGAATACACCATCGGCGATTGGCTACGGCAGGCTGAGTATGACGTGCCGCGAAATTTTGAACGAGAATTCAGCTGGTCTTTGATCGCTCTGACAAAGTATTTCGATACGAATCACGCTTGGCTCGCAAGCGATGGAACGGAGTATTCCACGGAGCTATTGCTGATGTCCGAGGTGGACTTCGCCGAGGATCTTCAATCGGGTGTGTGTGGTGGAACGCACCGTTTGATCGGAATCGCAATGGCTCTCGCGAGACGCCGGGCAGAAGGCAATCCGATCACTGGCGTGTGGAAGCGGGCTGAGGAAACGGTCAATTCAAACCTCGCCCTTGCCAAACAGAATCAAAACCCCGATGGCACTTATTCCACCAACTACTTGCATCGCACGGGCTGGACGCAAGATTTAGGCGAGTCTCTGGGAACGACCGGTCATGTGCTAGAGTTCGTGGCGATCGCAGCACCCCAAGAGACGCTGAACGAAGCCTGGGTGAAACGATCTGCGAGCAAGGTCTGTTCGATGCTGGAGCAATGCGAACAGATCGATCTAGAGTGCGGTGTTCTGTATCACGCATTGCATGGGCTTCAAGAGTATGCAGCCCGCTGTCGCGCTCAGTGATTCACTTGACGCTGATCGTTCAGACGTCTTCCCAAGTGAGCGCTTCTTCGATCGCGGTCTCGTATTCAAGATCCGTCATTTCCAATAGATCTCGCATACGAGCTAGAATCGCCGTTTGCTGCTCAGCCATCGGCCCATCTGCCGTTGCAGCCAGAAACATTGCCTGCAGTGCATGCGATCGTTGCGCGGGGTCCCATCGACGGGACACGGTCAACACGTAATTGGTTGCTTCAATCCGATTCTGCTGAGCGATCGAACATAGCCGACCGAGTTCCTCACGATCGACTTCACGTCCCAGGGTCCGCGTTGCAATTCGCTTGAGGGCCGTGATTTCATTTTCGCTTATCTCATCGTCGGCCAGTACAACTAAGACGGCACTTCGAACGGCTTCGTCACGAAACTGTTCCTCAAGTGCAATCTCATGGCTTTGCTTGTCCATCTCCAAGACCGTCACATCCCAAGTCGACTTGCAATGATCACACTGCACAAAGATCTCGGCTCCGCTGACGGGAACGGTTGGAATGAAATAGACCGTCAGCCACGGTCTGCGAGCACGCAGGCGATAGCCCTGAGTCACGGCGCAGTTCGGGCAATAGAAGTTGCCGCGATCGCGGGTGCGAGTCAAATTCATCGTGCCGATGACAATCATTCGTCAGCCTCAAGCACCTAGCTGTCTATCCAGAAGAAGTCCTATGGTAGCGACGCGTCCAAGTTCGGAAAGGCCCGCCCGAAAACTCTCTTTGCAACGCTCCGGTCTTGTGCTGTGGCAAGCGACACTCTCCCGCCTGCGGCAAATTCGGAGGTGAAAGCTATCGGGGAGAGAACGTGAATGGTTGCCAGGGGGCGGACTGTCGCTCACGCCGAGTCTGCTTGGCTCTTTCGGCTGTGAAGCGAAATCCATGAAACAGACTGATATTCGCCTCTGTGCGAATCAACTCGTGTTTCTGCAGAGGTGTGCCGTCGCTGCTCAGTAGCTATGATACTCATCTGGGGACAAAACAGTTTGGAGAGAGACACCAATGAAGACTCTGATTGCAGCGATGATTTTTTTTTCGGCCACACCATTGATGGCTGAATCGTTGGTTTACGAAGGTACCGAAGGCATCGGCAAAGGCAAGCACATCGTGTTTGTGGCCAATGATCACGAGTACCGTTCCGAACAGTCATGCCCTCTGATGGCAAAGATCTTGGCCAAGCATCACGGCTTCAAGTGCACCGTGCTGTTTGGTGTCGATGAAGCCGGATTCATCAAAGCTGGCGCAGGCGATGTTCCCGGACTGGAAGTGCTTCAGGACGCGGACTTGATCTTCTTCTTCACGCGGTTCATGAGTTTACCCAACGATCAAGCACAGATGATCGTTGATTACTTCGAGCGCGGTGGACCGGTGGTGAGCGTTCGCACATCCACTCATTGCTTCAACAGACAGCAAGGCGAATGGGCCAAACTGAACTTCGACTACAAGGGTGAGGATTACCTGGGTGGCTTAGGTGAACAGGTCTTCGGCAACACTTGGAACAAAGAACGTGGGCAATCACACTACGGATCCAACCACGTGATGGGCTGCCGGATCACACCAGTTGCCGGAGCAAAAGACCACCCGATCTTGAAAGGCATTGACTCGATCCACGCCTACTCAGGTGCCTACGACGCACCAGTGCCTAAGGATGGAAACGCACTGCTGGAAGTGCAGGTCCTAAATACGTTTGGTCCAAGCGACGAAGTCAACGCCGAACGTCCGTTGGTCAATGCTGGCTACACTCGAGATTCTTATGTTGCTCCGTCTGGTGAGAAGAAGAATGCCCGAGTGGTCTACACTTCGATGGGGGCATCGGAGGACCTGCTGGATCAGGGGGCTCGCAGGTTCTTTGTCAACGCTTGCTTGTGGGCAGCATCGATGGAGAGCAGCATTCAGCCCGACTTGGATGTCAGCATTGTTGGTACCTACTCGCCCAGTCCCTATACGAATGGGGCGTACTTTTACGAAGGCGTCAAGCCATTGGACCTGGCTGGTTGGGATAGCGGCGTGATGCCACAGGATGCCAAACTTGCTGGCGTGGATAGCCTCAATCATGCTGCGAAACACCGGCGTGTGTTGTCCAATCGTCCAGAACTGAAGGCCAAGCTGGCGAAGACGTATCCAGAGCTCTACGGCCCGGATGTCAAGTTGCCAGAAACTTCTAAGAACAAAAAGAAGACGCCCGCAAAGAAGGCGAAGTAAGAACTCGTCGATGCATAACGCGAACCCGTATGAGTCTCCTCAAGGAAACGAGGCCAGTCTCTCGTTGAAGACTGAGACTCCACCGCGGTTCAAGGTTCTGGGCGGATACATCGGCATTGCGACGATCTTATCCGGCTTCGCGTTCAACGCCTGGGTCTTACAAATGAGCGGTGCCTTCTCGTGGTTCGTGATCGCGATCGTTGGGTGGATCGCAACTCCCTATGCGTTGCTTTGGCTTGCGACTCGCCAGCTGATGGCGGCATGGGCTCGGTTGCTGCTGTCTGCCACCTTGATCGGAACCGTCGTTTTTGGCGTTTACGCGTTTTCGATAGTGAATCAGGATGCTCAAGGCGGAATCGTTTTGATCGTCGCTCCCTTTTATCAAATCGCTGGCATTGTCGTTGTCGTTTTTGTGCTGATGATTGCTGATCGAATGTTTCGGCGAGCCGAGTAGCCGATCGAATCACCCGCAAGCGAACGCCTCATCACTTTCCATGAAGTCTCATGAACCGATCCGCACTTGACCATCCTGTTACCGATCCTACCGCGATTTTTGAACTCTTTCGCGGTAGTCATGGCTCGGAACTGCTGACCGCGGCCGTCACTCATTTTGACGTCTTTGGTCGGCTGAACGATAGTTCGATGTCCCTAGAGGATCTACGGCAGGCGATTGGTCTGCAGTCTCGTCCGGCAACCGTACTGATCACCGCTCTGCGCGCGATGGGACTGATTGTCGAACAGGATGGGGTTTTGAAACTGACGGACTTGGCGGCCGAGCACTTGGTTCCGGGTGGCGCATTTGACGTTGGCGACTACGTCGGACTCGCTGCTCAAGCGCCGGGAGTGATAGGAATGGTCGGTTTGCTCAAGTCGAATCGGCCACTTGGCAGCGAGGGTGATCAGGGTGGTGCCGCCTTCATCTATCGTGATGGAATCGAATCGGCAATGGAGGCAGAGGACTCGGCGCGGCACCTGACATTGGCACTATCCGGGCGAGCAAAAAACGTCGCGCCAGCCTTGGCGGAAGCTGCCGCGATGGAAGACGCCAGAGTCTTGTTGGACGTCGGGGGCGGCACTGGTATTTACAGTTTTGCGTTGCTGCAAAAGAACCCGCACCTTAAGGCAATCATTTTTGATCGTCCGGAAGTGCTGAAGGTCGCCGAGGAGATGGGCGCCGAGTATGGAGTGCTTGACCGCACTGAACTGATTGCCGGCGATATGTTTGCTGACGAACTGCCAGTCAACGCGGATGTGGTTCTGCTGTCGAATATCTTGCACGACTGGGACATTCCCGAGTGCCAAGCGTTAGTGCAACGCTGCGCGTCGGTGCTACCGCCAAGTGGTCGACTATTGATCCATGATGTATTCCTGAACGATGCGATGGACGGGCCGTTGCCAATCGCGCTCTATTCGGCGTCGCTTTTCTCGCTGACGGAAGGTCGCGCGTACAGTGCTCAAGAATACCGTGGTTGGCTGCAAGAGGCTGGGCTCATCCCGCATGCGATTGTGCCGACGAAAGTGCACTGTGGCGTTCTTGAAGGGACCCGTGAAGCGGGCGTCTAGGCGGGAGACGGTCGGCCGTAGAAGTAGCCTTGAGCGAGGTCAAACCCGATTTCCTTGCAGGTCTCTGCCTCTTCGAATGTCTCGATTCCCTCAGCCAACGCGCTGATGTCCAGGTCTCGGACCATTTGCACAAGCGTATCCATCATGCGACGTCGTTGTTCGCTTGCAGTGTTGATTTCTCGAATCAGAGAGATGTCGAATTTGACGTAGTCCGGTCTCGCTTCAATCAGCTCAGCGAGACGAGCTTGTCCGGCGCCAAAATCGTCATAAGCAAGTTCGATGTCCAATTCGATCAGGGCCGCTTGCAGCGATTGCATGAGCTTACGGTTGGTCACCGCTGCCTCATGAATCTCCAGCACCATTTTGACCTGTCCGGCCATTTCACGCGCCTTGAACAGCGAGTCGATCAAGCCATCGGGCTCTTCCAGCTCGCGTGGATGCGTGTTGACAAACAGCTTCGGTCGATCTGGCAGGTCGCGACCGACGCGAAAGCCTTCCCAGCGTAGCAAGCGACTGAGTTCAACTTCCAAGTTCAGTTGTTCGGCAGCTTGGAACATGGCACCGACTGACTCCAACCCGAACACGCTTCCGCGTCCAAGAATCTCAAATCCAACCGACGTTTCGGTGGACAGGTCAACGATGGGTTGAAAGTGTGGCTTGACCAGTCGTTCGCTCATCAAGCGGTCGAACTGAACCAGTGCCAGGGCTTGGTCGCAGACGTTTTCTGCGTAAGTTCCGTTTGTCATGCCGGTTGGCGATTGACGACGAACACGGAAAGGAGCTTCGGCGAAGTGGATCAAGTCCTCTTCACTGATCGCGATCGTTTCGTCCTTTTCGACGCGGTTTCCGTTGACGAAAGTGCCGTTGGTGCTGCCAAGATCCTTGAGGAACAGTTGGCATCCATCGACCCACAAAGCAGCATGATTGCCACTGACGGTTCGGAACTGGAGTTTCATCGAAACGCCAGTCTTACGGCCGATCAGGTAAGGATTCCCATCCACCGGCATGTGCATGACAGCTTCACCCGGTTGCGTGGGGCCCGAAAGGAACCACACGTCTTCCGACACCACAGTACTGCGGCGTAGGCGTTCGAGCGTTGCGTTGTCAACCGAAGGCATGGAAGCGTTGAAATGACTTATATGAAGGGGCGTTAATCTAATCGCAGTGAACTCGCAGGCTGTGATCCTGAGAGGCACCGTGAAAACGTACAACGCGAATAGGGCCAGGGGCATCCTCGAAATCAATTTATCTGGCATTTCTCGATTTAGCTCAAAAAGGAATCACGCGCATTTCGCTACTCCAATCGCAAGCTACCTTTCATCGGATCAATCTCATTCATTGAGCCACACCCAAACATCACTAACTGACCGACCCGTACAACAGGTACGACTGACATGTCCGCGCTTGCAAGCGAAACTCAGAGCTTTGAACCAAGTCTGCTTGGTGGGCTTCTTTCCGATGACAACTTCTGGCCTGCGCAGCCACAGGAGTTGGGCGAACTCGGACTCAGTGAGTCTTTCATCGAGGCACTGGTTCTGAAAACGGTCTTGGTCGTTGGAACGATCAGTGGGCGGAACACGGCCGATCGAACAGGGCTGCCTTTCCGAGTCGTTGAGCCGCTGTTGGACATGCTACGCACCCGCAAGCTGGTTTCACACGTTCGCCCAGCTGCGTTCAATGACTACTACTATTCCCTGACCGAAGCCGGTCAACAGCGTGCTCAGACGCATATGCAACAGTGTAGCTATGTTGGGCCAGCCCCCGTTCCGTTGGCCGACTACGTCCTGAGTGTTGAAGCACAGGCCGCTGGATTGGATCCGATTGACCGAGAGCAACTTCGCAAAGCTCTGTCACGCATCTCTTATCAAGACGAATTGCTCGACCAAATTGGTCCTGCAGTGAACAGCAACACCGGACTTTTCCTCTTTGGACCTCCGGGAAATGGAAAGACAACGATCGCGCGTTGCTTGACCGAGTGCTTGGGTCAAGAAATTTGGATTCCTCACGCGATTCTTGACGACGGCAACTTGATCAAGCTGCAGGACGATGCGTTCCACCGTCCAGCTCCGGTTCCAGAAGGGGATGGGAACATTCTAAAATCCCAAGAATGGGATCGTCGGTGGCTGCGGATCCAACGTCCGACTGTAGTCGTCGGTGGTGAACTGGTGATGGAGAACTTGGAAGTACGACACGATCCTCGTTCAAACATCTGCGAAGCTCCGTTGCAGATGAAGAGCAACTGTGGTTGCCTGCTGATTGATGACTTCGGTCGCCAGAGAATCGCGCCGGAAGAGCTCTTGAATCGATGGATTGTCCCGCTGGAAAACAGCTGCGACTATCTAACGCTGCCCACGGGAAACAAAATTCAGATTCCCTTCGAGCAGCTGATCATCTTCTCCACCAACTTGGATCCCGACTCTCTGGTAGACGAAGCGTTTTTGCGACGAGTTCCCTACAAGATTTTTGTGGGTGACCCGACTCCCGACGAGTTTCGACATCTGATGTCATCCGTTGCCAAGACGCTTGGTTTTCCTGAGACGCCTGAAGCAGCAGAGCATCTATTGAGTTTCTACTCACGCAACGAGCGATCGTTGCGGCGCTGCCATCCTCGCGACCTGCTGACACAGGTACTGAACTTCTGCAAGTATCGCAAGCTGCCATCGGCCATTCGACCAGAGTATCTGGATCAAGCGTGTCGAAGCTATTTCAGCCAGCTGTAAACCCTCAAGCGTATTCCGACGGCGAACGCTGAAGAACGCGCACCTCAAGAACTCGAACCGATTCACCGCAAACGATGACGACGACCCACGAAAAGCGAATCCGAGCAGGATACGAGCCCATCGCAGGCTACGTGTTGGAAGAGGTGATTGGCCGCGGAGGATTTGGCGAAGTCTGGCGGGCAAGCGCGCCCGGCGGATTGAAGAAGGCGGTTAAGTTCGTTTTTGGCGCACACGATCAATCCCGTGCGGCGCGGGAACTTCGATCGCTCGAGCGACTTCGTGGCGTTCAGCACCCTTTCCTACTAACACTGGAACGATTCGAGGCAATTGAAGACCAGTTGGTGATCGTCACGGAGCTGGCAGATTGTTCCTTGGAAGACGTCCAGAAGAACCACCGAGACACAGGATCCTGTGGAATTCCTCGAGACGTTCTGTTGCCGTACCTGCATGACGCTGCCGACGCGTTGGATTACCTCCACGAAAAGTACCAGCTTCAGCACTTAGATATCAAGCCTGGCAATCTTCTGTTGGTCGGTGGCCACGTGAAGGTGGCCGACTTCGGCTTGCTGAAGGACTTGCGCGAGGCGGACGTTAGTGTGGTTGGCGGTCTGACACCGATCTACGCTCCGCCGGAGTTGTTTGACGGCCGCCCGAACATGAATAGCGACCAGTACAGCCTGGCAGTCATGTATCAAGAGTTGCTGACTGGGACGCGTCCGTTTGGCGGGCGAACGATCGCACAACTGGCGACACAGCATGTTCACAGTGCTCCGAATTTGGAGCCTTTGCCGCCAGCGGATCGACCTGCCGTGGCACGTGCACTCGAAAAGAACCCTGAACGCCGGTTCCCGAATTGCAAGGCCTTTGTCGCGGAGCTCAATGGCTCACGCAAGCAGGTTCGTGGAGCAGAATTGCCGAGCAGTCCCGACGAATACACTGTCACAGCGGAGCCTGTCGAAGACTTGCCTCAACTGGAGGCTAGCGGACAGAACGCGTCTGGTCAGGTGGCAAAACAAAGCAACGCAACCCGCCATGCGATCGTGATCGCGATCGGCGGAACCGGTGCCGAATGTTTGCGTGAACTTCGACGGCGAGCGACGGACTCTGCAACAGGCAGTCAGCTCGATCTTCATAGCGTGTTGATTGACACGGACATGTCCACCATTCACTCGATGCGTGTTGGTGAGCTGTCGGATCGAGTGCCCCCGTGCCACTCAATCTACACGCCATTGC
The DNA here is from genome assembly GCA_045110715.1 of Rubripirellula sp. Taxonomy (GTDB): domain Bacteria; phylum Planctomycetota; class Planctomycetia; order Pirellulales; family Pirellulaceae; genus Rubripirellula. The sequence goes on from JBGCGI010000037.1 coordinate 10,054, forward strand.
GGACCGCGCAAGAATACCGCCAGAACGGAACAGAGCGTCTTGGCACGATTTCTCGACGATGGATCTACAATGTCCCTCGCAGCGGTTCGACCGAAGGCATGCGTCCCCTTGGACGCCTTGCTCTGGTTGATCATGGAAAAACGGTTGCCAAGCGGCTTGCCGAATCGATCGCGGATGTTCTCGACAACGCGGCAGGTTCACTTCCATCCATCTACGTTGTCGGATCGTTGACTGGCGGGACATGCAGTGGGATGTATATCGATGCCGTGCATCTACTACGGCATGTGCTTGATGAAGCGGGCCTGGAGGAAGCCGAGATTCACTCGCTGCTCTCGATTTCCGCGATGCAAGCCAACCCAGCAAATCCGCTGGCATTGCATGACACTCAGGCTGCCTTGATCGAGATGAACCATTTCTTGAATGCAGGCAACGGTTACCCGGGAGACGCAGGAGCTGGCTGGCCAAGCGTTCCTGCAGCGCGGACCCCATTGAAGAACGTGTATTTGATCGCCGGCGCGACTCAGTGCAGCATTGCTCCAAGCCAAGTTGAAACGATTACAGACTATGTGTGGGCGGATGCGACCGGTGCCAAGGATCTGCTTTCGTCTGCACGAGCAGTCAAACTGACGAACGAAAGCTCGATCGTGGTTCCATCGGTCCGCTCGGTCGGTGTGGTTCCACTCAGCGATGGCCAGCGTCTTGAGCAGAAACTACTCGCACCAGCGGTTGTTCGTGATCTACTCGTTCGTTGGCTGGGCTTGCCATCGAAAGCCCGGCACGCTGCGTCCATCCTGTGTGATCGGATCATGCGCAGGTGCGGTATCACAACCGAATCAATCAGCGAGGATATTCGGGCGGGTTTGACGCAAGGCGTTCTCGATCAACTCTTGAATGATGCGGTACCAGAGCTGACGGTAGAGCAAAGAACGGATCGACATGCCGTCTGCAAAGTCCTGATGCCGAAAATCGAATCGATGATCAATGAGGGAGTCTTGCAGACTAGCCTTGCGAGAATCATGAAGAGTCTGCACCGTGAATTGTCTGTGTGCTTGCATGATCGCAAGGCGGACGTGACCACGATTATCGAATGTCTCAAGCTTCTAGAAGAACGTTCGAACGACATTGTCGTATCGCTTCGCGCGAATTCCTGCGCAACAACTCCCGAAGACGGCGAATCCTTTGAACGGATTGTCTCAGATCTGATTGCAGCCTGCCAACTGGAGCAACTGCGTGACAACCTTAAGCTGTTGGAAGAACGATACGATCGATTCGCAATGACGCTTGCGATGGCAATTTCTCTTGCCAATCACAATCAGAATCCTGGTGCCAACCCTTGGGGGCAACTGCCAGAGCAAGTCCGTACTCAGTTTCAGTTCGTCGTGGTTCAATTGCACGAGGCAACCGTCAATCGTTACTTAGTGCGACCGATGAGCAATCCTGGGTCGGGGCTCGAACCAAACTCCATTGTGCACGATTTGACGGACGCGACGATCCCGTTGGTCGAAGAACTCTATAGCGACGCAGTTGCGGTATCGACGGCAACACCTTCGGAATCAATTGGCACGACGGACCTGACGACGACTTCGCTACCAACCAGTGAAAGCAAGACGCTAACAGCCGTGACAGACCAACTCGGATCTGTCCGCAAATCGCGGGAGCGTGATGAGCCGCTGTCCGTCGAGGAAGCCGTGGTCGCTGTGAAGCCCACATTGCTGATGTTCGGTGGGCTTCAGCGAATGATTCTGGTGGTTGGCAGCGAGCGGGAGAAGGCAAAGTACGAGGCGCAGGTTCGTAACAATCACGATGGATCGGTTACAGTCGCGTTGGTGCCGGGCTCGTCTCCCAAGCTCGTTCACGAAGCACAGCAAATCGAGCTCAAAGGGATCTTAGAAAGACTCAATGTGCTCAACGGAAGCAACGCTCAAATCACTCGTCGGCTTTCAAGCCGCACGGATGTTTCCTGGTAGCACGCGACTCTCGAACGTCTGGCTAGTTCTTGCTTTGTAAATAGCGAACAACATCGATCAGTTCTTGCTCGGACAGAGCTTCTTCGAGCCCTGCCGGCATGATCGAAACGGAACTCGGCTCGATTTGCTCAATGTCGGAGTGTTTCAATGTTACCAGGTCACCATTGGCTTGCTGCAGGTGCACCTCCGTCGCGGTTTCCTTGACAACCAGTCCCGTCAGTGCACGACCATCCACCGTCAGTACTTTGCGAGATTCATAGTCGCGAACGATGCTCGCTGACGGGAAGACGATGGACTCCAGCAGATCGTTGGCTGTCCGGTTGGAGCCGATCGTCGTTAGGTCAGGGCCAACGGCTTTGCCCTCAGGTCCGATTCGGTGGCAGGAATTGCACTTGGCTTTCTGGCCATGAAAAACTGCTTTTCCACGTTCCGAATCGCCTGTGGAAAGTTGTGCTCTTAAACGCTCGAGACGCAAACGCTTTTGTTGATAAACGGCCTTCAATACGTCGAGCAATTGGTTGCAGCGTCCGAGTGTGTCCTTAGGAAAGCGTTTGATCACGTCAGATAACTCGTGTTCCGCAAGCGACTTCCAGGACTTTGATTGCTCGATGGAGTCCAGAAACGCTGCTGCGACAGGGGTCTTCACGCTGCGGGAAAATCCCTTCATCAGATCACGTAGTTCGGCCGGGGAGGCTGACTCGATGAGCGGTGCGATTTTGATCAACTGCTCGCTGGTTAGGCTGGCTGCGCCGATGATTTGTGCTGCCCGCGCTGTCGCCGTTGGCGACCCAGAGTCTTCGTAAAGCTCGATCAAACGATCCAAACTACCAGCGTCTAGCTTTCCCGTTCGGAGAGCAACTGCAGACAACGCGTTCATCCGAATCGCGATCGAGCGATTGACATTATCTGCGATCGCCGCTAAGTCTGACCGAAAGTGGTCGCCGCGCATGGCTGCGGCTGCAGCAATCGCGACATCGAGCTTCATCTCGTCTGGTTCCTGCAGGCGACGCCTCAGTGGAGCAATCCAGGAGGGGTGTGGGGCACGTTTGCCGGAGGAGGCGATCGAATCGAGAACCACCCATTTGATTGCTTCGGTAGAGTCTTCCGTGAGAAGCGTCCCCGCGAACTCGGCAACAACGGGTTGGTCGATGAACGAAGCGATCAAGGAACGGATCGTTTGCGGTGCCGACCCTGGTATCCGTATGCGATCACGCAGAAGGTCAACGACATTGGATGCCCATTCAGGATGCTGTCGTGCGATCCGAACGGCTGCCCGCTGCGTGCTCTCTTGTTGATCGTTCAGAGCATGAGCGAATTCGTTGTATTGGACGTCACTGCCGGTGATTTGATCCAAGGCAATCAGCACGCCACGGATGACTTGTGAGTTCGCTTGTACTTGCGCGGTCGACTGAGTTCGTGCTCTGCGAACGGCATCCGCATCTCCAATTTCAATCATCGCATAAACGATAGCGTGTTCCTCTGAGCGGTCCATGGGGACACGGCTCAGCGCCGTCATCAGTGCTGGCAGTACCCGGCCGTCCCCCGTCACACCGATCGTGGCGGCCGCTTGTCGGCGAACGCCAGGATGTGAGTCCTGCAACAATGGCGTGAGCCATTGCGAATCAACTTCACTGGCACTGAAGCTGAGCGCACGACACGCAGCTTGTCGGATGACAGGTTGAACGTCTTTGAGAGCCAGCTTGAGTGCCGCAGTCGCCTGGGCTGCCAGATCGGGTTGTTGTGCGATCCTAGCAAGCGCTGACACAGCGTTCTGTCGTATGCGGATGTCGCCTCGAACAACCAACGTCTTAAGCGTTGGCAACGTCTCCGCGCCACGTGTGACACAGTGATCCACAGCGCTGGCCCGAACTTCATGGCGCGTGTCGTTGAACATCTTGATCACCGATGCGGGAGACTCACTGCTCCAGTCGATGCGAAGCCCGCGTGGGTCAACCATTGTCGTCATGCCGTTCCGGCGAACTCGATAGATGCCGCCAAGCAAATCCGGCTTAGCGAATTGCGAGGTCGGGCAGCCTCGATAGAACCACCCGCCAGTATCAACCACCAACAAACTTCCGTCGGCGTCCTCCATTACATCGGTGGGATGAAACTCGCGACTGGAAGACGAGAGGAACTCGTGCTGCGTGACGGTGTAACTTGATCCTGCTGGCTCCACTTCCAGTCGTACGACTTTCCCGCTGTTGAAGAAGGTCGCAAATAGGTTGTCGCCGAAGCGATGGTCCATGGTGCCGCTGCGGTAGCGCGTCATACCTGAAATCGCGACGTGACCAAAACGATGCACCGGCCCAAGCACATCACCAGTGACCTGCAGTTCCTTCAGTACCTTTTCGCGGTGCGGGTAGGCGCCCCCGTGCAACCAATGAACCAGGCAGTCCACTCTTGGTCGCGTGTAAAGAATGTTCACGGTGCCGAGCATGTCTCCGCTGTCGGTAAAGTCCAATTCGACAGGATTGTCCATTCCGCCGCCACAGTGAATGCGTTTGTCGGATCCATCGGGCAGGCAACTGAAAATGTAGGAGCCCTCACGTTTACTCGTCACATTCCCCTGGCCGTCTTTGAACTCGTGCCCATGGTAACCATCGGTCCAATAGACCCGGCCGTCGGGACCGATGAAGCACCCGTGGATACTGGCAGCGTTCCCGTTGTAACCAAATTGAGTCACGATCACTGCTCTCTGATCCGCAACTCCGTCGTCATCGGTATCGGTGAGTTTCCAAATGTTCGGCGGGGAAGCTACATAAAGGGATCCGTCATGCCATGCTCCGCCCATGGGAAACGTCATCTTGTCGGCGAACACTGTGTACGAATCGAAAGTTCCGTCGCCGTCTTCGTCGACCAGACGCCGGATCGAATTGGGCAGTTGAGCTTCTAGTTCCTCGTTCGATAAGTTCACGCCGGAGTTGTTGCAAACGTACAGTCGTCCCCGATCGTCAAAGCAGCCCATCGTTGGATGAGTGATCAACGGTGGTCCGGCCACGAGTTCGACGGAGTATCCTTCGGGAACGGTGAGGGGGGCCGGAGAGAATCCGTTGGGCAATGGCGGCGCATCGACATTCGCTAGCTGTGCCATTTCTTCATCAATGCCATCGTGGATTCGGACTTGGGATGTCCCGCCATTCCACATGTCGTATTTGGGAAGCGAATGTTCGGCATAGAAAGCATCGAGCCGTGACTTCAAATCGCTGCGCAGTTCGTCATGCTCAGGGGCGTTGGCTAGATTCAGGAATTCATTCGGATCTGACTTCAAATCGTACAACTCGTGAGGCCCGTTGGGATGCCTGTGAACGTACTTGTGAGAAGTCGTGCGAATACAGCGGAGATTCTCGAACTCGTAATGGATCGTGTCGTCGTTGGTCGATTGCTTGGGGAGCGGCTTACCGGCAAGCAATGGAGACATGTCGGCGCCAGGCGATATCGGTGAAGCTGGCATCTTGTCATTGAGGCCAAGGTGCCCAAGCATCGTGGGAAGCACATCGTAGTTGGCGATCATCTGATCGCTGCGCAGTCCGCTGCTGATCTTTCCCGGATGCCGCCAAATCAAGGGGATCTGCATCATCCCATCGCGCGCCGTCAATGGCCGCGTGTGATCGCCCATCCCAAAGAAACCTCCGTGGCCGCCAACCCATCCCTGATCGGCAACAAAAACGACGATCGTATTGTCGTCCAATCCCTGTGCCTTGAGGGCACGCATCACTTCGCCGACTCCGTCATCGACACCGCTGACTTCGGTTGCGACACGTTGGATCGAAATCGGATTGTTGATGAAATCCCGATTGTTCAACTGCCAAGGGTGCGGGGTGACTCTCGGAAACGAGGGGAGCTCCTTGTCGGCATAAAATTCGGCATGTCGGTTTTGCCCAGGTCTCAGCAGCAACCGACTCAAGGCATAGGGGCCGTTGTAGGCGAGAAACAAAAAGAACGGCTTCTCTTTGACCTTCGATTGCTCGTTGATGAACTGAACGGCGTGGTCAGTCCAGAAGTCGGTCAAGTACTGTGGCTCTTTCCGAATCTTACCGTTCTCGATCACGTTGGCATCGTAGAACGTGCTCGTGCCGCCATGAGGCATCGTGATCCAATAGTCGTCCAATCCTTCTTGCGGCGACAGATTGGCGCCCAAGTGCCATTTGCCAACCAGGCCACACGCGTATCCTTCATCTCGAAGTATTTCAGGCAAGGACGTGAATTCATCTAAGGTGCATCGCGCCTGCGGGCCGGTCTGCAGTCCACCCCCGGACAGAAAAGAGTGAACTCCGTGTTGAGACGGAACCAGGCCGGTCAGCAACGTAGCACGTGTTGGCGAACAGACCGGGTTGGATGCAAAGGCACGAGTGAAAAGCGTGCCTTCCTCTGCAAGCCGATCGATATTCGGCGTGCGAATGTCGGGATTCCCATAGCACCCGAGTGTCCACGCGCCGTGATTGTCGGTCAGGATCAGGACCACATTGGGGCGGTCCTGAGCAGACACGGGAATCAGCAAACCCATCGCAAACGCGAGGCATAGGAAGTCTCGATACATCGTTTCGCCAACTGAAATCGGAACACTTAATCGTGAGCTATGATCGTAACCTTTGGCGGGAGTCGCGTGTTCCGATCGACCAGCGCCGGAGCCCACGGCCCGCAGTTGGCTTAACGAAAGAGCATCTGCAGAAATTTTGGGAGATAGTCTCGCCAAACTTCCCAGTTGTGGGCCCCCTCGGTCTCGACGTACGTGTTCGTGATTCGGTGCTCGTTCAGCCGTTTGACGAAACCACGATTGCGATCCAAGAGAAAATCCTTGTTCCCGCAAGCGATCCAGAACAGTTTCCTTGTTTGATTGTTCGCTTGGATGTTCTCGAGCAAATCGGGATGATTCTTGATCAGGTCACCTTGAGGTGCAGCTGCACTGAACGCTCCCACCCAAGAGAATTGATCCGGATGCAGCATCCCTCCCATGATCGAATGACCACCTCCCATCGAAAGACCAACGATGGCGCGTCGGGATGCCTTGTCGGTCACGTTGTAGTGCTGCTCGACCAGCGGCAAGAGATCGGACACGATGTCGTCGGTCATTGATTGGCTGTTGCGGGCGTTGTAGTCCTCGGACCAAGTCCGGGTAGAGAGCGAAACGGGATGTCCGTTAGGCATCACGATCACCATCGGTTCAATTTTCCCTGCAGCGATTAGGTTGTCCATGATGTGATGCGTGCGTCCGACTTCTGTCCAAGCGGTTTCGTCATCGCCAAAACCGTGACAGAGCACGACCAACGGATAGGCCTTGTCGGCCCGAATGTCGTAACCGGGCGGCGTGTAGACCACTGCAGCTCGCTCGGTGCCTGTGGTCTTGGATGCATACAGGTGACGATGCACGGTTCCGTGGGGCACGGTTTGATGCTCGGTCACCAACGGTTCGTCGCCCGGGATCTCAAACATGCTCTGGCATTTCAGCCATTTTTTGACCATGCGATTGCGTGGGTCTGTGACACGAACTCCGTCGATTTCGAACAGGTAGTCGTGCCAGCCCGGCTTCATTGGCTTGCTGGTGAAGGTCCAAACCAAATCGGCGTCACGGCGCAACTTGAAAGAGTCTTTTCCTAAGACAACTCGAATTTCATTGATGTGCTCGTCGCTACCGACAAACCGAAAGGTGACTCGGCCATCTTCGTGGACTTCCGGCGAGACGACCGAATCCGGTTCCTTGCCGGCTGGAAGGGTGCTGGCTTTGACGACCTTTTCAATCGCACCGAAGTCCAAGCTTGTTCGGTCTTTCGGAAACTCCTGTGGGATCAGCCACCATTCTTCGGTGAAGCTTGCTTGCTCTCCCGGTGACAGGTTCTCTGCGGGGCCGATTGGTTCTAGTTCGACCATCTTGCCCCCCGTGGGATACCAAACCGAGATTGTCAGCGCCGCAAACTCGTTGTAAGCACGATCTGGATGAGTCAGGAAACGCTTCACGAACATATGATTGTGCTTGCTGAGATAAGCCAACCAACCGGCGTGTGAATCGAATCCTAGTTTTGGTTTCTGTGGCGTATCCAAAACCACAACAGACTTGTCGTCGACTTGCACGTTCGGATCTTCAGGCTTGATCGTGATCTCGTTGCCGTTCTCGTACATCACGTAACCCAACGGGAATCGTCCTCGGGGCGAACGAGGGACGACCGCGATTCCGTCACCGACTGCGAAGGTGCGGCTCCAATGACAGAGACTGACGGGCTTCCTCGACTCATTGATGATCGTTTGCGTGCAACGGAGCTGGGACGTGGTTTCGTGTAGGTGGAACTCACGCACCAATCGCACGCCGGATTGCGGATCAAATTGGCTGGTCAACTTGGCCGAACGTGGCCCCGTAACTTCGCCTTTCCAGCGTCCTGCCCAAAGAATTTTGCCGCGATCGACTGCCTTCTCTGGCCCAATGTCGAAACGTCCGGCGTTCATGGGAGCGCGTTCTGCGTCCTGCGAGAACTGCCAGCCCTCGTCGCCGGGCGGCAAGTACATCATGTTCTTGCCATCCAGCGAATACTCCAAAACACGTCCACCAGCTGCCGGGCACAGCGTGACCCTGACACGGTGATTGTGCAGCCGAATGCAGTCGTCATATCCGTAGTAGTTGACGACTTCTGAGCCATCTGCTGCGATGCCACTGACGCCGAGCAACATGGAGCACGAAATTGCCAGCGTCAGCTGGTTCACGGCAAAATGGGGAAGACGAAACACGGTGCGACTCCGAAGGTAGGGATGGATCGAGAAACGTACTTTGAGCCGCTTCATCTGACAGCACAGCAACCTATTTCCCAACCAACGCTGGTGCAACCATCGAATGCCGCGAACCTTGAGATGCCCAGGCGTCTCTTTCATCAAATCGAAACGGCGGGAGAATTGAAGATGACGTATGTGATGGTTGATATTGAGTCGGATGGCCCCATTCCGGGAGACTACTCGATGGTCTGCTTTGGCGCCGTGATCGTCGAGCCTGGACTGAGCCGATCTTTCTATGGACAGATGCGACCGGTTTCGGATCGGTTTGTGCAGGAAGCCCTCGCAGTCAGCGGTTTTTCCAGATCAGATTGTTTGGGATTCGACGAACCCCAGCCAGTCATGGAGCGATTTGCGAAATGGCTAGGCGAGAATTGCAAAACTCGCCCCATGTTTGTCTCCGACAACAACGGATTTGATTGGCAGTTCATCAATTGGTACTTCCATCACTTTACCGAAGCCAATCCGTTCGGGTTCAGTTCGACGAACCTGGGGTCGCTTTACAAGGGGATGCAAAAGGACGTGTTCACAAGTTTCAAGCATCTTCGCAAGACTGCACATACGCATCACCCTGTTGACGACGCGATCGGTAACGCAGAGGCCATGTTGGGGATGAAGGAGATGGGATTGAAAGTTCGCTTCGACTGAGTGGGATCCAAATGCCAAAGACGGAACGGTCGTCAACTTCTTGCAATCGCGTCATACAGCTCGGACGCCGACTGGGATTCCAACAAAGACTGTCGTTTCGCTTCGGTCCCCACCAAGCGGGCGATGTGCGAAAGATGCGCCAAGTGCTCGTCAGGTTTCCCCTCAGGACTGATCAGCATGAAAACGATTCTGATGTTGCTGTTGGTAAGCGGGCAAAGCATCTCTTGTTGTGGACCGCTCGGGCACGCAACCATCAAGGTCGCCTTGTCAACGCGATTTGTCCAGACATGCGGAAGTGCGATCCCATGCCCGAGGATGCTTGTGTAGTCCGCCTCTCGCTGCCACATCTCTTCCAAAATCGCTTCGGTATCGATGTTCGGTAGTTGATCTTTCAGGTGCAACAGCATGGCACGGTACATTTCACGCAGATCTTCGTGTTCCATGAACACAACGTTCTGAGCAGTCAACGGCAACTCAAGTCCATGCGGTTGGTCACCCGGTTCCAGGACCAGCCACTGAGTGCCTTCGTTGGCGCCCTCTAGGTTCGGATTCGTCGTCACGACTCCATCCGCGGCAGCTAATAGAATGCCGTCGACGGTCGCCGGCGGATTTGACTGAACCACCAACGGCGGCATCTCAGATCCAGGCTGCATCCAACGATTCAGCGGCAGCGTCTCCCAAATCCGATCGCCCACCAGGAGGTGTTTGTTTCCATCGGTCTCGTATCCGGCGTGTTCCCAACGGAGAATCTTGCCCTCGAGAAATTCTGACCAGCGTCGACAGAGCATACGGTTCAAATCCGGGTTCGCGGTCATCGCCAACAGATTTCCACACCCATACAACATTGATGAGGCATCGGGTTCAAGTTGAGTCGCGTCTTCACTGAGAGCAAAAAGCCCTTCACGTTTCGCCTCCCTCACCTCTCTCGCGTTGGTGTCAATCAGAACGACAGAAACTCCGTTCTGCATGAAAAACTTGGCGACCGATCGGCCCGCAGCGTGAGCCCCGACGATGATCCATCCGCTGGGAATTGGCCGCGTTACGTTCAGCACTCGCGCGACAGCGCCTGCCGATAGCCCCTGCACAAGGACTGTTCCGGCGATCACCGAGTAGGTAAACGTCTCTAGAAAAACCGCATTTTCAACGCCCAGGTTGGACAGCTCAAGTGCAAAGATCGAGGCCATGGAGGCGGCGACGATTCCTCGCGGCGCGATCCAGGAAAGGAACAGCTTTTCGTTGTTTTGCAGCTGGCTTCCGTGTGTCGACGCGAAAACGTTCAGGGGACGAATCAACAGCATGATCACCACCACTGCAACCACTAGCTTCCAACCGTATTCCAAAAAGGAATTGAGATCCAAGTTGGCGGCAAGCAGGACGAATAGTAGCCCAATCAAAAAGTCCTTCAGCTCCACTTTGTAAGTCACGATATCCCGAATCGGATCCGATTTCCGACTGCCGAGGACCAGTCCCGCCACAGTGACGCTAAGAAGCCCACTTTCGACAATCACTAGATTTGCGATTCCAAAATTCAACATCGCCATCGCAAGCACGAACACGTTGGTGTGACCCTTGCTGATCCATTCTCGCCTCAGGATAAAGTCAAGCACAAAGCCAAACACGACCCCGATGACGACGCCGGCGATGAACCGCAGCAAAAAGTCCTTCAGGATTAGATCGTGAACAACAT
>JBGCGI010000038.1:0-29251 GCA_045110715.1 Rubripirellula sp.
GGCGGACGATGAACCGCAACCGCTACGGATGGCGCCTGCCTCCGTTCCCAGTCAGCTGAGTGACGAAGACTCCTTGAGTGATGAAGTCTCCTTGAGTGATGAAGTCTCCTTGAGTGATGAAGTCTCCTTGAGTGATGAAGTCTCGTTGAGTGATGAAGCCGTGGATCGTGATCCAGGTTTTCTGCCGGATCCATTTTCGCTGAGTGAGTGGAATTTTGAGATTCCGATCCAGGCGAAGCTTGAGAATTCAAGCATGAGGCCTGAGCTCGCTGAAGTCGTGGCGCCTAAGCCCAGTGTGCCGATTGAGTCGGAGGTCAAAGCAGCAAGACTACAACTGATGGAGTTGGTTCCTGGCTTGAGCAATGCGATTGGTGTTCAGGCGGGGCAGCGGCGAGTGAAATCCATTGAAGCAGTCGTGCCAGATCTAGAGACCGGATCTGCTGTTCACTGGACTGCATCTTTGATGATTGCCGAGTTTGCTTGGTTGAGCGAAAGTCGCGAGCGGGTTTCACTTCGGTTGAGTGCGATTGCGGACGAATATGGTGTGGCGATCGAACCACTCCTTGCTGAGAGTTTCGTCAATGCATGTCGCCACGCGGGCCTGCCTGAGACACAGGAACATGTGCTCGCAAACGGTTATTTGCTCGCTGATCAACTTCTGATGTCGGAGTCGTTCGCTGAATGTGAATCAACCGTTACGGCTTTGGAGCCGATCGCTGAATCCCTTGAGAGCGAAAGTGCAAAGAAGTACCTCGAGCACTTTGCTCAGGCTGCTGAAACGATGGAGCGTCAGGCAGAATCATGTCGTGGGCTGTTCGGTATTGATGGATCGCTTCTGGATGGCTCAAAAGAGGTTGGTGTTGCCGGGCGATACCATTGTCTGATGCTTCGACGCTGGGAACGTGGGCTTCCTTGGTTGGTGAAAGCCTCGGATTCGAGAATTGCTGGACTGGCGCGCCAAGAGTTGAAGTTGGCTGAGTCAGACGTTCCTAGCTCGGCTGATTTGCTCGAGCTTGCCGAACGCTGGTTGTTGGCTGCTTCCCGTTCGACTGGCAGAGCTTCTGACTCGATGCGATTGCACGCCATGGAGATCATGCAAACTGCAGCGGGGCACGCCAGCGGTCTGAAGAAGTTGGAGATCGAACGTTTGCAAGCAGAAGTTGAGGAAGCGTTGCCTCCGTTTGTCCGTGAATCCTTTCGGCGCAGTGATTCGCTGGAGAGTTCCGAAGTGGAAATGAAAGATCCTTCCTCAACTGTCAAGCAAGGACTGAGTGGTCGCATCAAGTCTAACGGGAAAGACCTAGGCGTTCAGCTGAACTATCAGTTGGATGTTGCCCTAACGAACGCGGCGATCGAGACAATCGGAGCAAGATTGGGCCAAGAACTCAAGGACTTGTCGATTGAGTTTACCGGCGTGATCCACTTGGATGAGCCCACATCGATTCGCGTATGGATGGCCGTTGATGAGAATGTCAGCCAGGTGCTTCTCGTGAATCAAGAGCCAGTCGAGCTTGTTTCGGCACCGTCTGCGGCGGACGTCTCTTTGGATCGAGGCGAACATCAAGTCTCGTGGCAGGTCTCAGGCGAATCCATTTCGAGGGTTTACCTTCGTTTGACCGATTCCCAGACTGCTAGCAGAATCAACGTGGTCCAGCCTGAAGTTGAGACTCTACCGACAACTGTCACTGTCGAAATGGTTCGCTAACACAGCGGCGTCTTGGTGGAATGCAGGGCCCGTTGCCGCTTGATTTCTGATTGTTTTGTATCAGCGATCCTTTTCCCGCTGGTCGCTGCGCTACAATGACCGCGTATTGTTTGGAAATTCATCGCTTTACAGGATCTTTTTATGAATGCCGTCACGGCACCTCCTCATCCCACCACGTTTCAAGGCCTGATCGATAGTGGTTGGAAGTCCAAGAGTGTGAAGAGAGAAATTCAAGACAACTTCACTCGAATGCTGGCCGCCGGCGATGAGTTGTACCCAGGTATCGTTGGTTACGACGATACCGTCATTCCAGAGATCAACCTGGCGCTGTTGGCTGGGCATGACATGCTTTTCTTAGGCGAGAAAGGCCAAGCCAAGAGTCGTATCATGCGAATGCTGACGCGGTTCTTGGATGAGTGGGTTCCCTACATCGACCATCCGGATCTGCCTGTTCATGAGGATCCCTCCAAGCCGATTTCTTCACTGGGGCGTCGATTGATTGCTGATCACGATCCCGAAGACATCAAGATCGCCTGGTGGCATCGTGATGATCGCTACGCCGAACGGCTCAGTCCAGGCACGAAGTTTGCGGACATCATCGGTGAGATTGACCCGGCGAAACTGACCGGTGGCGTTAGCATGAGCTCCGAAGAGGCGCTTTCGTTTGGCTTGATTCCACGAATGCACCGAGGGATTTTCGCCATGAATGAGCTGCCAGAGTTGGATGAATTGGTGCAGGTCGGCCTGTTCAACATTCTGGAAGAGCGAGATGTTCAGATTCGTGGATATCCAATTCAGTTCGATTTGGACATCATGATTCTGTTCTCTGCTAACCCGTCGACTTACAACCGCAGTGGAAAGGTGATTCCACAGCTGAAGGACCGCATCGGAACAATCGTTCAGACTCACTATCCAAGTGAGCGGGATCAGGGGATCGAGATTCTTCAGCAGGAAGTGGGCGAAGAACTGCAAGGTGAGTATCCCGTGCAGGTTCCCTTCTTCATGTTTCAGATCATCGAAGAGATCACCAGCCAAGCTCGCATGAGCAAGTTCATTGATCAGGCTTCGGGCGTATCAGCTCGGTTCTCGTTGGCGAACTTTCGAACTCTGGTTGCGTCGGCGCGGCAGCGTGGAATCATTCACGGTGAGCGACCCGCTGTTCCGAGAATCAGTGACTTCGGTCATCTGTACTCCAGCTCGCTTGGGAAACTCGAACTCGATCTGATGGGAACCCATCAAATGGGCGAGCGCCAGGTTTTGGATGCGGTCGTGGCCGCTGCAATTCAAGTGGTGTTTGCTGAGTACGTGGAAGAACACGGACTCGCAGAGATTGCAGAGATCTTTCGTGGCGGCGTTCGGATCGAAGTCAGTGACTTACTTCCAAGCAGTAGCTATGCCGAGCGGTTGCAGAGCGTACCGCCCGCCTGGGACAAAGCCTTTGAAGTGAACGCCAGTGAGAACGAGGCCGTTCGCGCCAGTTGCGTCGAATTTGTGTTGGCTGGTCTGTATAGCATGGACCGTATCAGTCGCAGTCAACGCCACGGAAAAATCGAATACGAACTGTAAAGTGGATGAAGCTATGAAGTATCGACCTGGTGGCGTCATTCACGCTTATCAAAAGTATGATCCCGCGCAATTTCCGCCGCCGTCTCAAGAGCCGCCGGATCTGGTTTCGCCAGCTTTCGAGCAGGCGTTGATGTACGGCAACTACCGTGAGCTGACGGAAGAGGAGCTTGCTCGGGCGGTGCGGCTAGATCCCAGTCAGATTGCTGGACTTGGCCCCAGCCTGGACATGCTTCGGGCCATGCTAGAGGAACGCAAACGCAAAATCCTGGCGACCTACGAGTCTCGCAGCGTGCAGAAAAAATCGCGCAAGGCTTTTCAAAATACAGCCAAGAACTTGCGTGTTCCTCCAGAGCTGGATCAGGCCTACAAGCGGGCTGTCGCGCAGGAGCAGCCCTACTTGATCGAACATCTCTGGTATCAAGCCGGTGACGATCAGAGTGAGCTTGCCCGCGGACTTTTACAAGTCGGGCAACGAATGAGTGACAAACACAACATTCAAGAACTTGCGAGCAAGTACGAGTTCACTGGCAACGAATCGATGTCGGTTCCGAAAGCGCTCGAGATCAAAGAAGAGTTGGAGAAGATCGATGAGCTCTTGAAGCAACTCGAGGAGGCTGCGAAAACGGCGCAAATCGGCGTGATCGATATGGAAATGCTGGGCGAGTTCACCCAGCCCGGCGACATGCAACAGCTGGAGGAAATGCGTCAGCAGGTCGAGAATCTGTTGCGGGAACAGGCGGAACGGCAGGGCTTGGAACGCAATCCGGACGGTGGCGGTTTTCGTCTTACACCACATGCGTATCGGATTTTTCAAGGACGGTTGCTGGAGAGAATCTTCAGCGAGTTGGCGCCCTCCAAGACGGGGCGGCATCAGGGTGAAGTGGTTGGCGAAGGAGCGGTTGAACTGCAGCAGACCAAGTCGTACGAATTTGGCGACAGTGTGGCCAACATCGATCTGCCACAAACCGTCATCAACGCACTGTTGCGGCAGGGTGACGAACGTCCCATTCGTTTGCGGGGCGACGACATCGAGGTTCACAAAACGCGGAATCACCCCAAGTGTGCTACTTGTGTGATCATGGACATGAGTGGCTCGATGCGCTACGACGGTCAGTACGTGAACGTCAAACGAATGGCGCTAGGACTGCAGGGGCTGATTCAGAGCGAATACCCAGGTGACTTTCTCAAGTTCATTGAAATGTACACCTTCGCGAAGTTGCGTGCTCCTGGTGAGATCGTGGAGATGATGCCGAAACCCGTGACGATCCACGATCCATGGGTCCAGCTCTACATCGATATGAATGACCCAGACGTGAGTGAGCATGAAGTGCATCCACACTTCACGAATATCCAGCACTCCTTGCAGCTAGCTCGCCAGAACTTGATCAACTGCGACACGCCAAATCGCCAAGTGGTCTTGATCACGGACGGATTGCCAACGGCTCACTTTGAAGGCGAGCGGTTGTTCATGCTGTATCCGCCCGATCCGCGCACCGAGGCTGCTACGATGCGCGAGGGCATGCTGTGTCACAAAGAAGGAATCACGATCAATATCTTTTTGATTCCAAGCTGGTCGCAGAGCGAAGAGGACATTCGGTTCGCACATCGCTTAGCCAAAACCACGCAGGGGCGAGTCTTCTTCACAAGTGGGCGGGACCTCGATCGATTCGTACTTTGGGATTACGTCCAAAATCGACGTGATATCATTGCCTGAAAAACGCTGCTGCGGATGGCCGCAGTATCGAAAGCTGATAGTTGCATCCGAGATCGGGCAGCAGTAAATTTGCTTCCACTGCGTTGAGGGATTCCGCAGCGCAGAGGGGCAATCGGTGTTCGATTGCGTTTTGCATTCTTTTCGTTACAGGGGTAATGAACATGTTGAGGAGTTTCGGAAAAGGGGTTTTGGCAGTGACTTTGGCCGCACTCTGCACGGTTGCTATCGCGCAAGAGAAGGCCACCAAGTCGTCTCGCAGTAAGTCCACGGCGGCAAAGTCGAGTAGCAAGGCATCGGCCAGCAAGGCGAAGGCGGAAAGTAAAGAGCCAGAACTGACCGGTCGATTGCCGAAGTATTTCGCGAGTCTTGTCGATAAGGAGCAGCGTGGTGAAATCTACGAGATTCGGCAGACTTATCGAGAGAAGATCGAGAAGTTGGAGGCGGAGTTGGAGGAGCTGAAGGAAGCGGAAATGTCGGCAATGGAGAAAGTGCTGACGTCGACGCAAAAACGAAAGCTCACGACGCTGCGCAATGCGGCTGAAAAGTCGTCCAGTGCGAAGTCTTCGTCGAGCCGTTCCACCAAAGCGAAAGCTGCGTCGACGAAAAAGAGCAGCTCGAGCAAGTCGTCGAAGAAATAGCTGATCCTTTCACCGGTAATTGTCAATTCGCAGGCGGTCTCGGCTGACTGCGAACATCGGAGGGTTCGCCTAACTCAGTTCCTCGTTGCTTGGAAAAATCCAAGCCAGAACAGGAGTACGGAGACGACAAACCCGCAAACGGCTAGAACCAGCCCGGTGATGTTTTGTTGCCAGGCCTGTCCCTGATCGCTCCAACCCTCATCGGAGAAATTCAGTCCAAGTGCATGGCAGAACCAGGCCAGGGAAATCGCTCCGACGAGTACTCCGAGCGAACTGATCGCGGCGCCGCGTTTCCATCGGTAAGGTGGGGTTTCATTGGACCGGTTCATCCTAGCGATCCTTTAGCAAGAGGTCATCGTCAAGAAGATGACAGTAGGCATCATACCGGCGTGCATCGATTCGCCCATCGGCAACCGCGTTTTTGACCGCACATTCGTCTTCGCTTAGGTGTAGGCAATCGGGGTAGCGACAAGCGCTAACGTATGGGCGCAAGTCAGGCATCAAGCCACCGACTTCACTTGCCGTGATGTCCCAGAGTTGAAACTGACGAATTCCAGGCGTGTCAAATACGGCTCCGCCGCTCGGAAGCGGGATCAGTCGCGAGGCAGTGGTCGTGTGACGTCCCTTGTCGTTGTCTTTGCTGACTTCCGCTACTGCCAAGCCGAGTCCTGGTTCGACTGCATTGAGCAGGCTACTCTTGCCGACACCGCTTTGACCGGCAAGTGTTGTCTGTTTGTCCTTCAGCAAGGCACGCAAGTATTCGACGTTCAGTCCGGATTCTGCGGAAGTCAAAAGAACGCGATATCCCAAGGAGGCGTAGACACCGATGGGCTGCTGAAGTGTTTGCGGGTCAATCAGATCAGCCTTGTTGATCACGATGACGGGTTCGACTTTGCATTGTTCGGCCGTCAGCAAGAAGCGATCGATCAAGGTTGGCTTCAGACCTGGCATTGCCGCACTGACAACGATTAGCAGGTAGTCCACGTTTGCAGCAATGACGTGCTGTTGGCCACGGCTGGTGCGGCTGATCATGCTGTGTCGCGGCCGAACTTGCTCGATCATGCCGTCTTGCGGCGACGCTGCCCGAAGTCGAACGCGATCACCTGCCACGACCACATTGCGTTGTTCGATGCTCAGCGATTTAAGCACCTGGCGGATGGTGCACTCGTACATCTGACCGTCGTCGCCGATCACGCGGCTCTTCAGGCCGTGCACGCTGATCACACGTCCGTCAATCAGGAACGGGTGGAGGTCCGATTCTTGGCCGTCATCGACTTCCTCTTTGACGGTTCGTTTTCGGGTCAGATCGCCTTTGCCACTGACCCGCTCGCCCTGCTCGATGTCGGCGAGTTTTTCTTCGTCACCGGTTTTGTACTGACGTGTCAGGTCACTTTGCCGCACTCGACCCTGATGTCGTTTGCGAAAATCAGTTCTCTGCTTGGACTTTTTCTTCTTCCCCATCAGAATGCTTGGCCACCATTTGTGGTCTTAGCTTGTGGTGTCCTCACGTTTGGCGATCGGACCTGGCGACTGCTCTGCAGACGCTTCGGGTGCGACTGTTCGCGCCGCCGGGGCAGTCTTGTTTCGATTCTTCACCTGGATCGACTCGCCGATCAACGCGGTCAATTCCGCCTCGCCCAGTTCCTCGTGTTCTAGCAATTCACGCGTGATCTTCTCGAGTTCGGCACGGTGTTCTCGGAGGAGTTGCTCAGCTTTCTGGTCGGCCTCCAGCAGGATGCGGGCAACCTCTTCATCGATCAGCTCTTGAGTGTGCTCGCTGAACTGTCGGGTCTGATGAATTTCGCGACCAAGAAACGGATCTTCATCGCTGGTCTTGTAGCTGACTGGTCCAACTTTTGGGCTCATTCCCCAGTGGGTGACCATTCGCCGGGCGATGCTGGTAGCGCGTTCCAGGTCGTTTTCGGCGCCAACGCAAGGTTCGTTGTAGATGATCTTTTCTGCGGCTCGACCTCCCAGCAGGACGATCAGCTGATGATCTAGTTCACGTTTACTGATGCTCAAGCGGTCTTCGTTGGGGACGTACTGGGTAACACCGAGAGCGCGGCCACGCGGAATGATGGTGACTTTGTGTACGACATGGGCGCCGTCCAAGTGCCAGGCAGTCAGAGTGTGACCAGCCTCATGGTAGGCGGTTTTCTCCTTCTCGCTCTCTTGAAGGACTTCTTCCCGCTTTGCTCCCATCAGGATCTTGTCACGAGCGTTATCGAAGTCGCTCATGTCGACCATCTTCTTGTCATGGCGTGCGGCCCACAACGCGGCCTCGTTGACCATGTTGCGGATGTCGGCACCAGTCAATCCGACCGTTCCTGCGGCCAAACGATGCAGATCCACGTCATCCGCAAGTGGCACGTCGCGGACATGTACTTTGAAGATCGCTTCGCGCCCCTTCATTGTTGGGCGTCCCACGGTGATGTGCCGATCAAATCGTCCTGGACGCAACAAAGCGGGATCCAAAACGTCTGGTCGGTTGGTCGCAGCAACCACAATCACGGCGTGGTTTCCTGAGAAGCCGTCCATCTCGCCAAGGATTTGGTTGAGAGTCTGTTCACGCTCGTCGTGACCGCCTCCCAGACCTGCACCCCGTTGGCGACCAACAGCATCGATTTCGTCGATGAAGATGATTGCCGGGCTCTGTTCTTTGGCGGTCTTGAACAAGTCGCGTACACGGCTGGCACCGACGCCGACAAACATCTGAATGAACTCGCTGCCGTTGACTGAGAAGAATGGGACACCAGCCTCTCCGGCGACTGCTCGCGCGAGAAGTGTCTTGCCTGTCCCTGGAGGGCCGTTCAGCAGCACTCCCTTGGGAACGCGTCCACCCAACTTCTGGAACTTCTCGGGCGTTTTCAGGAAATCGACGATCTCTTGGAGATCGGCTTTGACACCTTCCAATCCAGCCACGTCCTCAAACGTCACCATTCGTTCGGTCGCCTCGAATTTCTTGGCCGGACTCTTACTGAATCCAGACAAGAATCCACCACCCATCATGTCGCTGCGAGAACGGCGCAGCATCATGAAAAGGAAAAACAAAATGGCCAGCGGTAATCCGATCAGCGCGATGAACGTGATGATCTGCTGAGTGTTGTCTCGATCCATGTAGGTGAAATCGACACCGGCGGCTTTCACCTGGTTCTCGAACTGGACTGCCCATCCGCTGTCAGTGGAACGGTTGAAAGCGAATTCCTTTTTGTACTTCAGCGGCTTGCCGTCTTCGTCCTTCTTGGGCGGTTGTTCAACGCCGTCTTCAACGATCGGAGGAGCGGGTGGGCGAATCTTGAACGTGCCGAAAACGCGCAGTTCGCCAATGCGAACAGCCTCGATGTTCTCTTTCTCGAGTTGCTCTTGGAAGAAACTCGCCGAGATCAACGAGCGGTCTTCAGCGCTCTTGTAGAAGAGCAGCATCACGAGCGCGGCGAGGATCAGCGCGATTACTAGCGAATTATTGCCTCTTCGGCCTTCCGGTTCGGAGCCCGAAGGGGAGTCTGAGGAGCCGTTTTGGTCCGACTTATTGTCCATTTTCAGCCTTTGGCGGTTTCAATCGGTGCGCGTCCGTACTGGCACACGGTTCATTGACGGCTAATTGTAGTGGTTTGAGCCGAAAGTGACTAACCGCTGACCCCAGCAAGGGCGACGGCGTCAACAAGACGTTTCTGACCGTCTTTTCGAGCAATCCAGTTCGGATCAACGGGGTGACCCGCGGCGACTGCACTGACCAAATCGTCGACCAAAGAACCCACTTCACAGCGGCGAATCGAGGCAATTTGCTGCTCGGTGTACCCGTCTCGAAACAGTCGCCAGGTCCAATAAGCGTCGGTTGAATCAACTTCAACCGAAGCATTGTTGTTCAAGGGCAAATCGGGGTTCGATTCCACCAAAGGGTGAGAATCGTCGGCTCGCAGCAAGTTTTCTTGGCCGCCTAACAACGGTGGTGCCTGCTCCTCCACTGGCGATTCGTCCAAGTCCTCGTCCGTGTTTTCCGCCAATTCAGCGGGCTCGATCGTTTCTTCGACGCAGTCCGAATGTGCGGTAACCTCCACGACCAGCTCAACGATGTCATGGCCGAATTGTTCCATCGTGGCTGGCCCGATTCCAGGGATGGATTCAAGCTCAGACGTCGAAAGTGGCGCAGATTCTGCGATGCGGTCAATCGTCGCGTTGGTCAGGACCCGGTAGGCTGGAATGCCCAACGCGGCGGATGACTTTCGCCGCCATCGCTTGAGTCGTTCGGCGAGTTCTTCGACCATTTCGCGATTTGCTGTTTCTTCCTCCGATTCTTGCTCTTCCGCAGAGGAATCATCGGAATCGACGCCGGCAGAGGAAGTTTGCACGTCCGCGGATTCAATTCCCTTGGCAGCGATCGCCAAGCGTTTTGCCAACGGGAAGGCCAAGCGGACTGCATCAGGAAGCGGGTCGTGCATCAGCATCACACGCCGTCCGGCTTCGGTCATGTGAATGGTGGGGCGGCGCTCATCGACTTCTTTTTGCTGCAGCAAACCGGCTTCGATCAATGAATCCATCACGGCGACAACTTCTGTCTGCTTGAGAGTCGAAAGCAAACCATAGGTGCTAAGTCGGTGAAGCTTCCATTGCTGCAGTTTCTTGTTCTTTGATCCGCAAAGCATCTGCGCGACCATGTTCTTGCCGAAACGCCCGTGCATTCGCGTCACGCCACTGAGCACGACGCGGACCCCGCAGAACAAGGCCGCTTCGTCGATTCCCTTCAACGAGCTCGTGAGAGAGACATCGGATCCGCGTCCGATCGAGCCGTCGCTTGGACTGCAGCGGTCACAGGTTCCACAGTTTTCACCATCGGTTTCGCCAAAGTATCCCAAGATGACTTGCTGACGGCAGCCACTCGTTCGCGCGAAACTGATGACGGCTTCGAGTTTTTCGAATTCGGCGGCCTTCCGACGGTCGAGTTCCTCAAAGTCGATTTCCAATTGATCGAACGGGACATCTCGCTGAGTGAAGTGAACTGCACGGCCGCGGAACGGTGGCACGTAATCGAAGGAACGCAACTTATTGAGCTCTCGCATTGTTCGCGAGAGCTGGTTGCGATCCACGCCGGCAACTTCCAGTAAACGATCCGGGCGGATGTACACGTCTTCACCACGACGCTTCCCAACCAATTGCTCCACCGCTCGGATTACTTTGCGGCGAATCTTCGCCTCTTTGGGTAGGAAGTCCAGCAGTGTCGGTGCATTGCTGTCGATGCGAACAACTGCGTGATTGGAGCTGCTGTCGAGACGTTTCAGAACGCCAGCTTTGGCCAGTAGCGTTTCAGCAGTGCCAATCGACTCGCTGCCATCTTTCACCCCGATTCCCTCGCGAACTTGATCCAAAGTCAACTCGATGGGATCTTCTTCTCGGGACAGTAAGTAGTCATAAACTTTGCGAACGGTATCACGAGATGGATAGCGATTCTCGATAAAGAACTCTTGGATGTATCGGTCCGCGTAAGAGAACATCAACTGGCATTCGCTCTGCAGTTGATCGCGGCCAGCGCGACCGGCCTCTTGGTAGTACGCCTCTAAGCTGCCCGGCATGTTGTAGTGCACGACGTACCGGATATTGGCTTTGTCGATTCCCATGCCGAACGCGTTGGTGGCGACAATCGCGGAAAGCTTTCCCGACATGAACTGGTCTTGGACTTTCTGACGCTGCGCTGGCTCCAGTCCAGCGTGGTAGACCCCAATCGGACGTCGCGTTTTCTCGGGCAGCCAAGCGGCTAGTTCTTCGCAGCGTTTTCGCGTCGCGGCATAGATGATTCCGGCACCGTCTTGCGACTGAATGTACTTTGTGATGGCTTCATCTTTGGCGCGATCAGTCTTGGCATGAGTCACACTGAAGCGAAGGTTCTTACGCGAGAAACCAGTGACGAACACCTCGGGGGATTTGAGCCCAAGGATTTCGCCGATGTCACGCCGTACCAGTGGAGTCGCGGTGGCCGTCAATGCGATGGTTTGCACGTTGTCTAAATAACGCTCGCGGAAGTAACCCAATCGCGAGTAGTCGGGTCGAAAGTCGTGACCCCACTCACTCACACAGTGCGCTTCATCCACCGCCAGCAACGACACGTTCGCGGATGAGATGGCCTCCAGGAACCGTGTGTTGCGAAGTCGTTCGGGGGCGACATACACCAGGTCCAACTCTCCGGCAGCCATCTCGCTCATCACGGCAGACTGTTCGCTACCAGTCAGGCTACTGTTGATCAGTTTTGCGGAAATTCCAAGCTGGTGAAGTCCATCCACCTGGTCTTTCATCAGAGCGATCAGCGGTGAAACCACGATCGTCGTCCCCGCCCGAGCCAAGCTCGGTAGCTGATAGCAGAGACTCTTTCCACCACCGGTCGGCATCACACACATGACGTCTTTGCCATCGGCAATCGCGTCGACGACGGCTCTTTGGCCGGTCCGGAAACTCGAAAGACCAAACTTCGCCAGCAGAGTCGTTGGGTCCGCGCTGCCAGCCATGACGGTAGAATCCTTGAAAAGTGATGAGTGCGATATGAGTGTCACTAGGATTATAGGAACATATCATGGACCGCCACCATGACTCTAGTTTTGGCCAGCTGGCAGAATTGATATCACAAACTTCAGGGCGATTTTCGATGGATGATGACGGAACCTATATCTGCGATTGCTGTGGCGAGGAGATCGTGATTCCACTGGATGTGGGAGGGGGGCGAAATCAGAAGTAGGTCGAGGACTGTCCTGTGTGCTGCAACCCAAGCGTGATCCACGTGGAATGGCAAGATGATGAAGCACGCGTCTGGGCGGAGCCCGAACAGGACAGGCACAGTTGATCGACGAGGCATCTTTCCAGCAGTTGCGTTCTTTCCAGCAGCGGGGAAAACAGGTGGCCAGATGATTCCTGCGATTAGCGAATTCATTTGCCGACGCCAGTGAGCAGGACGAAGCCGGAAATCCGAACTTGGCTCTTCATCGGAAAAGCACCGGCCGTCGACGCGACGACGACGCGACGCCTAGCAGGCCTGTTGGCGTGTTCTGGGATAACTGTTCCGGCCGTGCGGCTTATTCGATTCGCAGCCTGCCAACTTGCCATCGAGGCAGAGCATTTTAGTGGATTGGGGTGGGGGCAAAGATTATGGTTGTACCGAGTACTGTTCGTTCAGCGACACTTGGGAATCGAGTCCAGCAAGATGGCAAAACCACTTCAATTTCAACTCGGAGAAGGCCAATTTGCTTTCTCGATGAACAAAGTTGATCGGAGCAAACTCTACGGATCCAAGGAAGTCCAGGCGATCGATGAAGCCAGCGAAGTTTGTGACTTGGCTACATTGGCTGGCGACGGTTGCACGCTGATTGGCAAAGGTGGGACGGGACTAGGTTGGTTGGATGCCGACGGAAGTTGGCGCGAGAAATCTGAGTTGCAGCCAGTCGACAAAGACGGGAACCGAATCGAACCAGTTCCCAGTTCCTTCAGTGCTCCGGTCAAACTTTTTGATGTGGCCACCGATGAAGAATACTTGGAGCACAATATTCGTTTGGTCTACGCGATGGATGCGATTGAGCCAGAGGAAGGCGAGGTGGATTGCCAACTGATGGACGAGTTGACGAAGGGGACCATCTTTCGATTCCCCTACAGCTATCGCGGCGGCTTGGAAGCTGACGCTGGTTTCTTGCTGACCAACGATGCAGGTGAAGTGATGATGGCTGTTGGTTCGCCAACAAAAGTCGAATTCATCGGCATGTCGGCTCCCGCAGCCACCGTGGATGAGTCGGGTGCTGAAGCCGAAGAGACTGACCTGATGGACTTTGGCATGATCTGAAACGCGTTCCGCGCGTTTCCGCTTGTGGGGGCATGCCCACGCAGCGAACTGACGAGCAGGATGCCTTTACCGTTTTCCTCCGAGACAGAGACATGGGCGAGATCAATCTAAGTAACAGCGCCGGTCGCGATGCGATTGTTACGACCGAGAGTGTTAGTCATTCCAGGCAAACACGTTGGCTGGATCCGCAGAGTCGGCAGGCCAATAGCATTCGCTTGGTGAAGTCGACGACGCCGCACGACATTGACGCGCTGCTTGCCAAGCACGGTGATCTGACTGCTGTGTCGGCCGCGCTCGTTGATGGCGATCCAGAGATCGATCTTGAGAATACGGGTCGTTTTCTGACAGACACGTCGCGTGTTTACGTCGACAAGAGTCGTGGCATCGTACGTAATGTGCGGTTCATGGAAATCGTCAAAAATGCGGACGGCACGGTCCGTGAAGAGCGTCCACGACAGCTGGCAGATACCAATATCTCAACCGAAACTCCTTTGATGTGGTCAGGTGTTTACATTCCCAAGGCGAAGGCTGTTCGCAAGTTTGTTTTTTCGGGGAAAGCCCAGTTGCATCATGTCAACGGTTTGACGTTTGATTTTTTGCACGCGATGGCGAAAGAGCTTGAGGAACGCGACAGCCTGATGCTGTTGGGGGCAGGCCCGAAATCGAATCAGCCGCTCGTGCTGCGCCGAGGTGCAACGCCGTATCGAGGGTTCTTAGAAGGACGTACTCAAGGTGATCGGTACTGCCTGCTGCTGCATTTTTCAAATTTGGAACTGAAACTTCCCAAGCCGAGCGACGAGACTGAATGACCACTGCAACCGAATTGCTCGATCGCGGGCGTTTTGAAATCAAACTTGGTGACTACGGTGTTGGCAATGCGCAGGCACTGGCAGATCCAAACATCCTTGCCAAAACTCAGGATTACCGTCGCCAGACCGGCTCGCGAATGTATCCACTGGGTAAGTCTGACATTCGCTCAAAGATTCCGACCGCCGACTATCACGTCAGTCGAAAAATTGATGGCGAGTTCACCGTGCTGGTACTTCGTGGTGGTGAGGTCTTCTCGATCAATCCTGGGGGCACCGTTCGAGTCGGCTTGCCTTGGCATGAAGAAGCTTTGGCAGCGATGAAGAAGGCAGGCATCAAGGATGCGATGATCGCTGGGGAACTCTACGTTCACAACACCGAGCGTCGGCCTCGCGTGCATGACGTCTCCACGGTGGCCCGCCAACCGAAAACGATCGATGAGATAGGAAAGATCCGATTCGGAGTCTTCGATGTGATTTCGATTGATGGTGAGCCCGCCAGCGAGAGCTACGCATCGACATGGCAGACCATTGAAAGCGTGTTCGGCGGCGGCGAACGGATCCATCCTGTAGAAACACGCATCCTGAGTGACACTGCTGGCGTCGAACAGTTGTTCAAAAAGTGGGTCGAGGGCGAAGGCGCCGAGGGAGTCGTCGTTCGTAGCGACAATGCCGGTCTGTTCAAGGTCAAGCCTCGCCACACGATCGATGCGGTTGTGATTGGCTTCACGGAGTCTGTCGATGAACGTGCAGGCATGATGCACGATCTTCTGCTGGCAGTCATGCGAGAAGACGGGACCCTGCAAATTCTCAGTCGCGTTGGCGGCGGATTCAACGAAGATCTCCGTCGAACCATGCTGAGCGACTTGAAGGACATGGTGGTTGCCAGCGAGTATGCCGAAGTGAACTCGGATTACGTGGCCTATCAGATGGTGCGACCTGACTGGGTTGTTGAAATCAGCTGCTTGGACTTGATATCGCAAACCACACGTGGCGGACACATCAACCGGATGGTGCTGGAGTACGACGAACAGGATGGTTTTCGCGTTGTGCGTCGCCTGCCGTTGGTGACGGTGATTTCGCCGCAGTTTGTCAGGCTTCGAGAGGACAAGCAGGCTCATCCCAAAGACGTGCGAATTGCTCAAGTGAGCGATCGTGTCGAAGTTGCATTGACGGACTGCGACGCCAAGAACTTCAAATTGCCGGCCACCGAAGTGCTGAAACGAGAAGTTTTTACAAAGGAAGCGAAGGGAAAGACGATGGTTCGTAAGTTCGTCCTGATGAAGACGAACAAGGAATCGGAAACCGACGAATATCCTGCTTTCGTGATGCACTACACCGACTTCAGCCCCAACCGCAAAGAACCACTTTCACGTGACGTTGTCGTGAGTAACTCGCTGGAGCAAATCGAGAAGCTTTATGAAGTCGCTAAAGAATCGAACATCAAGAAGGGCTGGAATCCTGCTGCAGTCGGAGAGCAAGCCAATCTGGTAGAACAGCCCGCCAAGGTCACCAAGAAAAAGGCGACGCCAAAGAAGGATCCTGCGAATACGACGATCGCCGAAGATCAATCAGACTCGGCGCCGAAGGCTGCAAAAAAGCGTACGGCAAAGAGAAAAAAAGCAAAGTAGTCGTGCCGGCAGCGAGTTCCAAACGTGGGACGGCACACGACGACGTTCAAGAGCTGCTTCCGAGTTGTCGCATGACACGTTGGACGATCTTTTCGATCGTCTCGGGTGGCATTGCCAGGGACTGGTCCATCTGAGCAACCTCTGAAACGAGTGCGTCAATCTCACGCTGCGTTCTAGCGACGGCGTCCTGCTGTTGGTCTGAGAGCGGGACGCGGCCAGGACCCAGATTCCAGCCACGGGATCGCGCGCCGGCACGAAATCCTTCAGGGAATTCGCCAAGCGAAATCATGGCATCAAACAGCGGAAGTAATTGGAACTGCAATCGCATCGCTTCTTGAGTGTTTCCGGCAACCACGTTGCGATGAATGGCGCGAGTCAGCTCTGGCACAACTCCACTGGTTGCGTTGGTCCCGCCGTCGGCGCCAACGATCAGCATCGGTACCAGGGCAGCGTCCCAACCGGTGAGGAATGAAAAGTCTTCGCGGAACGGGCGGATGGCCGCGATCATTCGCATCATGTTGGGCAAATCACCCGAGCTGTCTTTGATGCCCACAACCCGAGGGCATTCAGATGCCAAACGAATCACCGTTGGGACATCGATGGGTGAGGCGAAAAGTGGAATGTTGTAGAGCGTGACGTCCACCGAAACGTTGTCGGCGATCTCACGAAAGTACGCGTAGACCCCTTCGCTACTGAGCCGGTAATAGAAGGGGGCGACAATCGCAACCGCTCGAACACCCATCGCGCCGTACTCGTCGCAGGCGTCGATGGTTTCTTTGACGTTGGCTTCCGCCGCACCCGCCAAAATCGGAACTCGACCGGCGGCCTGATCGACGACGGTCTGCACGATTCGGCGTCGTTCTTCTCGAGTGAACCTGACGAACTCACCCGTGCTGCCATTGGGGTACAGACCGTCGACACCCCGTTCGATCAACCAATCGACATAGCCCCGTAAGCGTTCTTCGTCGACGCGTCCCTCGGCATCGACCGGCGTGATGTTGGGAGTAAGGATTCCCGTGATTCGTTGAGACATCGATTGGGGGTGGTCGGGGAAGAATAGCTGGTTCGGCACGAGAACATGCCGACGGTGAAAATGACGTGGAGACGCTAACCTACATGGTTAAATCATGGAGGCAATCACCAGTGCCACGACACTCATTAGTTTCAGCAAGATATTGAGTGAAGGCCCGGACGTATCCTTAAACGGATCTCCAACGGTATCGCCAACAACCGCTGCTTTGTGGGCCTCAGAGCCTTTGCAAAGCATCTCTCCATTTACTTCAAAGCCCTCTTCAATCATCTTCTTGGCGTTATCCCACGCACCACCCGCGTTGGACTGAAACAGAGCCATCAAGACGCCGCTGACGGTAACCCCAGCAAGCAGACCGCCGAGCATCTGAGCGTTGGTGTTGCCAGCGAGGCCAACTAGTTTGGGAACAAATCCGAAGGCAACGGGAACCAGGACGGCGACGAGGCCCGGAATGATCATCTCACGGATCGAAGCCCGCGTCGAAATGGCGACGCATTTCCCATACTCTGGCTTGCCGTCTGCCGCATGAAATGTGTCTTGGTCGGCCTGTGACCAATCCTCCATCGGTTTGTTTTCGTTCTTGTTCATCACATCCAAGGCGGCTTTCAGTTCAGGGATGTCTTTGAACTGTCGGCGAACCTCTTCGATCATTGCCATCGCAGCCCGTCCGACGGCGTCCATCGAAAGCGCGGAGAAGAGGAAAGGCAGCATGCCACCAACGAACAGGGATGCCATCACGTACGGATTGGTGATGCTGATGTCCACGATGGGAGTCGCCGGATGAGTTGCGTTGTAAGAGGTAATGAACGCGGCAAACAAAGCAAGTGCAGTCAGTGCGGCGGAACCGATTGCGAATCCTTTCCCGATCGCGGCAGTCGTGTTTCCAACGGCATCCAACTTGTCAGTGCGTTCGCGGACTTCCTTGGGCAGGTCTGCCATTTCGGCAATCCCTCCAGCGTTATCCGAAATCGGTCCGTAGGCATCGACGGCGAGCTGGATTCCTGTATTGGAAAGCATGCCAACAGCAGCAATCGCGATTCCGTAAAGCCCCGCGAAATGATTGGCGCCAAGAATGGCGATGGCAATGATGATGATTGGAATCGCGGTCGACATCATGCCCACGCCTAAGCCAGCGATGATATTGGTTGCAGAACCGGTCACCGACTGACGGACGATCTTCTTGACCGGTGGTGTGCCAGTACCAGTGTAAAACGCGGTGATTTTTCCGATTCCCAAGCCAGCGCCCAAGCCAAACAGAATCGCGTAGAACACTCCGTTGCTGGTGTACTCGGTGCCCTCATGGCTCCAGGTGCTCGGTAGCATGAACTTGATGATCGCATAGGTCAGGATCAGCAGAATTCCAGCCGAACCGAACTCGCCAATGTTCAAGGCGTGATGAGGGTTCCCACCGTCTTTGACTTTGACAAAGAATGTTCCCGCGACGGAAGTCAGGATCCCAACGCCGGCAAGCACGAGCGGTAGCAACACGGCAGAAAGTCCATCGAAACTGTCCATGCCTCCGGTCGAAAAAATGGAAAAGAAAGCTGCCCCCAGGACCATCGTTCCAATGATCGAACCAACATAGGACTCAAATAGATCAGCGCCCATGCCAGCGACATCGCCGACGTTGTCACCGACGTTGTCCGCGATCGTTGCCGGGTTGAGTGGGTGGTCTTCAGGGATTCCGGCCTCAACCTTACCGACCAAGTCAGCGCCCACGTCGGCAGCTTTCGTGTAGATACCTCCACCCACACGAGCGAACAACGCGATCGATGACGCACCAAACGAGAAGCCGGTTAGAACCGTGATCACGCGAGTGATGTTGGCTTGAGAATCCAGACCGAACATGTTGCCGTAGACGATGAACAACACACTCAGTCCAAGCACGCCGAGACCAACCACCCCCATCCCCATGACAGAGCCACCCGCGAAGGCGACTTCCAAGGCTTGGCCGAGGCCCGTCCGAGCGGCATGCGTCGTGCGAACGTTGGCTTTGGTTGCGACTTTCATGCCGATGAATCCGGCCAGTGCTGAGCACAGAGCACCGAGCGTAAACGAAACGGCGATCAGGGGTGATGATGCATCGCCTTGAGTGCTGCCTGCATAGCCAAGCAAACAGGCAACAGCGATCACGAAGACGGTCAGAATCGTGTACTCCGCCTTCAGAAACGACATCGCCCCTTCGGTAATGTTCGCAGCGATTCCCGCCATCTTTTCTGTGCCGACTTCCTGCTTGGAAACCCAGGCAGACTTCCAATAGGTAAAGGCGAGACCAGCCAATCCTAAGAATGGAATCACGTAGGCGATCCAGGGAACGCTGCCACCACTCACAGACGGTGCAGTCGCCTCCGGGGCATTTTGCAACGCGAACGCGGAAGTGGAAGAAAGTGCGAGGCATAGGAATACGCCCCCACTGAACAAACGCCAAAGTGCCAACATGATGTGAATCCTTGCAGCTGTCGCTTCCGCGAACAGAAATTGAACGCTGTCGTAAATCGATGGTCACCGCTATCTGGTCATTATGGTGCAATCCACTAGGCCCTGAACATACGAGTTTCTCCCTTAGGATGGCCCTAACGTGACTTTTTCTGCCAAGGGGTTTGCCCGCCGCGCTGCACATGCTGCTGTAATCGAAGCAGCATTTCGCGAAAAACCTTGGGCTGCTTCGTGCTTAGATCGGTCGTTTCGCTGGGATCTTGATCCAAGTCGAAAAGCTCAAATTTTTGCGTGGGCAAGTTGTGCACTAGCTTCAGATTGCCTTTCAACACGGCTTCGATCGTTAGGCCTGAATACCGGGGGCCTCCCTCACGGCGTACGAAATAGACCTCTCGCTCAGGCCATTCCACTTCCGGCGATGACAACAACTCACCGAGAGACACACCGTCGATCGCAGCAGGCGGTGTGCCTCCAGCGATTTCGGAAAGCGTGGGAAAGAAGTCAGCTGTGGTACATAACGCATCGGTGGAGGAGCCTGGTACTGTACGACCGGGAACACGAATCGAGCCGGGGATTCGGAGTCCGCCTTCATACATCGACTGTTTGCCATCTCGCAGGGGCCCGTTGTTCGCCCCCACGTTGACTTGGCCACCGTTGTCACTGGTGAACACGATCACCGTATTCTCGTATTGGCCTGTCTCCTTGAGAGACTGAATGACCCGGCCGATACCGTGGTCCATGTGTTCAATCAGGGCGACCAATTTTGCTCGGGTATCGGTGACGTCGGGTTGACGCTGTTTTACTTTGTCCAGCCATTCCTGCGGAGGTTGAATCGGCGTATGAGGCGCGTTGTATGCCAAGTACAGAAACCAAGGTGCCCTGCCCTGCCCCGCCGACTTCACGTATTTGACCGACCATTCGCTGAATAAATCCGTCGCGTGTCCTGGGGGATCGATTTCTTTGCGGCCCTCGCGCATGTAGTTGATACTGTGACGCCGATGATCGAAGTAGTCGTCCATCATGTCCCCCAGGAATCCCTGGAAGTGATCAAACCCTCTGCTTTGAGGATGGTTCTCAGGACGTAGTCCCAGGTGCCATTTACCAATCGCCGCCGTTTTGTATCCCAGGCGTGCCATCTGCTGCGGCAGTGTTTCGGCGATTGGCGCAAAGTAGCCCCAACTGTTCTCCTCGTGGGTGCGAACAACCCCTGGCACGCCAACGCGGTCGGGGTAGCAGCCCGTGATCACCGACGCCCGTGTCGGTGAACAAACGGGACAGTTGGCATACAGACGGTTCAACTTCAAGGAATCTTGAAACAAACTGTCGATCGACGGCGTCTGGAGATCCTTGCTTCCCTGGCACGAGAGATCTGCGAATCCAAGGTCGTCGACGATGATCAGCAAGACATTTGGAGGGGAGCCGTCAGCAGGTGTGTTGATAACGGAAGAAAACAGCGTGAAAGCCAGAAAGAGGGAACGAATAATCGGCATGAGTGTCAAATCCGGACGGTGAATCTTGGAAGAGATATGTGGCCATATCGTAAGTGAACAACACGTGGATTTGTTGACCGTTTTGCTGGGTGAAACTAGACTGAAAGGGTCGGTTCGTTCTGCTAAATGATTGCCTGTCAGTCACTTAGCCGTCAATGTTCAGCTTGTCCCATGCGTTTTCTGAACGCTCGTCGTTGACCGATCACGCCGACCGGTTCTCTCATCTTTTGCAGCGGTTTCATGTCTTCTGAAGAATCGATTCCGACCGACGCATCCACGGTCCACCGATCGCCGGAAGACATTGCGCGAGTCGCCAGCAGTAACGCGGTCGCTGGAAGCGAGACCGACGGGGCATTGGTGCAAGCTGATATCGACCAGATTGCTCAGGCAAACACGGTCATTCGGGGTTCGTCGCGTATCGAGAAGGTTGGTGACCGCATCGATGCGCGTGCAGGTACTCCTGCGGCGGTTGCCAAAGTTCTGCTGGGAAAGAAGCTCAACCACTTTCTGTTGAATGAGCTGATTGGCGGTGGCGGTATGGGGGCGGTGTTCCGTGCCCACGATGAACACTTAGACCGAACCGTCGCCATCAAGGTGATTCCTTTTGTCGGCGAAGATCCTGATCTGCAACGCCGGTTTCGTAATGAAGCACAGAGTGCCGCAAAGCTGGATCACCCACGAATCGCGCGGGTCTACGATGTCGGCCACTATGACGATTGGCATTACATCGTCTTTGAGTACATCGAGGGAACCAATATTCGCGATCGGGTGCATACCAAGGGTGTGATGTCGGTCGATGAAGCGGTTTTTTATACATCGCATTTAGCGGATGCGCTGCAGCACGCATCGGATCGCGGGATTGTTCATCGGGACATCAAGCCGTCAAACGTTTTGATTGGTGCTGGTGGGAAGGTCAAACTCGTGGACATGGGACTCGCTCGAAGCGACAACCTTGATTTGAGCCACGATGTGACCGCAAGCGGTGTCACGCTGGGCACGTTCGACTACATCTCGCCAGAGCAAGCTCACGATCCACGTGTTGCCGATTTGCGCAGCGACATCTATTCACTTGGGTGCACGCTGTATTTCATGTTGACCGGCAGCCCACCGTATCCCGGTGGCACGATGCTGCAGAAGCTTTTGAGCCACGGCAATGCGCCGCCGCCTGACGTGCGAGAACTGCGTCCGGAAGTCAGCGACAACCTCGTTGCGGTTCTTGAGAAGATGCTGGCCAAGAAGCCGATTGATCGATACCAAACGGCGACGGACCTGATTGCCGATTTACGTGAGGTTGCTTTTCGTGATGGCTTGAATCGTTCGCAGACTCTCAGTCCCGTTGCGGTTGCTCAGCCCAATCCGATGTTGATGTGGTTGGAGAAGCATATTCCTTGGGTGGTCGCGGTTGGATTGTTGATTGGCAGCGCTGGTTGGTTGCACCTGGAATCAGCAGCAACAAGACAGGATGTCGTTGTTCCCAAGACCGCGATGCGTCCCGTCACCGACCCGGGAAGCACCGCTCAAGATAATGATCCGTCAGCTTCTCTGCGGCAGCCCACGAGCAGCGAAGCTGTGGTTGGGCCCACCGAGAAAGAGCCTGCAGTTGCGGAATCCACCATTTCCCCGGCGCCACTGGACGGGAATGGGGGCTTTGCAGTGGAGCCGGAAATGCCGGAAACAACCGCATTGAATCCGCCGATGATCGAGGGCTTTTCCGCCGCGCAAGACAACGTCTCAATTGAACCGTTGGGGAGTGATGTTCCCTCGGTTGTTCGAGTGGTGGAGTCTGAGGTGTCGGGCTTTCCAGAGCTTCAGTACGGCGACAATCGAGACGAAGAGGGGCGGGCGATTGCTCCTTCACTCGGCCGCGCACTTGAGATTGCGGCAGAGTTTGGGATCAGTAGTATCGAGATCGCGGTGCCAGTGCTTCGCAGCGAGCCGCTGCGAATCGAGTCGGATGACTTGAAAATTCGCTCGGTGGTGGGTGGCAGCGTCATTCAGTTTCAATCCGCCGATTCAGTGATGATGGAAAGATCGAAAATGTTTTCGATCGGATCGCATCCGATTGAATTCGATGGGCTGCATTTCGTTTGGAAAGTACCGGCGAGTGATATCGACGGTGGCGCCTTGTTCGAGGTCAACGACGGCCAGCAGATGGAATTGAACAATTGCAGTGTCACGATTGACAATCCAACTTTGCGAGAAGAAGTCTACGCGTTCGAGGTGATCACCAGCCCTGATCGATTGCGACGTGCCGACGACAGCGAAGCCTCGCTGATTCCCGACACCTTTCCTCGCGTGTCAATCGATATGAAGAACGTGATCGTGCGCGGTCAAATGACGATGTTGCACATGGACTATGCGGCAGAGTTGTTGTTATCTTGGAGCAATGGATTGCTGGCGATTACCGAACACATGATCGATACGGCCGGTGCACTCAAGCAGCCGCCCGCCTCTGCAGGACCGATTCAGATTTCCTTGACTCGAGTTACCGCTCATGCTGCTGGCGGGATCGTTCAGATGAGAATGGGAGTCAGTGGTCCGTATCCGGTTTCGATTGATCGCTTCGCTCGGAATTGTGTTTTCTTTGTAAAACCCGGCAAGCCGCATTTTCTGTTTTCGGAGAATGTTCCGCTGGAGGACTTGCCGCCTTTGTTGCAGTTACGCGGTGTTGCCAATGCCTATGTCGTCGATCCTGCGCTGGCTGACCCCATGCTGATGATGGTCGGGTTTGATGATGAGACGGAGGTGACACGGATGAACGATCTCTTGACCGCGACCCCTGATTGGGCCAGCGATACTTCACCGCTGTGGGCCGTCAATTGGGTGCAAACCCCCCTGACAACCAGACCGACAAGCCAGAGAACTCCCATCGACTACCGCCAGCAGGGAGTCGCTTCGGCTGGCTTCGATGAGAAGCGATTGCCGTCCGAAGGTTTGGTGGACAGGCAGGGGGCACCCCCTGCCAATGTTCGTGAATTGCCCCAAAACGCCGTTAATTTGGATGAATTTTAAGGGCGATTTGACTTTTGGGACGCGCTAAGACTTAATTGGGGGATGAAGATGGTGTCAGATGGATACGCTGACTTCCACAAACGACCACCCTACCCCCAATCCTGAACTCCAAACGTCCTGCGTTTGCCTTGGGTCACCAAGCAGTTCAGGAATCCCCCTATCTTTCCTGGAGAAAGTGAATGAAACGACTGGCTGTAATGTTTGGATGCTTGATCTTCTTGGCCAGCCCTGCGATGGCGATCAGTGAGTTCGGCAAGCAATGGAAGAACGAGTACCTTGGTGGCGAAGACGTCAACGAGGACTTCAAGAAAGCCGGCCGCAAAGCTGGTTGCTACGTTTGTCATGTGAAGGGTGAAGACAAGAAGAAAGTCCGTAATGAATACGGCAAAGCCATTCACAAATATTTGAAAGCAGAAGACTTTCCCAAGGATTACGTGAAAGCGAATCCAGAAGAAGCCAAGAAGAAGATTCTAGAAGGCTTCAAGAAGGCTGCAAAAGACATGAGCTCCGATGGCAAGAAGTTCGGCGAGAAGATTGAAGCAAATCAACTTCCCGCGACAGATTCTGGTCTTTAGGCTAGTCGATCCAAGTTTCATTTTGCGAATCCGTTTG
Organism: Rubripirellula sp.; assembly: GCA_045110715.1. Classification (GTDB taxonomy): domain Bacteria; phylum Planctomycetota; class Planctomycetia; order Pirellulales; family Pirellulaceae; genus Rubripirellula. Next base: position 24,454 of record JBGCGI010000038.1, read on the forward strand.
CCGTAAAATCGGCAAGCGGATTTTTATGCGCGTCAATGACCTGCGCTGCTCCACTCTTGTTTCAATGATAGGACTCTCTTGATGAAAATCGTTCGTTTGTTACTCGTCGCCACGATGGTTGCCGTTGGCACTGTCACCAGTTTCGCTGATCAGCCTGCCACCGAAGTTGGCTTTGTGTCGCTGTTTGATGGAAAGACACTTGATGGCTGGAAGAAAGCCGCAGAGAACCTGGATAGCTGGCAAGTCGAAGATGGAACGTTGGTTTGTAAGGGGGAACGCTGCCACCTGTTTTACGAAGGCGACGGTGTTCCGTTCAAGAACTTTCATTTCAAGGCCGAAGTGATGACGACCCCAGGTAGCAATGCCGGAATCTATTTTCATACCAAGTATCAAGAAACTGGTTGGCCAAAGTTCGGCTTCGAATGCCAGGTGAACGTGACTCACAAAGACCCCAAGAAATCCAGCAGCCTCTACGCGGTCGTCAACGTGGACGATCCAGGCTTGAAGGACAACGAGTGGTACACACAAGAGATCATCGTCAAAGACAAGCACGTCGTGCTGAAGGTGAATGGCCGAACTTTAGTCGACTACACCGAAGCTGATGGAAGTGAGGCTTTCAGCAAGCAGTTTGAGCGTTTGATAGGAGAAGGAACCTTTGCTCTTCAGGCTCATGATCCCAAGAGTATTTGCTACTTCCGCAATCTTCGCGTCAAGAAGTTGGACTAACCGAACGTAGGTCTTGATGGCAAAGTTTGGCAGAAATGCATGCTAAGAATTCGCCAGCAAGGAACTTGCTCGATGCGAGGGAAAACGCGAACGCATCCAGCTTGTGATTCGATCACAGGCTGCACGGCGGTTTTCGGTCAGTCGGAAGGTGTGCTCCGACTTGGGGTAATACTCCACTTGCAGTTGCCCATCATCGGGCATCAGTCCGTACATTTCTCGGAATTGTGATCGGCCGCAAACTTCGTCGCAGCCGTCGGTGTAAAGCAGCAGCATCTGTACGCCGCGCTGAAGCAAGTTTCGTAGGTCGCTGGTAACTCTATCCTTTCCTATCGATTCGCTGTAGAAAAATTCGGCCTGTGCCAGTGACGGATCTTGAGCCAGCTTGCCGCGTCTCCTTTGCAGTAACCTGCGTTTGATTGCGTTTCGCCAGAATCGTGGCCGCAGGTATCGGAGGACATGATGTCGGAAGTAGAAGCCGGGCGTGCGAAACGCGATGCCGTCCAAGAAAACGCCGCCGATCACTCGCTTGTCTTCGACCGAAACCAAGTGCGCGTTGTAGGCGCCGCTACATAGTCCGATCAACACGAATGACTTGGCGCCGATCGTCTTCTCGAGATGCTTCATCGCACTGCGCACGTCAAGTTGTGCACGGTTTTCGACCTTTTGTTTTCCTGTTCTGGGAGCGCTGTCGCCAATCCCGGACAAGTCCATTCGCAGCGTGGTGTAGCCTTGCATCGCTAGGTCTCGCGCGAGTCCTACGTGCAATCGAAAGGGACCCACGCGATGCACGATCCCGGCGTTCAGAATGATCGCAACGGGAGCATCTTCGACCCTTTGCTCTCGATCTGGAGTTGTCAGGATCCCAAACAGGAACTCTCCTTCACCGAATCGACAAGTTGATTCTTTCAATGGACCACTCCAGAAGGTGTAGCGATTGGAAATGCGACGTGTGGGATGACGGGTGACAGAGCTCCAAATTTTTGAAGACGATCGAACATGTCGTCCGCCGTTTGGACAATGGTGCGCGTCGTGGTTGACCGCAGCCAGGCGGTTTCAAGGTCGGGTAGCTCGCTCCAGCTGTCGACGTCGTCGACAGGAATGATCTTCTGAAGACTGGGCTCGTCGTGCCCGACCGAAAGTTCGGAGTCTGAGACTGTGACGACTGCATGAGGCTGTGAAGTCTGCGAGAGATCAACTCGGAGATCCTCAAGTTCTTCGACGAGTGACCTGGAATAGATCGAGCCAAGCAGTTCCTCCGCGCTATCGCTGTTCTCTGTCTTCATTTTGCACACCCAAAGATCCAGCATCTCGCGATGCATGGCTCGCTGTGACTGGACGTAGTGGCTGCCGCAGGTAACGGGTTCCCATAGCAGCAGGGAATGCACGTCCGCCGATTGGCGTGCAACGCGATGTGCCAGCCCGGCGCCTATCCGAAGCCCAAGTAGCATGACTTGGTGTGCGCCTGACGTCTCTTTCAAGTACTCAATGGAGCGGACAATGTCCTGCTCCCACGTTTCCAAGGAGTGCACGTCTTCAAGATTTCCATGCGAATCGCCGACGCCGCGATAGTCGAAGCGAAGCACATGGCTACCACGGCGAGCGATCTGCTTTGCCAGCAGACGCAACGCCATATGCGAACGCATGAACTCCTGCCCAATCGGTGGGCATATCAGCACCGCGCGAGTTGGTGAGGAGGCTCGTCCGCGAGGTTGGTGATAGACACCAAACAGCGGATGATCAGGACTTCCAAAATAGGTTTGCATCATGGCAGTGAGTTTTTTCGATGTTGTTTTTGCTTTAGGTGAACCAGAGGCTCAGTCCCAGAAGCCTCGAAGTAAGCCGAAGCCAGTTTTTGGCTTTTGCTCTTGAGTTGGCTCCTCTTCTTCGGCGATTGGTTCCGACTCAGCTTGCTTAACCTTTTGCGGTTCCGGTGTGCTGATTTCGCGAGAGTCCTCGATTTGATCGGCCAGGCTCTCGAGCGTCCCAATCAGGAAGTCCTGAGGGCCTAAGCGAGTTCCAGAGGCGTCTTCGACCCGAGCGATGACCTGCATGACCAGCAGCGAGTGGCCTCCGAGTTCGAAGAAGTTGTCGTCCAGGCTGATGCCATCCATTTCCAAGATCTCTTCCCACACCTTCGCCAAGAACTTCTCTGCATCGGTGGCCGGCGGGATGATGTTTCCTGCGGATTGGGTTTGCAACTCAGGTTCGGGAAGAGCCTTGTGATCAATTTTTCCGTTACTCGTCTTGGGTAACTCATCTAATCGCACGAAGTGCTTCGGAATCATATAGTGAGGAAGCGATTCACGAAGGTGCTCGCGTAGATCGGCAGCTGCGAATTGGGTCTCACTGCCAGCGACCCAGTAGGCGATCAAGGTTGGGCTGCCCAGTGAGTCTTGGCGCACGATGGCGACGACTTGTTGGATCGCAGAGTCCAGGCTCAAGATGCATTTCTCGACTTCGCCAAGCTCGATTCGGAATCCGCGAATCTTGACTTGCTTGTCATTTCGTCGGAGATATTCGATCTTACCGTCGAACAAACGACGCGCAACGTCACCGGTTTTGTAGAGCTTCCAATTTGCGAAGTTTGCAAACGGATTGAACCATGGGTTCTGAGTGAACCGCTCAGACGTCAAGTCTTCACGATTCAAATATCCACAGGTGACTCCAGCACCGCCGATGAACATTTCCCCTTCCACACCGGGAGGGACAACAAAGCCGTTCGAGTCCAGAATGTAGATTTGCGTGTTCGCGACCGGATCGCCGATCAAAATTGTTGCGTTAGCGTCGGTAAGACGCTCTACCGTCGAATACACGGTTGTTTCTGTTGGTCCATACATGTTCCAGACTTCACTGGTGCGATCCAACAGCGGGGCAACCAAGTCCGCTGGGAATGGCTCGCCGGCGCTGACGATCCGAAGATCCTTCTTGCCGGACCATGAAGAGTTCGCCAGTAGTCGCCATGTCGCAGGAGTTGCCTGGATCAATTTGGCGTCGTGTTTTGCAATAGCAGCTGCCAATTTCTCGCCGTCTATCGTCGTCTCCTTGTCGGCGATCGCCAGGCAGGCACCGCAGGTCATCGGCAGGAAAATCTCGCTGACAGACATGTCGAAGGAAAGCGATGTCACAGCCAGAATCGACTCGTGTGGAGCCAGGCCCGGTTGTCGGAGCATGGAGTGTAAAAGATTCAACACCGTCTGATGGGGAACGCGAACGCCCTTGGGTTGTCCTGTCGATCCAGACGTGAAAATCACGTAGGCAATGTCGGTTTTGCTGCAAGAAGTCTTTGGTGATTCAGCGTCTTGTTCGGCAATTTCCGACTCGAAGGTATCGACTGCAACACAAGGCTTGGCAAAACGCTTGATAAGTTCGTGGTGCTGCTCCGTAGCCACAACCAACTTCACATCTGCATGGTCGCACATGTACTGGAGACGTTCTTCGGGGTAGGCAGGGTCAAGCGGTACGTAGCCAGCTCCGGCCTTCAGGATCGCCAAGACGGAAATGAACATCTCGGCACTTCGGTCCACACATATGCCAACCAAGTCTCCTTGGGACACATCACGACTGATTAGAAAGTTGGCCAACTGATTGGCACGCTTCTGCACTTCCCGGTAGGTCAGCGATTGATCATGGAACTGAACCGCGATGCTGTTCGGATGTTCTTGTGCCGTGCGATCGAACTCTGCTTGCAGCGTCTCGGCACATTCATAAGTGACTTCGGTGTCGTTCCAGTCACAGATCACTTGCTGGCGCTGAGCCACTGTCATCATCTGATGAGAATTCAAGGGCGAGTCAGGCGACTCGGTGATCTGCTCCAGGAACGCTTGGAATCCCACGAAGTAAAACGCCATGGCCTCGGAGGAAAACAATTCGCTGTTGTACTGGACTTGTAGCTCGATCGCTCCGTCGTCGTGAATCACGCCATTAACAAACCACTCGAAGTTCTCGAACGTTCGTGGCTCCACCTCAATGGAAAGATCGAGTCCCGTGAATCCCATTTCACGAGTGTCGAGGACTGGGTCGACGTTCAGGGATACCGCCAGCATCGGTGGGCGACTGGGATCGCGGGTGGGAG